>NZ_HG424473.1 GCF_000336385.2 Lysobacter antibioticus HS124 | reverse complement strand
GACCGCGACCAGCCCGAGCAAGACCTACGCCGCGGCCGGCACCTACACCGTCACTCTGACCGTTACCGACGACGGCGGCGCGACTCACAGCAAGACCGCCTCGGTCACCGTCAGCGACGGCGGCGGCACCCAGACTTATCGCAACGACAACGACGTGCAGATCCTCGATAACGCCACCGTCGAGAGCAGCATCGCCGTGTCCGGCCGCAGCGGCAACGCGCCGAGCAACGCCTCGGTGTCGGTAACGATCTATCACACGTACAAGAGCGATATTAAGGTCGACCTGGTCGCGCCGGACGGCACGCTCTACAACCTGCACAACCGCACCGGCGGCAGCGCCGACAACGTCATTGGCACGTTCGTCAAGGACTTGTCCGGCGAAGCCCTCAACGGCACCTGGAAGTTGCGGGTCAACGACAACGCGACCCAGGACACCGGCCGCATCGACACCTGGAGCCTCACCTTCTGACCGGCGCTTTGCGCTTCATCGCCGTCGTCCAGAGCGAACCCCGGCTTCGGCCGGGGTTCGTGGTTTGGGATGCGCGGCGGCGCGGCGGCAGCGCGCCGCAGCGCTTTTCGATCATGGAAATAGAGAAAATTCCGGGGTTTCGCGCGCATACCGGCCATTCGCCGACGCACCGTAAGCGATTACGGTGCATATGCATGACCGCAGTCACGGACGCGAATGTGCGCTAGAACAGGTTGTCGCTTGTCCGTCATATCGCAGCGCGCTTAGGGTCGAGTCCCGGGTGCCTCGGAACGTATCCCCCGCACGTTCCGGCACCGCTTTCGCACCCGGCAACTCTTTCGCGACGGCCGCCTCGCGCCGCCGTCATCCCAGACCATCGCGTCCCTGCGCCGGTGCCCGCACGCACTCGGCCGGCGACGCCGAACCCAGGAGCGCTTTCGTGAACAAGCACGTCGCCCCGCTGCCCGCTCTGCTCGCTCTCGCTTTGTCCGCCGCTATCGCGCCGGCCGCTGCGCAAACGCCCGCCGTCCCGGCCCATGTCCACGACCAGTCGCGGCTGAGCCCCGGCGAGGATCCGTTCAAGCTGGTGTTCATCGTCACCTCGCGCGCGACTTACGACGCCGGAGTCAAGACCCTGGCCAAGAATTCGCTCGGCGTGCAGAACGGCGCCGGCGCCAAGCTGGTGATCGCCGAACTCCAGACTCACCAGCTGACCGACGTGACCCATCACGTGCACGAGAAAGAGAAGCGCTGCGGCGGCTACATCGCCTTCGACAGCCGCGAAGAAGCCGAGGCTTTCGTCCGCAACGACCGCACCGCGCAGGCGATGGCCACCCAGTTCGCGACTTATACCATCGACAACCAGGCCACGGTGACGCCGTGGTTGAGCCAGGTCGCCGAAGCCAACATTCGCGGCACCATCAACCATCTGTCGACCTCGTATCCGAACCGCTACTACGCCTCCACCCACGGCCGCACTTCGGCGACCTGGATCAAGGACAACTGGCTGAGCCTGGCCAACGGCCGCAGCGACGTCAGCGCCGAGCTCTATACCGGCTGCACGACCTGCTCGACCCAGCCTTCGGCGATTCTGACCATCCAGGGCACCGACCTGCCGAACGAGGTGGTGGTGCTGGGTGCGCATCTGGATTCGATCTCCAGCACCGGCAGCGGCGATTCGATGAACGCGCCCGGCGCCGACGACGACGCCTCCGGCATCGCCACCCTGACCGAAGTCGCGCGCATCGCCTTGGCCAGCGGCTGGAAGCCCAAGCGCACGATCAAGTTCATGGGCTACGCGGCCGAGGAAGTGGGCCTGCGCGGGTCCAAGGCGATCGCCACCGATTTCAAGAACCGCGGCATCAACGTGGTCGGCGTGCTGCAGCTGGACATGACCAACTACCGCACCAGCGGCACGCCGGAGGTGCGTCTGGTCAGCGACTACTCGAACGGGGCCCTGCAGCAGTTCCTGCGCGACCTGCATTCGACCTACCTCGGCGGCACCCTGGGCAGCTACACCTGCGGCTACGGCTGCTCCGACCACGCCTCCTGGACCTCGGCCGGCTTCCCGGCGGCGATCTACTTCGAAGGCGGCACCAGCAGCGGCGGCTACTTCTCCTCGATCCACACGCCCAACGACAAGCTGTCCAACATGGGCAACTCGGCGAGCAACAGCGTGCCCTTCGCCAAGCTGGGCCTGGCCTTCCTGGGCGAGTTGGGCAAGACCGCCGGTACCGGTCCGGGCCCGGGTCCGGGCACGCAGACCTACACCAACGGCACCGACTACGCGATCAACGACAACGCCACCGTCGACAGCCCGATCACCGTCTCCGGCCGGACCGGCAACGCGCCGAGCAGCGCTTCGGTGTCGGTGAACATCGTTCATACCTACCGCGGCGACCTGAAGGTCGATCTGGTCGCGCCGGACGGCTCGCTCTACAACATCAGCAACCGCGCCGGCGGCAGCGCCGACAACCTCAGCGGCACTTTCAACTTCAACCTGTCCAGCGAACCCCTCAACGGCACCTGGAAGCTGCGGGTGAACGACAACGCGAGCCAGGACACCGGCCGCATCGATACCTGGAGCATCACCTTCTGATCGCTGTGTGCGGTCCGGCAGGCGCGGGCCCCCGGCCCGCCCCTGCCGAAGCGGCGGTTGCGTCGGCATGAGGAGCCGGACGCGACGCTTTACCGCTGTTCCACGTTGTCGTAAGCGCCGGCGTTCGCCGCGCTGCGTACGCGTTTTCTGTGTCAGGCGCTGAAGCCTAGCGTCGCCACGCCGTCCCCCCGGGCGTCGTGAACGGACTTTTGTCGACGCTGCACGACCGGCGTGATACTGCGGGCTCAGGTAGGGAATCGGCCGGTACGCGCCAGCAAGTCCAGGTCGCGCTGGGCTTGCTTGACCCACGGATGTTCCGGTCCGAACCAGCGCATGGCGGTATCGCGCAGGCGGATGAGGTGGTTGCGGGCACTGTCGCGGTCGCCGCGATGCAAGGCGATATTGGCGCGAACATTGAGAATGTTGCAAAGCGCGAGCCGAATGCGAAGGTGAGGGGGAGCGGTTTCGGCTTGCGCCGCGATGTCCGCCATCTGCAAATCTGCCGTGGCCAAATCGCCCTGGATATAGGCGAGCAAGGCCAGATAATAGGAAATGCGCAGATGCAAGCCGCGCGAGTCGCCGAAATAGCGTTCGGCGTCCGTCTGGGTTTCGACGAGCAGTCGTCGCGCCGTATCGCGGTCATCGCCGCGATTGCGCCGGGCGATTGCGATGGCGTAGTACAGCTTGGGAGTGAAGATCGGCACCTTCTGCCGGTCGGACGCGGACAGCACCGAATCCAGCAGCGCCAGACCTTCGTCTCGCAACCGCCGCTGCTCTTCGTCCGGGACGGATGCCGGCTTGCGGTGCAGCAGCATCACGCCCAGATCGGCTCGGGCCCGTAGCGCGGCTTCGTGTGCTGGTCCGTAAGATTCTTGCAGGATCGATGCCGATCGCCGCATCTCCGACAGACGTTCGGCGTAGCTGTGTTCGTCGAGGAAGTACAGTTGCGTCGAGACGCGCAAGGCCTCGGCGTACTCGGGATGCGATTCGCCGTAGCGCGCGCGCAGGATGTCCTTGCCGCGCTCGATCGAGGCCCGGCAATCCGCGGGGCGGCCGCCGCCGCACTGGCTGTCTGCCAGCGCCACCCAGGCGCGTCCGGTATCGGGATGGCGGTCGCCGAGCGAGCGGCGACGCTGTTCGAGCAGCTGCAAGGCCAGGCCCTGCGCTTCGGCGAAGCGTTCCTGCAGGGTCAGCAACTGGATGAGTTTCTCGCGCGCTTGATTGGCCAAGGCCGGTTGCGCGTCGGTGGCGACCGCGATGGCGCGGCGAAAATCGGCCTCGGCTTGAGGCAGGTTCAACAGGCGAGCGTTCCAGTAGCCACGCAAGGTCAGCAACTCGGCGTAGGGCCCGCGTTCGGGCTGATTCCGGGTCAATGCCAGTGCGGCGTCGAGCGCACCCTGCGCGTCGCGATGATGCAACAGTTCCCAATCGCTGCGTGCGATCTCGGTCAGCAGACGCACGCGCAGGGGCCGATGGAGCTGATCGTGGGGAACCTGATCTAAAGTCTGCTCGGCGACACTGCGCGCCTGGCGATGGCGCGCCTGCAGATTCAGCAGCGAGGCGAGGGTGGCGCGGGTTTCCAGCGAAGGTGCGCCGTCGCGGTCGAGCAGGCGAGCGGCTTCGTCGGCCAGGCGGGTGGCGCTGGCGTAGTCGCCGATCACGGCACGGCTGCGCGCCAGCGAGGTCAGCGCACCGGCGAGTGTGCGCGGTTGCGCCGATAAATCGAGTCCTCGGACCTTGGTTTCGACGTCGCGCAGCAAGGCACTGGAGGAGAACGGAGTGTCGCTGAGCCCGGACAGGGTCGCCGAGCCCAGGGTTTCCTCGAACAGCCGGCTTACGGCGAGGGTGGCCTGGGTTTCGCGTTCGACCCGGTAAGCCTGCCACCAGGTCGCGCCGCCGCCGATCGCCGCAGTCAGCGCGGTCACTCCCGCCAACCCCATCGCGAGCCGGTGACGGCGCAGAAAACGCCCGGTCCGGTACAGTCGGCCGCCGTCGCGAGCGCGCACTGGCCGGTGCTGCAGCCAGCGTTGCAGATCTTCGCCCAGTTCGCCCGCACTGCGGTAGCGCTGCGTCGGATCGGCGCGTAGGCAGCGTTCGACGATCGCCGCAAGATCGCCGCTGATCTGCTTGGCCAGGGAGCGGCGGTCCGACAGCCCTCGGTTCGCTATCGCTTCGGACGTCGCAGTCGCGGCGGACCGGACCAGACGTTCGGCGCCCGCCTCGGAACTCGTCGTCGCCAGCCATTGGCTGGCCTGTGCCAGTAGGGAGCGCGAAGGGCCGTCGCCGGTCAGCAGTTGTGCGAGGACCACGCCCAGCGAGTAGAGGTCCGAGGCGATGCACGGCGCGGCGCCTCGGAACACGATCTCCGGGGCAGTGTAGCCGGGCGTGAGAGCGACCGGCGGCGCCGGCGTGTCCGCGCCCAGGTTTAGCGGCGCGGACAGGCCGAAGTCGAGCAACTGCACCCGGCCGTCGTCGGTGACCAACAGGTTGGACGGTTTGAGGTCCTGATGCACCACGCCCTGGGCGTGCGCATAGGCCAGCGCGTCGCAGACCTGGCCCAGCAGCGCGACGCGATCGCGCAAACTCTTGCGGCGGCGATCGCACCACAGATCGATGGCTTCGCCTTCGACGTATTGCAGCGCGAACCAGGGATGGCCTTGAGCATCCACGCCGCCGTCGAGCAAGGGCACGATATTGGGGTGCTGTAGGCGCGCCAGATGGCGGCGTTCGGCCAGCAAGGCTTCGCTCAGGCGCGGCGACGACAGCTCGGCGCGTGCGCACTTGAGTGCGACGCGTTGCTCGTACTGGCGGTCGTCGCGCATCGCTTCGTAGACGATGCCCATGCCGCCCTGGCCGATCTTGCGCACCAACCGCCATGGCCCGAGCCGGGTGCCGATGCGGTTTTCGCCCTCGCTTTCGTCGTTCTCGTCGGCGTCGGCAGCGTCCTCGTTGCCGGTCCGCAGCCCGTCGGACAGCGACGGCAGCGACAGATCCAGCGCGTGCTCGCCCGAGTCGGCGGCGATCATCGCCGCCAGCAGGACGTGGGCCTGCGGGTCGTCGCGGCGCGCATCCTCAAGGAAGCGCGACCGACGTCGCGGCTCCAGGTCGACGTAGGCGCGGAACAGGGACAGGACGCGGGCGTCGACCGAGCTCATGCGCGCCGTTCAGTTCGCTGGAAGGTCCAGCGAGTCGCCCTGGCCCAGGCGTGCGATCAGGTAGCTGCGCGCGGTACGCCACTCACGTCGGATCCGGTCTTCGCCGACTCCCAGCAGGTGGCCGATCTCTTTGTCGCTCAAGCCTCCGAAGTAGCGCAGCTCGACGATCGAGACCAGCCGTTCGTCGACTTTGCCCAGATGCTCCAGCAGTTGGTCCATCAGCACCAGTTGCTCCATCCGCGCGTTCTCGCCGATCCGATGCTCGCCCTCAAGGGCGACGAATTCGATCCGGCTGCCGCGCTTGTCGGCGACGGCCTTCTTGGTTTCGTCGAGGATCGCGTAGCGCATCGCGCGGGCGATCAGGGCGATGAGATGGAAGCGGCTCTCGGCCGAGGCTGCGGCGCCGGCCATCTTCAGCCAGGCCTCGCTGATCAGCGAGGTCGGCGACAGGGGGGCGCGGCGCTGGCGCTGGCGCAGCTGGGCGCGGGCGAGCCGGTGCAGGTCCTGGTAGATCCGGGTGTAGATCAGGTCCCAGGCATCGCTGCGTCCGTCGCGGGCCTGGTGCAGCAGGACGGTCACCGACTCGACCGTAGCATCCGGCAGGGACCACACGGGTTGGGCGGCGGGCATGGTAGAAGCGGCTCCAGGCTTGGAAGCAATTTGAATTGTGATTTCTATCACCAAATTAGGCCACCCTTGGCCGTGCTCAGGGCGACGAGCGGGGCTTTGGGGGGGATCAGTGCAGAAAAGCCCATTCTTGCGCCCGGCTTGCCTGGGAACGCGAACCGCTCATCCGCACACTCCGCCAGCCCAACCCGCTGCTGGGACTGGTCAGGCCCCGGGCGGTACGCCAAGTATGCCCAGGCGCCGGTGCATGGCGCTGCCGAGCGGGGCCGATGCGCCATACGCGTCGGTTTCCCCGCCGCGCATGGCGGGAGGCGACCGGGTGGGCGAGGGTGAGTCGCGGACTGGAAAAGACCAGCGTTGCGGCTGGAGGAGGGGAGCTGTAGCTATCGCCGTGTGAGGGCGCCGCGATCCGGTGCGAGGGCCCGAGTAGCGGGCGGGTGCCGCAAGCGGCGTTGCGGAATCGTTTCGAAGAACGGGCGCCACTGGGCGGCGCCCGCTGGACCGGCAACCTGCGGGTGTCGTCCGCGGGTCAGATCGCTTCGAAGCGGTTGGCCTCGACGTTCTTGCGCACCTTGGCCGGATCCCAGATGCGGCCGTTCATGGCGATATAGACGCCGGCCGGCAGCGACTGCACGGCGCCGACCGCGGTGCCGATGTTGAACTCGGCGTCGGAGCCGCGGAAGCGCGCCGGGTTGAGCGCACCGGTCAGGACGATGGTCTTGCCGGGGATGGTCGCCAGCACCTTGGCGGTTTCGACCATGCTGTCGGTGCCGTGGGTGACCAGCACGTGCTGCGCGTCCTGGGCGGCGATGGTGGCGCGGATCAGCTCGCGGTCCTGCGCGGTGATGTGCAGCGAGTCCTTGCGGATGATCGGAATCACGCTGTAACGGAACGCGACGCCGAGCTCGTCGAGGATGTGGCCGATCTGCGGTTCGCCGATCTGGTAATCGGACTTGTCGTCGAAGTAGATCTTGTCGATCGTGCCGCCGGTGGTGACGATGCAGAGCTTGTCCATCTCGGGTGAGTCGCGTGGTCGGGAACGGGCCCCGATTATAGGCCCGCAGCGCGGGCGCCGGCCCGCGGCGGGCACCGTCCGCACGCGTATCCCCATCAGGCGCGGCGGGACGGGGTCAGTGGCGGCCCCGCTTGCCGAATCGGGCGGCCAGGCCGGGCTGGTTGGCGGCGAAGATCACGGTCAGGGCCAGGACCAGTTCGATCCAGGCGTAGAGGCGTTCGGGCGGGGACGACCAGGCCAGCATCACGCCGTGGCAGAACCAGGCCAGGGCGCAGACGCCCGACCAGTAGGCGGCGCGGCGGCTGCGCCGCCACACGCCGAACGCCAGCAAGGCCGGCGGCAGCACGAACACCAGCAGCCCCGCCAGCACATGCCGCTGCGGCAGCAGATACCACAGCGAGAACAGCGCGCTCAGGGCGAGCAGGGCGGCCAGCAGCAATGTCTGCGCGAGGCTGCGCGGCGGTTGCGCGGTCACCGGCTCACCTTGACGACCAGTTCGGCGACGCGGCGGCCGAGCGCGCGCGCGAGGATGGCTTCGTCCTCGCTGAGCTGCGGGTCGTCCTGGGCGCCGGCGACGTGGCTGGCGCCATAAGGAGTGCCGCCGCTGCGGGTGTGGCTGAGCGCGGGTTCGGTGTAGGGAATGCCGAGCAGGACGCAGCCGTGGTGAAGCAGGGGCACCATCATCGTCAGCAGGGTCGATTCCTGGCCGCCGTGCTGGGTCGCGGTCGAAGTGAACACCGCCGCCGGCTTGCCGACCAGGGCGCCGCTGGCCCATTCCGCGCCGAGCCCGTCCAGCCAATGCTTGACCGGCGCGGCCATGTTGCCGAACCGGGTCGGGCTGCCGAGCACCAGGCCGGCGCATTCGGCCAGATCGCGCGCTTCCACGTAGGGGGCGCCTTCGTCCGGCACCGGCGGCGCCGCGGTCTGGGTGATCGCGGCCACCGGCGGCACGCTGCGCACGCGCGCGGCGACGCCGTCGACTTCGCCGATCCCGCGCGCGATCTGCCGCGCCAGTCGCGTGACCGAACCGCCGCGGCTGTAATAGAGCACTAGTACTTCGCTCATCGGAGTCTCCTCTGCGCCGCACAGGATACGGGAGCGGGCCGGGCTTGGCGCTGCGGCCTGCATGTCCCGCCCACGTCGCATCGGTTACCCTGCGGCGGATGGAACCCCTGGACTCGATCTACCGCTGGAGCGAACGGGTGCGCGACCGCGCCCGCATCGGCACGTTCTTCCGCTTCCTGGCCCGGCGCTTCCTCGACGACAATCTGTTCCAGGCCGCCGGCGCCCTGTCCTACACCACCGTGTTCGCGCTGGTGCCGCTGTCGATGGTGGTGTTCGGGGTGCTGTCGGCGTTCCCGATGTTCGGCGAGTGGAGCGACCGGCTCAGCGACTACATCTTCTCCAACTTCGTGCCCTCCGCAGCGCGTTCGGTGGAGAGCTATCTCAAACAGTTCTCGGCCAATGCCGGCCAGCTGACCACCGCCGGCGTGATCGCCCTGGTGGTGTCGCTGCTGATCACCCTCAACGGGGTCGAGGCGGCATTCAACCGGATCTGGCGCATCCACTCGCCGCGGCCGCGCCTGGGCCGTTTCCTGGTGTATTGGACCGTGCTGACCCTGGGCGCGCTGTTGGCCGCGGCCAGCCTGGCGATCTCGGCGCGTTTCTTCGCCATGGACGTGTTCGCCACCGAGCCCGGGCGCTGGCTGGAGGGCCTGCTGCTGCGCACCGCGCCGATGGCGCTGGAGTGGATCGCCTTCGCCGCGATCTACCGGGTGGTGCCGCACCGCACGATCAAATGGCGGCACGCGATCGCCGGCGCGTTCCTGGCGATGGTGTTGTTCGAGCTGATCAAGAGCGGCATCGGCTTCTACCTCGGCAGCTTCGGTTCGTACTCGAAGATCTACGGCACCCTGGCCTTCGTGCCGATCTTCCTGCTGTGGATCTACCTGAGCTGGATCGCGGTACTGCTCGGCGCTTCGCTGTCCTCCTCGATTTCGGCCTTCCGCTATCAGCCGGCGTCGATGCGGCTGCCGCTGGGCTTCGAGATGTACGGCCTGCTGCGCCTGCTGGCGCGCTTCAACGGCGCGCGCAAGCTCGGCCGCGGCCTGCACATCGACGAGATCCAGCAGCTCGAGCCGATGCTGACCGACGCCCTGATCCAGCAGATGCTGGAGCAACTCGGCGAGATCAACGTGGTGCGCCGGGCCGAGAACGGCGAATGGCTGCTGGCGCGCGACCTCGACGAGCTGTCGCTGGGCGAACTGTACGAAGCCTGCAACCTGCGCATCCCCATCGCCGAGGCGGTGCTGCCCTGCCGCGACGACTCGCTGGGCCAGTCGGCGATGGCGGCGATGGACGAGTTGCGGGTGCCGCTGCGCGCGCTGATGAAGCGGCGCGTGTCCAGCATCCACGCCGAAGAGGAGTGACCATGATCCGTCCGTACATCCGATGCCTGTTGCCGGTCGCCGCATTGGCGCTGGCGGCCTGCCAGCCGCAAACGCCGCCGGCCGACACCGCCAAGCCGGCGCCCGCGGCGCAGGCTGCGCCGGCACCAGCACCAGCACCAGCACCGGCACCGGCACCGGCAGCAGCGTCGACGAGCGACACCCCGGGGCTGCGCATCGCCACATTGGACGGCAAGACGTTCGATCTGGCCGAGCATCGCGGGCGCTGGGTGCTGATCAACTTCTGGGCGACCTGGTGCGGCCCCTGCATCAAGGAAATGCCGGAGCTGTCGGCGCTGGACGCCATGCGCGAGCACATCGAAGTGATCGGCCTGGCCTACGAGGAGATCGAGCCGGCGGACATGCAGGCCTTCCTCAAGGAGCATCCGGTGTCCTACCCGATCGCCTTGGTCGACGTGGCCTCGCCGCCGCCGGCCTTCGACACGCCGCGCGGCCTGCCGATGTCGTATCTGATCGCGCCGGACGGCAAGGTCGCCGAGAAATTCCTCGGCCCGGTCGACGCGAAGAAGATCGAAGAGGCGATCGCCAGGGCGGGTGGGCCGAAACCCGGCGAGGCGCCGGCAGCGCCGAAGCCGGGCGAGAAATCCGCAGCAGCAGCGGCGCCGCAAGCGGGCCGGGATGGAGGCCCTTCGGGCGGTAACACGTGAGCGCCGCGCGCTTCTTCGTCAGCGGCAAGGTGCAGGGCGTGTGGTTCCGCGCCAGCACCCGCGAACAGGCGCGAACCCTGGGCTTGCGCGGCTATGCCAACAACCTCGCCGACGGCTGGGTCGAAGTGCTCGCCGCCGGCGACGAAGCCGCGATCGAACGTCTGGCGCAGTGGCTGCGGCAGGGGCCGCCGAACGCGCGCGTGGACTCGCTGCAGCGCGAGCCGGCCGACGAAACCGAAGCCGGCTCCGGCTTCCTCTGCGGCTGAATCAGCCGCGTCGCCCTCCCGTCCTCGCGGGCGGTTCGTTCTTTGAAAAAGGGTCGGGACGCTGGGCTGCCGCCTGCGCGATCAGGCACCGGCCCACCGATCACAACGCCCCCAGCCGCTCCATTTCATACCCGCCGCGCCACTCCTGTTGCGCCTGCACCCGTCCGCTGCGTACCAGGTACTCGACGATCGCGCGCACCGTCACCACCGGATAGTCGCCGCCCAGCCGCGTGCTCACCGGGTGGTCGGTGAAAGCGATATTGCTGCCGAACAGACCGCCCAGCACGCGTTTGGAATAGGGGATGCGCACCCGGTCGGGACGAAAACCGTCGCGCTCGGCGGCGCGATAGGCCGGGCCGCGGCCGGCGCCGGAAACGCCTTCGTTCAAGGATGCGCCCACGGTTTCCAGCACCCAGGCGGTGGAGTTCTGGTACGCGGCGCTGCCCGGGCGAGCGATCAGGTTGTAATGCGGTTGATGCAGCGATTGCTGCGGCAGCGCACGCAGGCGATTGGCCAGGCGCTGCGCGAGTGCCTGCTCCAGCCAGACGATGCGCGCGTCCTGGTTGACCAGGTCGTCGGCGAAGAAATTCACCAGCCCCTGGGTGTACAGGCCGGAGCGATCGCTGCCGCACTCGTTGAGCAGATGCACCGCGGTCCAGCGCCCGGCGCGATGGTCGCGGACCACGAAGCCGATATGGCTGTAGACCAAGCCCTGCGCCGACAGGTCGGTGCCGACCCGCGCCACCAGGGCCAGGGGCGCATCGCGCCGCTCCAGCGCGTCGGCGACGGTCAGGGCGGTTTGCGCCGCGGCGGCGAGCTTGTCCGCGCCGAGGCTGCGGTGCTCGCAGCCGGTGCCGGCCGCGGCGGCGAGCGGATGCAGTGGCAAGGTCAATGAGGCGGCCCACAGCAGGGCGCGCAGTACGCGAGGGCGGAGGGCGGCGCTCATGAGCCCATGCGCTCGCTGTGCATCAGCGCGCGGGCGCGCTCGTTGGGGACGAAGCACAGCGCCTCGCCGGCGACGGTGCCGATCAGCCAGCCGGAGGCGACCACGGTCACCACCACCGCTTGGCCGACCTTGAGGCCTAGCCGTGCGGCCTGCTGCGCCGACAAGGCGATCACGATCGAGGTGCCTGCGGCGGCGGCCGAGACCGTGACCGCGGCGCCCTGGGCGCTGGCTTCGATCGCCGCGACCGAGAAGCGCGCCCCTTGCGACAAGGCCTGCGCCGCGGCGGCCGGGACGTCCACCGAGGCCGCCAGACTGGCCTCGGACTGACGGCTCAGGCCGTCGGACTGCACCGCCGCAAAGGCTGGCGTCCCTGCCAGCGGGCCAGCGGCTGCCGAAACGGCCAGAACCAGGGGAAGCAGACGGTCGGCAATCCTTGGCACTCGCGCCACCTCGTTCGGGACCGTGGCCAGACTCGGACGCCCCGCGGCGACTGGCAACAATCATCGACAAGGTGGCTCGGATTTCCATCGTCAGTAGCGTATTTTGCTACCCATGGCGCTTACCCTCGAACTCGTCGATGCCCTCAAGCGGTTCCTGCGCGCGCAGGAGCTGACCTATCGCGACCTGGCCGGCCGGCTCAAGCTCAGCGAGGCGGCGGTCAAGCGCATGTTCTCGCGCCGGGCGATGAGCCTGCGCCGCCTGGAGCAGATCTGCGAAGTGCTCGACATCGGCCTGGCCGAACTCAGCGCCGAGGCCGGGCGCGGCCGCGCGCCGATGGCCATGCTCAGCGAGGCGCAGGAACAGGCCCTGGTCGACGACCCGGCGCTGCTGGTGGCGCTGTTCCTGACTCTGAACCGCTGGAAGCAGGCCGACGTGCAGGCGCATTTCGTCTTCGACGACGTGCGCTGGACCCAGCTGATGGTGCGCCTGGACCGGCTCGGCATCATCGAGCTGATGCCCGGCAACCGCGGCCGGCCGCTGACCGCACGCAACTTCCGTTGGCGCGCGGACGGCCCGATGGAACGCTATTTCCGCCACCATCTGCTCGGCGACTTTTTCGCCGACCCCTTCGACGGCGAGCAGGACGTGCTGTTGCTGCTCAGCGGCTCGCTGAGCATCGCCGGCATCCGCGAACTCAAGCAGCGCCTGGGCGAAGTGGCGCGCGAGTTCGACGCGCTGCTGGCGCGCGACGCGGCCCTGAGCGCGCAGGAGCGGGTCGGCGTCAGCCTGGTGCTGGCGCAGAAGCCCTGGCTGTTGCAACTGTTCCACCCGTTCCGGCGTTCGCAGGGCGACGGGCCGCAGCCGTCGGGCTGATAACCGGTTTCTCGCGTTGTCCGCCTTCCTGTAGGAGCGGCGTGAGCCGCGACCAACCGCAGCGGTGTACGCCAGCGTTTCGGCGGAAGACCGGATGCGGGCTTTGGATTCGCCGACGCGCGGCCGCAGATCCGGGCTTCGGGGGGAACGCGCTTTCGCACATCTCTTCGGTTGGTCGCGGCTCACGCCGCTCCTACATAAGGGCGGCGTCAATCGGTCTTCTTGCGCTTGTTGCCGGTCGCCGGGATCGGCTGCACCACCCCGTAGCGTTCCGTCGACGGCTTGCCCTTGAGCTTGGGGAACTTCAGCGGCGCCGGTTCGATCTTGGTATCCGGCAAGCGCGAGAGCAGATCGCGGATCAGGCTCAGCCGGCCTTGGCGTTGATCGTTGAAATCGACCAGGGTCCACGGCGCATGCGCGGTGTGGGTCGCTTCGAGCATGGCTTCGCGCGCCTGGGTGTAATCGTCGTAGTGCTTCCGCGCGCCCAAGTCGATCGGCGACAGCTTCCAGCGCTTGAGCGGGTCTTCCAGGCGTTCGGCGAAGCGCTGCTCCTGCTGTTCCTGGTCGCAGCACAGCCAATACTTGAACAGCAGGATGCCGTCGTCGGTCAGCAACTTCTCGAACGCCGGCGCCTGGCGCAGGAAGGCCTGGACCTGCTCCGGCGTGGCGAAGCCCATTACCCGTTCGACGCCGGCGCGGTTGTACCAACTGCGATCGAACAGGACGATCTCGCCGGCGGCCGGCAGATGCGGCACGTAGCGCTGGAAATACCACTGCCCGCTCTCGCGTTCGCTGGGCTTGGACAGCGCGACGATGCGGCACTGGCGCGGGTTGAGGTGGTCGGACAGGGCGCCGACCACGCCGCCCTTGCCGGCAGTGTCGCGGCCTTCCAGCAGCACCGCCACGCGCCGGCCGCTGTGCTGCAGCCAGCGCGCCATCGCCACCAGCTCCAGCTGCAAAGGTTCGAGCTGGGCTTCGTATTCCTTGCGCTTGAGCGGCTTGCTCATCGGGCGGCCTTCTTGCTTGCGCGTTTGCGCGGCGTGCGCGGCGGCGCGCTGCGGCGGGTGCCGGCCATGCCGGCGGCGACCTCGAGCAGGGCGCCTTGCTGGCGCGAGTTGAGCGCGCGGTAGGCGGCGAGCAGATCGTGTTCGCCCTGGGTGCGGGCCGGGTCCAGGGTGCTGGCCAGTTCGGCCAGCAGGGCGCCGGCCGGCACGCCGAAGGCGCGCGCGAGCGCATCGAGCTGATCCTTGCCGGGCAGTTTCTCGCCGCGCAGCCAGGCGCTGACCGTCGCCGCGCCGGCGCGCGGTATCGCGGTGGCCAGGTCGGCGACGCTGAGGCCGCTGGCCTTGGCCAGCAAACGCAAGGTCGTGTCCAACGACATGCCGATCACTCCTTCAGGCGCGGACGCAGGGTGGCGAGATTGCACGGCTTGGTACGCGCGTCGAGCTGAGCGCGGACGATCTTGTCCCAGGCGGTGCGGCAGGCCGAGGTCGACCCCGGCAGGCAGAACAGGAAGGTGGCGTTGGCCAGGCCGGCGAACGCGCGCGATTGCAGGGTCGAGGTGCCGATCTCATCGAAGCTGATCGCGCGGAACAGCTCGCCGAAACCCGGCATCTCCTTGTCCAGCAACGGCAGCAGCGCTTCCGGAGTCGAATCGCGACCGGTGAAGCCGGTGCCGCCGGTGACCAGGATGCCGTCGACCGCTGGATCGGCGATCCACTGCGAGACGACCGCGCGCATCCGGTAGCGGTCGTCGGGCAACAGCGCGCGCTCGGCCAGGCGGTGGCCGGCGTCGCTCAGCGATTGCACCAGATAGTCGCCGGAGCTGTCTTCGGCCAGGGTGCGCGTGTCCGACACGGTCAACACGCACAGATTCAGGGGAATGAAATCGCGTTCGGCGGTCATGCGCGCAGCCTAGCGCAAAACGCAGGCGGCGAAGTGGGCCGCGCGGGTCAGCGCTCCGGCCCCTGCAGCGGCGCCGGCGCCAGGCCCTTGCGCTGGCGCCGCGCCAGCGCAAGGGTCATCGCGGCGAAGTCGACCGCGAAGCCGTCCATGTCGAACAGGCCGCTGTCGGCGCGGCGCGCGGCCAGCTCGGCGCGCAATGCGGCCAGTGCGGCGGGGTCGTTGCCCAGCGCGGCGGCGCGTTCGACGAAGGCGGCATCGTCGGCGACGTTGAGCGAGTCCAGGCCGAGGTGGTGGTTGAGGCTGCCGGCGACGCGCGCGGCGAAGGTCGCGCCGGGCGCGGTCAGCAC
Source organism: Lysobacter antibioticus HS124 (assembly GCF_000336385.2). Classification (GTDB taxonomy): domain Bacteria; phylum Pseudomonadota; class Gammaproteobacteria; order Xanthomonadales; family Xanthomonadaceae; genus Lysobacter; species Lysobacter firmicutimachus. Next base: position 40,510 of record NZ_HG424473.1, on the reverse strand, counting down.
CGGGCAGCCGGCCCAGATCGCATCGGAGGCGGTGGTGTGGGCGTTGTAGGGACCGGTGTCGAGGAACAGGTCGGCGTGGCCGAGCCGGGCCAGGTACTCGGCCTGCGGTTGCTTGGGCATGAACACCAACCGCTCCGCGGCCACGCCTTCGGCCGCGGCGAATTCGCGCAGGCGCTGGTCGGCGCGGCCTGGGCCCGACAGCAGCCACAGCAGGCTGCCGGGCACGGCGCGCAGCACCGCCAACAGGCGCGCGACGCTGCGCGGGTTCAACTTGTAGCTGTTGTTGAAACAGCAGAACACCACGCCCGTGTCCGGCAGGCCGCACTCGGCGCGCGTCGGCGCCGGGGCCGGCACGCGGCGGGTGTCGGAGGGCTGGAAGCAACGCGGCAGCCAGGCCGGGGTTTCGCTGAAGTCGGCGGCCAGGGATTCGGGCAGCACGTAGCGATCGGCGAGCACATAGTCGATCCACGGCGCGCCCGAAGTGCCCGGATAGGCCAGCCAGTTGACCTGCACCGGCGCCGGCCGCATCGCCAGCACTTCCGGCGTGCCGCCGCCGCCCCAGCCGCGCAGGTCGTACAGCACGTCGATGCCGGCACGGCGGACGGTCGCGGCGATTTGCGCATGCGGCTGCTGGGACACGTCGTGCAATGCGTCGGAGGCGGCGTGCAGGCGCTTGCGGATCGCGCTGCCGTCGTCGCGGTTGAGCGCGAACAGATGCACGGACAGGCCGCCGCGGCGGTGCAGGGCCTCGAACAGGGCCACCGTCAGCAGGCCGGTGGGATGGGCGCCGAAACCGTTGGACAAAAAGCCGGCGCGTACCGGCGCCGCGGCCTCGCGCGCAGGCGCCGGCGGCAGCGGTCGCACCGATTGCGCGACCAACTGCGCGCGCAGGCTGGCGCAGCGGCGTTGTTCGGCGGCGCTGGCGTCTTCGCTGAGAAAGGCGAAGGGTTCGACCGAGGCGCGGCCTTGCGCCACCGCTCCGCGAACCAGCCGCGACAGCGCCGGCAGCTCGCGCCAATCGCATAGTTTGCGCCGCCAGGCCAGCAGATAGGCGGCCAGCTGCGGCTCGCGCGGCGCCAGCGCATAGGCGCGGCCGTAGGCGTCGAGCGCGCCCTCGGCGTCGCCTACGTCTTCCAGCGCATGCGCCAGCCAGACCGCGATGCCCGGATGTTGCGGCGCCGCGCGTGCGGCCTCGCGCAGGCTGGCGACCGCGTCCTCGCGCCGCCCCTGCATCCATTGCGCGCGGCCCAGCCGCGCCAGCGCCTCCGGATGCCCGGGCCGCAGCGCCAGCGCGCGCCGCGCGGCGGTCTCGCCGCTGCGCGCGTCGCCGGCGTCGAGTTCGTGCTCGGCCAGAACTATCCAGGCCATCGCATCGCCGGGATTTCGCTGCAAGGCCTGGCGCAGCGGCAGGCGCGGATCGTTCATCGCGTCGAGTTCCGTGCGGCGCTCACGCCGCGGCCAGCGGCAGGTGATAGCGCTGGGTGCCGTCGTAACGTTGCCAGCCGGCGGCATCGTACAGCGCCTGGGCCTGGCGATTATCGTGGTCGGTTTCCAGTTCCAGCCGTACCGCGCCGTCGGCGCGGGCGAACTCGACCGCCGCGTCGAGCAAGGCGCGGGCGACGCCGCGGCGGCGCGCGTCGGCGTCGACGTAAAGATCGTTGAGCACCCACACCCGCGCCGCGCGCACCGAGGAGAACGTCGGATACAACTGCACGAAGCCGGCACCGTCGCGGCCGTCCAGGTTCGCCAGCCACAGCGCCGAATCGCCGCGTTGCAGGCGTTGGGCGATGAAGTCGCGCGAGCGGCCGGCGTCTTCGCGGCGGGTGTAGAAACAGCGGTAGCGCTCGAACAGCGGCGCGAGCAGATCGAGGTCGCCGGGGCCGGCGCGGCGGACGGAAAGGCTCATGCGGGAGGCGGTCCGATCGGGGAGGCCCGATTATGGCCGCAGCCGTCGTGCGGCGTCATGACCGCCGGCTGCGAATCCGCAGCGACGTTGTAGCACGGGCGTTGGCCGCGACCCACCGCAGCGGTGTGCGCAAGTGATGCGGTAGAAGACCGGGGGCGAGCGTGGCCGGAAAACCCACCGATCTTCCGGGCGGTGGATCGTTCGCTTCCGTTCGTCGCTGCGGTTGTCGCGGCTTATGGCCGGAAGAAATCCCTGGAGGGACGCCGCTCCTACAGCGGGAGCGGATTCAATCGGCCGACAGCCGCGCCAGCTCGTCGGCCTGGTGCTCGTGGATCAGGCGGCCGATCAGCGCGTCGAGATCGCCGGCGACGATGTTGGGCAGGTCGTACAGGGTCAGGCCTTCGACACGGTGATCGGTGATCCGGCCTTGCGGGAAGTTGTAGGTGCGGATGCGCTGGCTGCGGTCGCCGCTGCCGACCTGCAAGCGCCGGTCCTGGGCCTGCGCCGCCGCGGCCTTGGCCGCCGCGGCATCGGCGAGCATCGCCTGCAGGCGCTTGAGCGCCTTGTCGCGGTTGGCGTGCTGGCTGCGCTCGGTCTGGTTCTCCACCACCGTGCCGGTCGGGACGTGGGTGATGCGGATCGCCGATTCGGTCTTGTTGACGTGCTGGCCGCCGGCGCCGGAGGAGCGGAAGGTGTCGATCTTCAGGTCGGCCGGGTTGATCTCGATCGGCTCGCCTTCCGGCTCGACCGCGATGATCGCCACCGTCGCCGCCGAGGTGTGGATGCGGCCTTGCGACTCGGTTTCCGGCACCCGCTGCACGCGGTGGGTGCCGGACTCGAACTTGAGCCTGGAATAGGCGCCGCGGCCTTCGACCCGGGCGATGATTTCCTTGTAGCCGCCGTGCTCGCCGGGGTTGGTCGATTCGATCTCGACCTTCCAGCCCTGGCGCTCGGCGTAGCGCGCATACATGCGGAACAGATCGCCGGCGAAGATCGCCGCCTCGTCGCCGCCGGTGCCGGCGCGCACCTCCAGGTACAAATCGCCTTCGTCGCGCGGATCCTTGGGGATCAGGTGGGCGAGCAGTTCCACGTCCAGGCGCTGCAATCGCTCCTGCGCCGCGGCGATCTCCTCCTCCGCCAGCTCCCGCAGCTCCGGGTCCGAACGCATCGCCTCGGCCGCGGCCAGGTCGGCCTTGGCGCGGGTCTCCTCGGCCAACGCCAGCGCCACCGGTTCGAGCTGGGCGAACTCGCGCGAGAACTTGCGGAAACGCTCGCTATCGCCGATCACGCCCGGGTCGGCGAGCAGGCGCTCGAGTTCTTCGCGGCGTTCGACGAGCGCTTCGAGTTTGCGGCGCAGGGTGGGGGTCATTGGCGGGCCGGGAATGGGGAACAGGGAATAGGGAATCGAAACGGCAGCAGCGCAACGACGCTAACGCTCGTCGGCGTCCGGCGAATCCGCCGTATCCATTCCCCATTCCCCATTCCCCATTCCCGGCTTCACCGCCGGAAACATCTTGTCCGCCGCCCGCGCCAGCTCCGGATTGCCGGTCAGTGCCGCCTCGCGCAGGGCCACGGTCGGGGCGTGCAGGAGGCGGTTGGTCAGGGTGTTGGCGAGGAAGTTCAGCACCTGGGCCGGGTCCTGCCCGGCGGCGAGCTGGGCCTGGGCCTTGGCCAGGACTTCGGCGCGCGCGACTTCGCCGTGCTCGCGCAGGCGCTTGATCGGCGCGGTGCGGGTGCTGGCGGCGAGGGTTTCGACGAAACGCGCGACCTGCAGCTCGACGATGGCCTCGGCTTCGGTGGCGGCCTCGCGGCGGCTGCGGCGGTTGTCTTCGATCGCCCGCTCCAGATCGTCGACGGTGTACAGGAACACGTCTTCCAGGTCGGCGACGTCGGCGGCGATGTCGCGCGGCACGGCCAGGTCGAGCAGCAGCATCGGCCGATGCTTGCGTTGCGCGCGCGCGGCGGCGACGTCGGCGCGGCGCAGGATCGGTTCGCGGCTGGCGGTCGCCGACAGGACGATGTCGGCTTCCCCCAGGTGGCGGTCGAGTTCGCTCAGCGGCAGGGCGAAGCCGCCGTGGCGGCTGGCCAGGTCCTGGGCGTGGGCGAGGGTGCGGTTGGCGATCAGCAGGCGCTTGGCCTTGGCCTGGACCAGGTGGCGCGCGGCCAGCTCGATGGTCTCGCCGGCGCCGATCAGCAGCACGGTCGAGTCTTCCAGCCGGGCGAAGGATTCCTGCGCCAGCCGTACCGCGGCCGAAGCCACCGAGACGGGATTGGCGCCGATGCGGGTGTCGGTGCGGGCGCGCTTGGCGGTCGAAAAGGCTTGCTGGAACAGTCGGTCGAGCTGGCTGCCGAGGCTGCCGGCGGCGCGCGCCACCGCCCAGGCGTCCTTGACCTGGCCGAGGATCTGCGGCTCGCCGAGCACCAGCGAGTCCAGCCCGGTGGCGACCCGGAACAGGTGGCGCACCGCATCGGCGTCGCGGTGACGGTACAAATAAGCGTGCAGATCGCCGGCATCGTCGGGATGCGTAGCCAGCCACTCGGCCAGGGCGCCGCCGTCGTCGTCGGCGACCGCATAGACCTCGGTGCGGTTGCAGGTCGACAGCAGCGCGACTTCGCGCACCGGCGCCAGAGCGCGCAGCGCGGCCAGCGCCGCCGACACCGCGTCGCCGGAGAACGCCACCCGTTCGCGCAGGCTGACCGGCGCGGTCTGGTGGTTGATCCCGAGCACGAACAGGCTCATCGGTGCGAGCGGTTTCCCATCGTCGCGCCGGCCGGGCGCATCGCCGTCGCAACGCGGCGAAAAAGTTTCATCGTTCGGCGAGGGCGGCGGGACATCGGTTCAGGTGCTTGCGATAAGCTGCGGGCTGCTGAAGGCCGCCATTCTACCGGCCCACTGGTCCCGACGTGGTTTTCTACGCATCGATTTTCCCGATCGGTCCCATAGACGCCGCCTGCGACGCGGCCGGCGACGGCAGGAACGCCGCCCCCGCGCCGCGCGCGACGGCGCTGGCCCGGCGCATCGGCGCCGCCCTGGTCGGCCTGCTGCTCGCCGCCCCGGCGCTGGCCGCGACCGTGCCCTCGGCGCCGTCTGCCGCCGCGCTGGCCGCCGCCCGGACCACCATCCGCGAGCGCGCCGCCGCCGACCCGACCGGCGCCTCGCTGGAAGCGCTGATGAGCGGCGAATTCGCCCTTCAGGCCGGCAAGCTGAACGATGCCGCCGCGGCCTATCTCAAGGCCGCGCGCGCGGCCGGCGACCGCGAGCTGGCCGAACGCGCGACCAACATCGCCGTGCTGGCCAAACAGGACCAGGTCGCCGGCGAGGCCCTGGCGCTGTGGCGCAAGCTCGGCGGCCAGGGCGGCGGGGTGGCCGCGGCCGAGGCCACTTTGTCGCTGCGCCGCGGCGACGATCGCGCGGCCCTGCGCCAGCTCAACGAATTGATGGCCGCCGACCCCGAGGCCGGCTGGCGCCAGGTGCTGGTGGTGCTGACCACCGGCTCGAAGAACCCGGAACAGGCCGGGCGCGTGCTGGAGAAGATCGTCGACGGCGGCAAGATCCCGCCGCGCAATCTGATGGCCTGGGTCGCCTTCGGCGGCTTGTCGCAGCGCCTGGACCGGCCCAAGCTGACCGAGCGCATCGTCGAGGAAGTGGTCGAGCGTTTTCCGGGCGAGCCGCGCGTGGCCCTGCTGCGGGTCAGCCAGTTGCGCGAAGACGGCAAGACCGACGAAGCGCGCAAGCTGCTGCAGACCCTGGAGCCGCAGGCCGACCGCGACACCAGCCTGCGCGCGCTGGTCGCCGAACAGTACGAGGCGCTGAAGGACTTCCAGGCGGTCGCCGCCGTGCTCGGGCGCGGCCCGCAGGACGAGCAGACCTACGCGTTGCGCGCGTCCTATCTGGCCCGCGCCGAAGACAAGCCGACCCTGACCCGGCTCTATGACGAGCTGCGCGCCAGCGCGGCCAAGCCCGATCCGGCGCGGCGTCTGTTGCTGGGGCAGTTGGCCGAGTTCCTGGAGCGCAACGAAGAGGCGCTGACCTGGTACCAGGGCGTGCCGGGCGGTTCGCAGCGTTCGCTGGCGCGCCTGCGCAGCAGCAACGTGCTGCACAAGCTCGACCGCGCCGACGAGGCCTATGCCAACCTGCGCGCGATGCAGGCCGACGCCGCGATCCAGGACGACGCGCGCCGCGACGCTTATCTGCTGGAAGCCAACCTGCGCGCCGACGACAAGAACGACGCCGGCGAGAGCGATGCCTTCGCCCGCGGCCTGGCGGCGTTCCCGGACGAGCCGGAAATTCTCTACGCCCGCGCTCTGAGCTGGGAGCGCCGCGACGACATCGCCCGCGCCGAGGCCGATCTGCGCCGGATCCTGGTCGCCGAACCGGACAACAGCGCCGCGCTGAACGCGCTCGGCTACACCCTGGCCGACCGCACCACCCGCTACCAAGAAGCGCTGGAGCTGATCGAGCGCGCCCGTGCCGCCGAGCCGAACAACTACGCGGTGATCGACAGCTACGGCTGGGTGCTGTATCGCCTGGGCCGGGTCGCCGAGGCCGAAACCGAACTGCGCCGGGCCCTGACCCTGCAGAAGGACGCCGAAGTCGCCGCCCACCTGGGCGAAGTGCTGTGGCAGACCGGCAAGCGCGAGGAAGCGCGCAAGTATTTCGATCAGGCCAAGCAGATCGATCCCGACAACCGCTCGCTGCTGCGCGCGCTGAAGAAGCTGGGTTTATGAGCGCCGCAGCCCCTCTGTCCGCGCCGCGTCCTGCGGCGCGCCTGTTCGGTGTCGCGGCCTTGGCGCTGCTGCTCGGCGCCTGCGCCAGCGCGCCGGGCAAGCGTTCGCCGCCGTCAGGGCAGGTCGTGCCGGCCGCCGACGCCGCTGCGCGCGAGGCCGCGCGCGTCGCCCGCCTGCGCGGCCAGGACGCGTGGGCGTTGAGCGGCCGCATCGCCGTGTCCAACGCCGGCAAGGGCGGCAGCGGCCGGATCGAATGGAACCAACGTGGCGACGCCTTCGACGTGGCGCTGAGCGCGCCGGTGACCCGGCAGAGCTGGCGGCTGAGCGGCGGCCCCGACGGCGCCCGCCTGGAAGGGCTGGACGGCGGTCCGCGCGAGGGCGGCGACGCCGCCGCGTTGCTGCGCGAAGCCACCGGCTGGGAGATCCCGGTCGCGGCCTTGGCCGACTGGCTGCGCGCGCTGCCGGCCGGCGGCGGCGCGCAGGCGCAGATCGCCCCGGAGGCCGACGGCCGCCCGCAATCGATCGAGCAGGGCGGTTGGCGGATCGGCTACGAATGGCCGGCGACCGGCGACTTGCCGGCGCGGCTGGACGCGCGCCGCGACGGTGCCCGGGTGCGCTTGATCGTGGACCAGTGGCAGGGGCTGGCCGACGCCGATTCCAGCATGCCCGAGCCCGCTGCCGAGAGCCAGGCCGAGCAACTGCAGCGCGAGCTGTCGCAGCTGGATCTGAACGATCCGGCCGCCGACCTGCGCCGCAACGTCGCCCGAGGCGACCGGCGCCCGATCGGCGTGTGCGGTTTCGCCTGCCTGGCGCCGGGGCTGCCTCAGGGCGAGCAGCCCCAGCGGCAGGGCCTGCGGATCTTGTCCGGTACCGGCGATGTGGTCGAAGGCGAGCGCCATGAACGCCTGATCGAACAGGCCCGGGCCTATGCCACCGCCTACAACCGGGCCCTGGGCGACTGGTTGCGCGCGCATCCGTCCCGCTCGCCCCGTCCCTGACGATCGCCGGTTCACCCGACTCGCCGTTGCGCCCCGCCATGTCCGATCCGCTTCCCTTCGCCGCCAACACCGAGCCTGGCTGGTCGATCTGGCCTGCCCCGGCCAAGCTGAACCTGTTCCTGCGCATCGTCGGCCGCCGCGCCGACGGGTATCACCTGTTGCAAACCGTGTTCCGTCTCCTGGATTGGGGAGACACGATCCGCCTGCGCCTGCGCAGCGACGGCCGGGTGGTCCGCCACGGCGGCTCGGTGGCCGGCGTGGCCGAGGCCGACGACCTCACCGTGCGCGCCGCTCGCCTGCTGCAAGCGGAGTCAAAATGCAGTCAAGGTGTCGACATCGTCGTCGAAAAGCGTATTCCGGCCGGCGGCGGCTTCGGTGGCGGCTCGTCCGACGCGGCGACCGTGCTGGTGGCCCTGGATGCGCTTTGGGGCACCAACCTCGGCGTCGAGCGCCTGGCCGCGCTGGGCTTGCGCCTGGGCGCCGACGTGCCGGTGTTCGTGCGCGGCGATAACGCCTGGGCCGAGGGGGTGGGCGAGGACCTGCGCCCGATCGCGCTGGCGCCGGCCTGGTATGTGCTCGCCGACCCCGGCGTCCATGCCCCCACCGCGGCCCTGTTTCAATCCCCTGAATTGACGCGGGATGCCGCGCCCGCGACAATATCGGACTTCGTTTCGGGTTCGCCGCTCGGGAATGCGTTCGAGCCGGTGCTGCGTCAGCGCGAGGCCGCCGTCGAGGCCGCTTTCGCCGCTCTGTCGCGGATCGGTTCGCCACGCCTGACCGGCTCCGGCAGCGGCTGTTTCGTCGAGTTCGCGAGTCGCGAATCGGCGCAGGCGGCGCTGGCGGAACTGCCCTCCGGCCTGCGGGCCTGGGCAGCCGGCGGCGCAGCGCGCTCGCCGCTGCGCGATGCGCTCGAAGCGAGAAGCTGAAAACACGCGTGAACACACAGGGGCGTCGCCAAGTGGCCCAAGGCACCGGGTTTTGATCCCGGCATTCGTAGGTTCGAATCCTACCGCCCCTGCCATTTCGTGGGATTGGAGATTTGGGATTCGGGATTCGTACCAAGGCACGACATCGCAGCCGCCGCTACGAATCCCGAATCCCAAATCCCGAATCCCGGTCAAAGACAGTGCAAAACGATCGCAACCTGTTGGTGTTCAGCGGCAACGCCAACCGTCCGCTTGCCGAAGCGGTGTGCAAGGAGCTCGGCATCCGGCTCGGCAAGGCCCTGGTGGGCCGCTTCTCCGATGGGGAAGTGCAGGTCGAGATCGAAGAGAACGTGCGTCGTCAGGAAGTGTTCGTCATTCAGCCGACGAACGCGCCGACGGCCGAGAATTTCATGGAACTGCTGGTCCTGATCGACGCGCTCAAGCGCGCCTCGGTGGCCAGCGTGACCGCGGTGGTGCCGTACTTCGGCTACGCCCGCCAGGACCGCCGCCCGCGTTCCTCGCGCGTGCCGATCACGGCCAAGGTCGCGGCCAAGATGTTCGGCGCGGTCGGCGCCGACCGGGTGCTCACGGTCGATCTGCATGCGGATCAGATCCAGGGCTTCTTCGACATCCCGGTCGACAACGTCTACGCCTCGCCGCTGCTGCTCGCCGATATCTGGCGCGCGCACGGCACCGACAACCTGATCGTCGTGTCCCCGGACGTCGGCGGCGTGGTGCGCGCGCGAGCGATCGCCAAGCGCCTGGACGACGCGGACCTGGCGATCATCGACAAGCGCCGTCCGCGCGCCAACGTCGCCACGGTGATGAACATCATCGGTGACGTGTCGGGCAAGACCTGCGTGCTGGTCGACGACATCGTCGACACCGCCGGCACCCTGTGCGCCGCCGCGGCGGCGCTCAAGGCGCAGGGCGCGCAGAAGGTCGTGGCCTACTGCACCCACCCGGTGCTGTCGGGCGCGGCCATCGACAACGTGACCAAGTCGCAGCTGGACGAGCTGGTGGTGACCGACACCATCCCGCTGACCGCCGCGGCGCGGGCCACCGGCCGCATCCGCCAGCTCAGCGTCGCCGAGCTGCTGGCCGAAACGATCCGCCGCATCGCCTTCGGCGAGTCGGTCAGCTCGTTGTACGTCGACTGATTTCGGGATTGGGGATTCGGGATTAGGGATTCGTTGAAGCAGGGGCGGCGCCACCGCCTTGCGAATCCCAAATCCCGAATTCCCATTCCCCGCTCCAAAGGCTCACCTGGTCGCGGGTGAGTCTCCAAGCCGCCGCGAGGCGGTCTCAACGCTGTAAAACCGAGTACAAGCAAATGTCCGAACACATCATCAAGGCCACTGGCCGCAACGTCGAGGGGAAGGGTGCGAGCCGCCGCCTGCGTCGTGCCGCCAGCATCCCGGCCATCGTCTACGGCGGCACCGCCGCTCCGCAGCCGGTCCAGCTCGACCACGAGAAGATCTGGCTGGCCAGCCAGCACGAGTGGTTCTACTCCTCGATCCTGAGCCTGGACGTCGACGGCAAGGTCGAGCAGGTTCTGCTGCGCGACATGCAGCGCCACCCGTTCAAGCAGATCATCATGCACCTGGACTTCCAGCGCGTCGACGCCAACCAGGCGCTGCGCGTGGCCGTGCCGCTGCACTTCCTCAACGAAGACAAGTCGCCGGCCGGCAAGTCCGCCGATGTCGTGGTCACCCACGAGCTCAACGAAGTCGAAGTCAGCTGCCTGCCGAAGGACCTGCCGGAGTTCATCGAAGTCGATCTGTCGGCGCTCAAGGTCGGCGACATCGTCCATCTGTCGGAGCTGAAGCTGCCGAAGGGCGTGGAAATCCCCGAGCTGAAGCTGGGCAAGGAACACGACGTCGCCGTCGTGATCGCCAAGCACGGCAAGGAAGAGGTCGTCTCCGACGCCGAGGCCCCGGCCGCCGAAGTGCCGGCCGCCAAGGTCTCGAAGAAGGACGAAGACAAGAAGTGATCGCTCGCCGGCGCGCTCTTTCGGGCGCGCCGGCTCGCGTTCGCGGATTGTCTTGATCCATGGCGGGACTGCGCCTGATCGTCGGCCTGGGCAACCCCGGCGCCGAATACACCCGGACCCGGCACAACGCCGGGTTTTGGTTTGTGGACGCCCTGAACGAGAAGTTCGGCGGCCGCTTCGGCCTGGAGTCCAAGCTGTTCGGCGAGACCTCGAAGATCGAGATCGCCGGCCGGCCGGTGTGGCTGCTCAAGCCGGCCACCTTCATGAACCTCTCCGGCAAGTCGGTGGCCGCGGCGTTGCGCTACTGGAAGATCGAGCCGGACGAGGCGCTGTTGGCGCACGACGAACTCGACCTGGCGCCGGGCACCGCGCGGCTCAAGTTCGACGGCGGCCACGGCGGCCAGAACGGCCTGCGCGACACCGTCCAGCACCTGGGGCACGGCAAGTTCCACCGCCTGCGCCTGGGTATCGGCCATCCCGGCCACAAGGACAGGGTCACCCCCTGGGTGCTCGGCCGTCCCGGCAAGGACGACGAGGCCGTCATCCTGCGCGCCATCGACGACGCCATCGACGTCATGCCACTGGCCGTGCAGGGCAATTTCCTGGACGCGATGACGCGTCTGCACACGCAGCGGCATTAGGGATTGGGGATTCGGGATTGGCAAGAGCCAACGCTGGGCTTTTGCGAATCCCGAATCCCGAATCTCGAATCACGGACCAAAACATGGGCATCAAATGCGGCATCGTCGGCCTGCCCAACGTCGGCAAGTCGACCCTTTTCAACGCGCTGACCAAGGCGGGCATCGCCGCGGCCAACTTCCCGTTCTGCACCATCGAGCCGAACGTCGGTGCGGTGCCGGTACCTGACCCGCGCCTCAATGCGCTGGCGGAGATCGTCAAGCCGCAGAAGCTGATCCCGACCGCGGTCGAGTTCGTCGACATCGCCGGGCTGGTCGCCGGTGCGGCCAGCGGCCAGGGCCTGGGCAACAAGTTCCTGGCCCACATCCGCGAGGTCGATGCGATCACCCACGTGGTGCGGTGCTTCGAGCACCCGGACGTGATCCACGTCAACAACAAGGTCGACCCGATCGCCGACATCGAGACCATCGACACCGAGTTGGCCCTGGCCGACCTGGAGAGCGTCGAGAAGGCGCTGCAGCGCGCCGAGCGCTCGGCCAAGACCGGCGACAAGGAGGCCGTGGCGCGCAAGGAGATCCTCGGCCGGGTCCGTGCCGGGCTCGACGCCGGCAAGCCGGCGCGCGCGCTGGACCTGTCGGACGACGACAAGGCCGCCCTGCGCGACCTGTTCCTGCTGACCCTCAAGCCGGTCATGTACGTGGCCAACGTGCTCGAGGACGGGTTCGAGAACAATCCGCACCTCGACGCTGTGCGCGCCCGCGCGCAAGCCGAGGGCGCCCAGGTGGTGCCGATCTCGGCGGCGATCGAGGAGGAGCTGAGCCAGCTCGACGACGCCGACCGCGACGCCTTCCTGACCGACCTGGGCCTGGACGAGCCGGGCCTGAACCGCCTGATCCGTGCCGGCTACGCCCTGTTGGGCCTGCAGACCTATTTCACCGCCGGGGTGAAGGAAGTGCGCGCCTGGACGGTCAAGGCCGGCTCGACCGCGCCGCAGGCCGCGGCGGTGATCCACACCGACTTCGAGAAGGGCTTCATCCGCGCCGAAACCATCGCCTACGACGATTTCATCAAGTACAAGGGCGAGGCCGGCGCCCGCGACGCCGGTCGCCTGCGCCTGGAGGGCAAGGAATATCGCGTCCAGGAAGGCGATGTGTTGCACTTCCGGTTCAATGTTTGAGTAGACTGTGCGGCCTCGCGCGGCGCCCCGGTTTCGGGCGCCGGGCAGGGCGGCCGGAGGCGGCGGCGGTTTCGAAAAGTTTGCGTGAAAACGCGTTGACAAGTCGAAAATCGCACGCCAGAATTACGGGCTCTTCGGAGGGATACCCAAGCGGCCAACGGGGGCAGACTGTAAATCTGCTGGCTCACGCCTTCGGTGGTTCGAATCCACCTCCCTCCACCAGTTTCAACGCGACGGTCGGCAGTAGGATTCGGCGCGACGCTCCAGCGGTTCGGGGCGGGCAACAAAGCAAGTTCCAACGCTGTAACGGCAGTACGCGGCGCGGGAGTAGTTCAATGGTAGAACCTCAGCCTTCCAAGCTGATGGTGCGGGTTCGATTCCCGTCTCCCGCTCCATTGAATCGCCGCCGCAACGCGCCGTAGCAGTCACCGAGTTTCACGCTCACGTAGCTCAGTCGGTAGAGCACCTCCTTGGTAAGGAGGAGGTCGCTGGTTCGATTCCAGTCGTGAGCACCATTCATTGCAGTACCGGCTGCTTTACCAACAGCCACCGCGACATCTAGACCCACATACGAGAAGCGACAGCCATGGCCAAGGGTAAATTCGAGCGCACCAAGCCGCACGTGAACGTCGGCACGATCGGTCACGTCGACCACGGCAAGACCACGCTGACGGCCGCTCTGACCAAGGTCGGCGCCGAGCGTTTCGGTGGCGAGTTCAAGGCGTACGACGCGATCGACGCGGCGCCGGAAGAAAAGGCTCGCGGCATCACGATCTCGACCGCGCACGTGGAATACGAATCGGCGACGCGCCACTACGCGCACGTCGACTGCCCGGGCCACGCCGACTACGTGAAGAACATGATCACCGGTGCGGCGCAGATGGACGGCGCGATCCTGGTGTGCTCGGCCGCTGACGGCCCGATGCCGCAGACCCGCGAACACATCCTGCTGTCGCGTCAGGTCGGCGTGCCGTACATCGTCGTGTTCCTGAACAAGGCCGACATGGTGGACGACGCCGAGCTGCTCGAGCTGGTCGAGATGGAAGTGCGCGAGCTGCTGACCAAGTACGAGTTCCCGGGCGACGACACCCCGATCATCCACGGTTCGGCCCGTCTGGCGCTGGAAGGCGACCAGAGCGAAATCGGCGTGCCGGCGATCCTGAAGCTGGTCGACGCGCTGGACACCTTCATTCCGGAGCCGGAGCGCGCGATCGACAAGCCGTTCCTGATGCCGGTGGAAGACGTGTTCTCGATCTCGGGCCGCGGCACCGTGGTGACCGGCCGTATCGAGCGCGGCATCATCAAGGTGGGCGACGAAATCGAAATCGTCGGCATCCGTCCGACCCAGAAGACCACGGTCACCGGCGTCGAAATGTTCCGCAAGCTGCTGGACCAGGGTCAGGCGGGCGACAACGCCGGTCTGCTGCTGCGCGGCACCAAGCGCGACGACGTCGAGCGCGGCCAGGTGCTGGCCAAGCCGGGTTCGATCACCCCGCACACCGAGTTCGAAGCCGAGGTGTACGTGCTGTCGAAGGACGAAGGCGGCCGTCACACCCCGTTCTTCAAGGGCTACCGTCCGCAGTTCTACTTCCGCACCACCGACATCACGGGCGCCGTGACCCTGCCGGAAGGCGTGGAAATGGTGATGCCGGGCGACAACGTGAAGATGACCGTCGCCCTGATCAACCCGGTCGCGATGGACGAAGGCCTGCGCTTCGCGATCCGCGAAGGCGGCCGCACCGTCGGCGCCGGCGTGGTGGCGAAGATCATCAAGTAATCCGTTCCGGCCGGCAGGTCCGGTCGGTCGGTTCGCTCGATCGCTTTATTCCTGCGGCGACCCTCGGGTCGCCGCAGGCGTTTCCGGCCTCCCGCCCGTCGCTGGCGGGTTGGCTGAATGGGGTCAGGATTCGCCGCTAGGGCGGGGCAGGGCGTCGACTTGCGCTGCCCGGTTCGATGCGGTTAGAATGCGCGACCACCGCGTCCGGCTCGTTTTTAGGGTCGGGCGCAACCAGCGAAATGAGGGGCAGGATGCGCCTCGTATTCGCCAGACAGGGATATGTCGCACGGCCGCGCTCCGTACGTTCCGGGCCCCGAATGCAGGGCTTCCAAGGAACGCTAGACGGGGCGCTTCGTGCGTTCTGCTCAGTCTGGGCGGGCCGGGTGACCGGGCCGCCTTAGCTTTTCCAGGCAAGGAAGCTCCGGGGCGAGGGTGTTGCCCTGGAGTGTTTGCGTTTTCGTGGGGCCGGCGCACCCAGAAGCCGTCCCGTCGCTCTTTTAACCAAGGAATTCCGTCATGGCGGACCAAAAGATCCGGATCCGGCTGAAGGCGTACGATCATCGACTGATCGACCGCTCGGCCAGCGAGATCGTCGAGACGGCCAAGCGGACCGGCGCGCAAGTGCGCGGCCCGATCCCGCTGCCGACCAAGATCGAGCGCTACACCGTTCTCGTCTCCCCGCACGTCGACAAGGACGCGCGCGACCAGTACGAGACCCGCACGCACAAGCGCGTGCTCGACATCGTCGACCCCAACGACAAGACCGTGGACGCGCTGATGAAGCTCGAGCTCGCGGCGGGCGTCGACGTCCAGATCAAGCTGACCTGAGGCAACCACCATGACCGCGAAGAAGTATTCGTTGGGCATCGTCGGTCGCAAGGCCGGCATGAGCCGTTTCTTCACTGAAGACGGCAAGTCGGTTCCGGTGACCCTGATCGAGGCGACCCCGAACCGCATCACCCAGATCAAGACCGAAGACACCGACGGCTACAGCGCCGTGCAGGTCACGGTCGGCGTGCGCCGCGCTGCGCTCGTCAACAAGCCGGAAGCCGGTCACCTCGCCAAGGCGAAGGTCGAAGCCGGTCGCGGCCTGTGGGAGCTGCGCGTGGAAGCCGACCAGATCGGCGCTTTCGAAGTCGGCGGCGAAATCAAGGCCGACATCTTCGAAGCCGGCCAGCTGGTCGACGTCCAGGGCGTGACCAAGGGCAAGGGCTTCCAGGGCACGATCAAGCGCTGGAACTTCCGCATGGGCGACGCGACGCACGGCAACTCGCTGTCGCACCGCGCGCCGGGCTCGATCGGCCAGCGCCAGACCCCGGGCCGCGTTTTCCCGGGCAAGAAGATGTCCGGCCACATGGGCGCCGTGCAGCAGAGCACCCAGCGTCTTGAAGTGGTCAAGGTCGACGCCGAGCGCGGCCTGATCGCGATCAAGGGCGCCGTGCCGGGCGCGCCGGGTGGCGACGTCATCGTCCGTCCCTCGAGCAAGGCATAAGGAGAGATGACGATGGAACTCACCATCAACAACAGCAGCAAGACGCTGTCGGTCTCCGACGCGATCTTCGGCCGCGAGTTCAGCGAAGACCTGGTCCACCAGGTGGTCGTTGCCTACCGCAACGCCGGTCGCGCCGGCACCAAGGCGCAGAAGACCCGCGCCGAAGTCAACGGCACGACCAAGAAGTCGAAGAAGCAGAAGGGCGGCGGCGCGCGTCATGGCGCGCTGACGGCTCCGATCTTCGTCGGCGGCGGCGTGACCTTCGCGGCCAAGCCGCGCAGCTTCGCGCAGAAGGTCAACCGCAAGATGTATCGCGCCGCGATCGCCGCGATCCTGTCCGAGCTGAACCGTCAGGGCCGCATCACGGTCGTCGAGAGCTTCGAGATCGACGCTCCGAAGACCAAGGGCCTGATCGAGAAGCTGAAGGGTCTGTCGGTCGGCCAGCGTCCGCTGATCGTCACCGAAGACGCGACCGAGAATCTGTACCTCTCGGCCCGCAACCTGCCGTACGTCGAAGTGCGTGATGTCCAGGGCCTGGATCCGGTCGCCCTCGTCGGCGCCGACTCGGTCGTGTTCACCGCCGAGGCGGTCAAGAAGATCGAGGAGTGGCTGGCATGAACGACGCCAAGCTCTACAGCATCATCCGCGCGCCGCGCGTGTCCGAAAAGACCGCCCGTCTGCAGGAAGTTTCCAACCAATACGTCTTCGAAGTCTCGACCGAAGCTACCAAGGCCGACATCAAGGTCGCCGTGGAAAAGCTGTTCGACGTCAAGGTCGAGGCGGTCAACGTGGTCAACGTGAAGGGCAAGAACAAGGCCTTCCGTTTCCGCATGGGCCGTCGCGGCGACTGGCGCAAGGCGTACGTGAAGCTGGCCGAAGGCCAGTCGATCGACGTGATGGCCAAGGCCTGAGGAAAGATCCATGGCATTGATGACTTTCAAGCCCACTTCCGCCGGCCGCCGCAACGCGGTCCGCGTCGTGACGCCGGGCCTGCACAAGGGCGCGCCGCACGCGGCGCTGGTCGAAAAGCAGAGCAAGAGCGGCGGTCGTAACCACCACGGCCGCATCACCACCCGTCATATCGGTGGTGGTCACAAGCAGCACTACCGCATCATCGACTTCAAGCGCGACAAGGAAGGTATTCCGGCGCGCGTGGAGCGGATCGAATACGATCCCAACCGCACCGGGCACATCGCGCTGCTGTGCTACGTCGATGGCGAGCGTCGTTACATCATCGCCCCGAAGGGCCTGAAGGACGGCGACCAGGTGATCGCGGGCCGCGACGCCCCGATCCGCGTCGGCAACACGCTGCCGCTGACCAACATCCCGGTCGGCTCCACCGTGTGCTGCGTCGAAATGAAGCCGGGCAAGGGCGCCCAGCTGGCCCGCGCGGCCGGCGCCAGCGCCTACCTGGTGGCTCGCGAGCAGGGCTACGCCACGCTGCGTCTTCGCTCCGGCGAAATGCGCAAGGTGCCGGTCGAGTGCCGCGCCACCATCGGCGAAGTCGGCAACGACGAGCACAACCTGGAGAAGCTCGGCAAGGCCGGCGCCAAGCGTTGGCGCGGCATCAAGCCGACCGTTCGCGGCGCGGCCATGAACCCCGTCGACCACCCGCACGGTGGCGGTGAGGCGAAGGCTGGCCAGGGCAACCCGCATCCGGTCACCCCGTGGGGTGTTCCGACCAAGGGTTACAAGACGCGCAAGAACAAGCGCACCACGCAATTCATCGTGCGCGATCGCAGGGGTTAATCGAACATGGCACGTTCACTGAAGAAGGGCCCGTTCGTCGACCATCATCTGATGAAGAAGGTCGAAACGGCGGGCAACAACAAGAAGCCGATCAAGACCTGGTCGCGCCGTTCGATGGTGCTGCCGGAGATGGTGGGCTTCACGATCGCCGTCCACAACGGCAAGAACCACATCCCGGTGCTGGTCAACGAAAACATGGTTGGCCACAAGCTTGGCGAGTTCGCCCTGACCCGTACGTTCAAGGGTCACGGCGGCGACAAGAAGTCGGGCAAGTAAGGAGATGACCATGGAAGCGAAAGCCATCCTGCGCACCGCGCGCATCTCCCCGCAGAAGGCCCGCCTGGTCGCCGACCAGGTGCGCGGTCTGTCCGCCGAGCGCGCCGTCAACCTGCTGAAGTTCTCGGACAAGAAGGCTGCTGCACTGATCCGCAAGGTCGTGGAGTCCGCCATCGCCAACGCCGAGAACAACCAGGGCGCCGACGTCGACGAGCTCAAGGTCAAGACCATCATGGTTGACGAGGGTCCCGCACTGAAGCGCTTCATGGCGCGTGCGAAGGGCCGCGGCACCCGCATCCTCAAGCGCACCAGCCACATCACTGTGGTTGTGGGCGCCGGCAAGTAAGGCGGAGTAGACAATGGGTCATAAAGTTCATCCGACCGGAATCCGCCTGGGCATCGCCAAGGATTGGAATTCCAAGTGGTTCGCCAACAAGAAGCAGTACGCCGAGTACCTGGCGGCTGACCTGAAGGTTCGCGAAATGCTGCGCAAGAAGCTGGCTCAGGCCGGCATCTCGAAGATCTTCATCGAGCGTCCGGCGAACAACGCCCGCGTCACGATCCACACCGCCCGTCCGGGCGTGGTGATCGGCAAGCGCGGCGAGGACATCGAGAAGCTGCGCAAGGAAGTCAGCGCGCTGATGGGCGTTCCGGCGCACATCAACGTGACCGAGGTCCGCAAGCCGGAACTCGACGCGCAGTTGGTCGCCGAGTCGATCGCGCAGCAGCTCGAGCGCCGCATCATGTTCCGCCGCGCGATGAAGCGTGCGGTCGGCAACGCGATGCGCCTCGGCGCCCTGGGCATCAAGGTCAACGTCGCCGGCCGCCTGAACGGCGCCGAGATCGCGCGTTCGGAGTGGTATCGCGAAGGCCGCGTGCCGCTGCATACCCTGCGCGCCGACATCGACTACGGCTTCGCCGAAGCCAAGACGACCTACGGCATCATCGGTATCAAGACCTGGATCTACAAGGGCGAAGTGTTCGACTTCTCCCAGGTCGGCCAGGAGAAGCAGGACGATTCGCCGCGCAGCGAGCGTGGTGACCGCGGCGATCGCGGTGATCGTAACGACCGCCCGGGCCGTCCTGCCCGCGAACAGAGGTAATCCGCCATGTTGCAACCCAAGCGAACCAAGTACCGCAAGGTACACAAGGGCCGCAATGAGGGCCTGAGCTGGAACGGCAATGCCGTCAGCTTCGGCGAATACGGCCTCAAGGCGACCG
Organism: Lysobacter antibioticus HS124; assembly: GCF_000336385.2. Taxonomy (GTDB): domain Bacteria; phylum Pseudomonadota; class Gammaproteobacteria; order Xanthomonadales; family Xanthomonadaceae; genus Lysobacter; species Lysobacter firmicutimachus. Next base: position 21,628 of record NZ_HG424473.1, on the reverse strand, counting down.
CTCACGGCCAGCTGACCGCGCGTCAGATCGAAGCGGCCCGCCGCTCGATCAGCCGCTACGTCAAGCGCGGCGGCAAGATGTGGATCCGCGTGTTCCCGGACAAGCCGATCACCAAGAAGCCGATCGAAGTCCGAATGGGCTCCGGTAAGGGCAACGTCGAGTACTGGGTCGCCCAGATCCAGCCCGGTCGCATGATTTACGAGATCGAAGGCGTGGCCGAAGACGTGGCGCGCGAAGCGTTCCGCCTGGCCGCCGCCAAGCTCTCGGTGACCACCACTTTCGTTACCCGGACGGTGCGCTAATGGAACTCAAGCAACTGCGCGAGAAGTCGGCTGACGAGCTCAAGGCTCACCTGGTCGAACTGCATAAGGAGAGCTTCGCTCTCCGCATGCAGAAGGCCACCGGTCAGCTCGCCAAGACCCATGAGGCCCGCCGTGTTCGCCGCGAGATCGCTCGCGTGAACATGCTGCTGGGCGAGAAGAAGTAAGGATCCGCCATGACCGACAACAAGACAGAGAAGGCGCTGCGCACGGTTGAAGGCCGGGTCGTCAGCAACAAGATGGACAAGACCGTCACCGTGCTCGTCGAGCGCCAGGTCAAGCACGCGCTGTACGGCAAGTACATCCGTCGCTCGACCAAGCTCCACGCTCACGACGCCGAGAACGCCTGCAAGGAAGGCGATATCGTGCGCGTGAAGGAGATCGCTCCGCTGTCCAAGACCAAGAACTGGAGCGTGGTTGAAATCGTCAGCCGCGCGGCCGAATAAGAGGAGGGCTGAACCATGATCCAGATGCAAAGCTACCTCGACGTGGCCGACAACTCCGGTGCCAAGGAAGTGATGTGCATCAAGGTGCTCGGCGGCTCCAAGCGCCGTTACGCGCACATTGGCGACATCATCAAGGTCACCGTGAAGGACGCGATTCCGCGCGGCAAGGTCAAGAAGGGCGACGTCTACGACGCCGTCGTGGTCCGCACCCGCAAGGGCGTTCGTCGCCCGGACGGTTCGCTGATCCGCTTCGATGGCAACGCTGCGGTGTTGCTCAACAACAAGCATGAGCCGATCGGCACCCGTATCTTCGGGCCCGTGACTCGCGAGCTGCGCTCGGAGAAGTTCATGAAGATCGTTTCGCTCGCGCCCGAAGTGCTCTGAGCGGAGGAACTAGACCATGAACCGTATCAAGAAGGGCGATCAGGTGATCGTCACCGCCGGCAAGGACAAGGGCAAGAAGGGCGACGTGGTGCGCGTGCTCGGCGACAAGGTCGTCGTCGCGAACATCAACGTCGTCAAGCGCCACACCAAGCCGAACCCGCAGGCCAACCAGCCGGGCGGCGTGGTCGAGCGCGAAGCGCCGATCCACATTTCCAACGTCATGCTGTTCAACCCGGCCACCGGCAAGGGCGAACGCATCGGTTTCAAGGTGCTGGAGGATGGACGCAAACTGCGCGTGTTCCGCTCCAGCGGTGAGGCGGTCGACGCCTGAGGAATGCTGAAATGACCACCCGGCTCGAAGAGTTCTACAAGAAAGAAGTGGTTCCGGCGCTGACTGAAAAGTTCGGCTACAAGAACCCGATGGAAGTGCCGCGCCTCGTCAAGATCACGCTGAACATGGGCGTGGGCGAAGCCGCCACCAACAAGAAGATCCTGGAAAATGCCGTCGCCGACATGACCAAGATCGCCGGCCAGAAGCCGATCGTGACCAAGTCCCGCGTGTCGGTGGCTTCGTTCAAGATCCGCGACGGCTGGCCGATCGGCGCCAAGGTCACCCTGCGCCGCGCCAAGATGTTCGAGTTCCTGGACCGCCTGATCAACATCTCGCTGCCGCGCGTCCGCGACTTCCGCGGCGTGTCGGGCCGTTCGTTCGACGGCCGCGGCAACTACAACATGGGCGTCAAGGAACAGATCATCTTCCCGGAAATCGACTTCGACCAGGTCGACGCCCTGCGCGGCATGGACATCGCGATCACCACGACCGCGAAGACCGACGCCGAGGCCAAGGCCCTGCTCGAAGCCTTCCGCTTCCCGTTCCGCAACTGAGGCTAGGATCGAACAATGGCTAAGACCTCCATGGTCAACCGCGACCTCAAGCGGACCAAGCTGGTGAAGAAGTTCGCCGCCAAGCGCGAAGCGCTGAAGAAGATCATCTCCAGCGAATCGGCTTCGTACGAAGAGAAGATGGACGCCGTGGTCAAGCTGCAGAAGCTGCCGCGCGACTCCTCGCCGAGCCGTCAGCGCAACCGCTGCGCCCTGTCGGGCCGCTCGCGTGGCGTGTACAGCAAGTTCGGCCTCGGCCGCAACAAGCTGCGCGAAGCCACCATGCGCGGCGACGTTCCGGGCCTGCGCAAGGCAAGCTGGTAAAAGTCTGTTATGCTTGCCGGCTCCCCGGGCTCCAGCCCGGGGACGGACCCACCAGCGCGGCCTCCGGGCCGCGCTGGCGTTGTTGCAACGTTGCAAATACAACTGAAATTCGCAATCCCGCGGATATCGGTGCTACTCATAGGTGACTTTTAATGAGCATGACTGATCCCATCGCCGACATGCTGGTCCGCATCAAGAATGCGGCCGCTGTGCGCAAGCAGACGGTGAAGATGCCGTCGTCCAAGGTGAAGGTGGCCATCGCCGCCGTGCTGAAGGACGAGGGCTACATCCTGGATTCGCGCGTCACCGATCTCGGTGGCGGCAAGTCCGAACTCGAAATCTCGCTGAAGTACTACGAAGGCAAGCCGGTGATCGAGCGCCTGGAGCGCTACTCCCGTTCGGGCCTGCGTCAGTACCGCGGCAAGGACGCGCTGCCCAAGGTCCTCGGCGGCCTCGGCGTGGCCATCATCTCCACCTCGAAGGGCATCATGACCGATGCGCAGGCGCGCCAGCAGGGCGTCGGCGGTGAAGTCCTGTGCTTCGTGGCCTAAGGGAGGAATAGACCCATGTCCCGAGTTGCCAAGAAGCCGATCGCCCTGCCGAAGGGCGTCGAAATCAACGTTCAGGCCGACGCCGTCGTCGCCAAGGGCCCGAAGGGCTCGCTGTCGATCGCCAAGCCGGCCGCCATCAACCTGAAGGTCGAGAACAACGAGGCCGTCTTCGTGACCGAAGACGCCGCGCTGATCCCGCTGACCGGCACCCTGCGCGCCATCCTCGCCAATATGGTGAAGGGCGTGTCGGAAGGCTTCGAGCGCAAGCTCGAGCTGGTCGGCGTCGGTTACCGCGCCTCGATGCAGGGCAAGGACCTGAGCCTGGCCCTGGGCTTCTCCCATCCGGTCGTGTTCAAGGCGCCGGAAGGCATCACGCTGGCCACCCCGACCCAGACCGAGATCCTGGTCCAGGGCGCGGACAAGCAGCGCGTCGGCGAAGTCGCCGCCAAGATTCGCGGTTTCCGTCCGCCGGAGCCCTACAAGGGCAAGGGCGTGAAGTACGCCGGCGAAGTCATCATCCGTAAGGAAGCCAAGAAGGCCTAACGGGTAGGGCGCCGGCCCCTCGCCGGCCCCCGAGACACCAAGCTTTCAGCTTTCGGAGACCAGATCATGAAGAAGAACATCGCCCGCCTGCGCCGCGCCAAGTCGACCCGTGCGCACATCCGTGAACTCGGCGTGCCGCGCCTGACCGTGCTGCGCACCGGTCAGCACCTGTACGCCCAGGTCTTCACCCACGACGGTTCGCGCGTCCTGGCCTCGGCCTCGACCGTGCAGGCCGAAGTCAAGGAAGGCCTGAAGAACGGCAAGAACGCCGACGCCGCGACCAAGGTCGGCCAGATCATCGCCGAGCGCGCCAAGGCCGCGGGCATCGAGAAGGTCGCGTTCGACCGCTCGGGCTACCGCTACCACGGCCGCATCAAGGCGCTGGCCGAAGCCGCTCGCGAAGGCGGCCTGCAGTTCTAAGGCTTGAAGGCGTGGGGGCTCGCCCCCACGCCTGAACGCATTCCCCGCCGGCTCGGGTTCAGGGTCGGGCGCCGACAGGATTAGTGCCCCGTCGGCGAAACATCCGCTGCAGCCCACAACGATAAGCGGCCAAGTCGCAAATCCTTTCAACTACAGAGATATAGCAATGGCTAACGAACGTGAACCGCGGGGTCGCGATCGCGATCGCAACCGCGAAGAGATCGACGACGGCATGATCGAGAAGCTGATCGCGGTCAACCGCGTCAGCAAGACCGTCAAGGGCGGTCGCCAGTTCACCTTCACCGCGCTGACGGTGGTGGGCGACGGCAACGGCAAGGTCGGTTTCGGTTACGGCAAGGCGCGCGAAGTGCCGGTCGCGATCCAGAAGTCGATGGAGTACGCCCGCAAGAGCATGGCCAACGTCGAGCTCAACAACGGCACCCTGTGGCACTCGGTCAAGGCCGGTCACGGCGCCGCCCGCGTGTTCATGCAGCCGGCTTCGGAAGGTACCGGCGTGATCGCCGGCGGCGCGATGCGCGCCGTGCTCGAAGCGGTCGGCGTCAAGAACGTGCTGGCCAAGGCCGTGGGTTCGCGCAACCCGATCAACCTGGTCCGCGCTACCCTGAAGGGCCTGACCGACATGCATTCGCCGGCCAAGATCGCGGCCAAGCGCGGCAAGAAGGTGGAGGATCTCCTCAATGGCTAAGAACGAAGCCGGTACCGGCACCGTCAAGGTGCGTCTGGTCAAGGGTCTGCGTGGCACCCAGTCGCGTCACCGCCTGTCGGTGAAGGCGCTGGGCCTGAACAAGCTCAACGACGTGCGTGAACTGAAGGACAGCCCGCAGGTGCGCGGCCTGATCAACAAGGTTCACTACCTCGTCCAGGTCGAGGAGTAATCATCATGCGTCTCAACACTCTCAAGCCGGCCGACGGCGCTCGTCAGGAGCGTACTCGCGTCGGTCGCGGCATCGGTTCGGGCCTGGGCAAGACCGCCGGTCGCGGTCACAAGGGTTCGTTCGCGCGCGCCGGTAAGGGCAAGATCAAGGCCGGCTTCGAAGGCGGCCAGATGCCCATGCAGCGCCGCCTGCCGAAGATCGGCTTCCGCTCGAAGCTGGCCAAGGACACCGCCGAAGTGCTGCTGTACCAGCTGGACAAGCTGGACGCCGGCGACGTCGATTTCGCCGCGCTGAAGGCCGCCAAGCTCGTCCCGAGCACGGCCAAGCAGGCCAAGATCGTCAAGAAGGGCGAGCTGACCAAGAAGTTCGTGCTCAAGGGTGTGCTGGCCACGGCCGGCGCCAAGGCCGCGATCGAAGCGGCCGGCGGCAAGGTCGAGGAGTAACCGACGCATGGCGCGGAGCGGCAACGCGATGGCTGGCCTCGGTGGCGGGCTCGGTAAGTTCACCGAGCTCCGTCAGCGTTTGCTGTTCGTGATCGGCGCTTTGATCGTCTACCGCATCGGCAGCTACATCCCGGTGCCGGGCGTCAACCCGCAGGCGATGGTCGAATTCATGTCGACCAAGCAGGGCACGATCGTGGACATGTTCAACATGTTCTCGGGCGGCGCCCTGCATCGCTTCAGCCTGTTCGCGCTGAACGTGATGCCGTATATCTCGGCATCGATCATCGTCCAGCTGCTGGTGCAGATCGTGCCCAGCCTGAAGGCCATCCAGAAGGAAGGCGAATCGGGCCGGCGCAAGATCAACCAGTGGTCGCGGATGGGCGCGATTCCGCTGGCCGTGTTCCAGGCCTGGGGCATCGCCGCGGGCCTGCAGTCGAGCATGGCGCCCAATGGCGTGCCGGTGGTGTATTCGCCGGGCATGGGCTTCATCCTGACCGCGGTGATCGCGCTGACCGCCGGCACCATGTTCCTGATGTGGCTGGGCGAGCAGATCACCGAGCGCGGCGTCGGCAACGGCGTTTCGCTGATCATCTTCGCCGGTATCGTCGCGGGCCTGCCCGCCGCGCTGCTGCAGATGTTCGAGCAGATCCGCAACGGCGACATGAGCGCGATCGCGGCCATCGTCGTGGTCCTGCTGGTGGTCGGCTTCACCTACCTGGTCGTGTTCGTCGAACGCGGCCAGCGCCGGATCACGGTGAACTACGCCCGGCGCCAGGGCGGGCGCAACGCCTACATGAACCAGGCGTCGTTCCTGCCGCTGAAGCTCAACATGGCGGGCGTGATCCCGGCGATCTTCGCCTCCAGCATCGTCATGTTCCCGGCCACCGCCGCGACCTGGTTCGCCCAGAACAACAGCGGCAGCGGCTTCTCCGGGTTCCTGCAACGGCTCAGCCAATGGCTGAATCCGGGTGAACCCGTGCACATGATCCTGTATGCTGGTCTGATCGTCGGCTTCGCGTTCTTCTACACGGCGCTGGTGTTCAACTCGCAGGAAACCGCCGACAACCTGAAGAAGTCGGGTGCGTTGATTCCGGGCATCCGTCCGGGCAAGGCGACGGCGGACTACGTTGATGGCGTGCTGACCCGCTTGACGGCGGCCGGCGCGATTTACCTGGTGATCGTCTGCCTCCTGCCGGAGGTCATGCGTACCCAACTGGGCACCTCGTTCTACTTCGGCGGCACGTCGCTGCTGATCGTGGTGGTCGTGGTGATGGATTTCATCGCTCAAATCCAGGCTCATCTGATGTCGCATCAGTACGAAAGCCTGTTGAAGAAAGCGAACTTGAAGGGCGGCTCGCGCGGCGGTCTCGCGCGCGGGTGAGTCAGGACCGGTTCGCGCGCCAGAGTAGCGCGCGGGGCTGAGGGGGGGGCAGGGCATCGCCTCATTCAGCCAGTTCAGACTCGTCGCCGGAGCATGGGCACACTCCCCATGCCGGAGTTCCGTGGCACCTCTGGTGCCGCGGGGCTTCCTATTAACCCGAGACCTAGATACAATTTCCAGTTCACTCCGCCAGGATTAATCCGTCCTGGCCGCCAAACCAGTTGGAGATCGCGTTATGGCGCGTATTGCGGGCGTCAATTTGCCTGCCCAGAAGCATGTCTGGGTTGGGCTCCAGAGCATCTACGGCATCGGCCGTACCCGTTCGAAGCAGATCTGCGAAACCGCAGGTGTGACCTCGACCACCAAGATCCGCGACCTGTCCGAGCCGGAAGTCGAGCGCTTGCGCGCCGAGGTCGGCAAGTTCGTGGTCGAAGGCGACCTGCGCCGCGAAATCGGCATCGCCATCAAGCGTCTGATGGACCTGGGCTGCTATCGCGGCCTGCGTCACCGTCGCGGCCTGCCGCTGCGCGGTCAGCGTACCCGGACCAATGCTCGTACCCGTAAGGGTCCGCGCAAGGCCATCAAGAAGTAAGGGGACCTAGACCATGGCCAAGCCGGCAGCAGTCAAGACCAAGAAGAAGATCAAGCGCGTCGTCACCGACGGCATCGCCCACGTCCACGCTTCTTTCAACAACACCATCATCACGATCACCGACCGCCAGGGCAACGCGCTGTCGTGGGCGACTTCGGGCGGCGCGGGTTTCCGCGGCTCGCGCAAGTCGACTCCGTTCGCCGCCCAGGTCGCCGCCGAAAAGGCCGGCCGCGCTGCGCTCGACTACGGCGTCAAGTCGCTGGAAGTCCGCATCAAGGGCCCGGGCCCGGGTCGTGAGTCCGCCGTTCGTTCGCTGAACAACGTCGGTTACAAGATCATCAACATCATCGACGTGACGCCGATCCCGCACAACGGGTGCCGTCCGCCGAAGAAGCGTCGCGTCTGAGGAGCTGAAGAACCATGGCTCGTTATATTGGCCCCACCTGTAAGCTCGCCCGTCGCGAAGGCGCCGACCTCGGCCTGAAGTCGTCCGCGCGCGCGCTCGACTCGAAGTGCAAGCTCGAGCAGAAGCCCGGCCAGCATGGCCCGACCGCCCGCAAGGGCAAGCTGTCCGACTACGCCACCCAGCTGCGCGAAAAGCAGAAGGTCAAGCGTATCTACGGTCTGCTGGAGCGTCAGTTCCGCAACTACTACAAGAAGGCCTCGACCAAGAAGGGCAACACCGGCGAGAACCTGCTGCAGTTGCTGGAAACCCGTCTGGACAACGTCGTCTATCGCATGGGCTTCGCCGTCACCCGTCCGGCCGCCCGTCAGCTGGTCTCGCACCGCGGCGTCACGGTCAACGGCAAGTCGGTGAACCTGCCGTCGTACCAGGTCAAGGCCGGCGACGCGATCGCCCTGTCCGAACGCGCCCAGAAGCAGCTGCGCGTGCAGGAATCGCTGACCGTCTCCTCGCAGATGGACCTGTCGCCGTCGTGGGTCGAAGTCGACAGCAAGAAGTTCAGCGGCGTGTTCAAGGCGGTTCCGGATCGCGCGGACCTGCCGGCCGACATCAACGAAGCGCTGATCGTCGAGTTGTACAGCAAGTAATAGTGCTGGGCGAAGGCGGTTCCGCAACGGCACCGCCTTCGCCGGCAACCCAGGTCGGCGCGGCATACGCGCCGGCCGCTCCCTCGAATCGAGGGGGCTCCAAGAGCTAAAGCCTTCCGTCGCCCCCCGGCGGAGGTCATTGGAGACACCGAAACATGACGGTTACCGCCAACCAGGTACTGCGCCCGCGCGGTCCGCAGATCGAACGCCTCAACGGCAATCGCGCGAAAGTCGTGATCGAACCGTTGGAGCGCGGCTACGGCCACACGCTGGGCAACGCGCTGCGCCGCGTGCTGCTGTCGTCGATCCCGGGTTTCGCCATCACCGAGGTCGAAATCGACGGCGTGCTGCATGAGTACACCACGGTCGAAGGTCTGGAAGAGGACGTGCTGGAGGTTCTGCTGAACCTCAAGGACGTCGCCATCCGCATGCACACCGGCGAGTCCTCGACGCTGTCGCTGGCCAAGCAGGGCCCCGGCATCGTCACCGCCGGCGACATCAAGACCGACCACAACGTCGAAATCCTCAACACCGACCATGTGATCTGCCACCTGACCAAGGACACGGCGATCAACATGCGTCTGAAGATCGAGCGCGGCTTCGGCTACCAGCCGGCGGCCGCCCGCCGTCGTCCGGACGAAGAAACCCGCGCCATCGGCCGCCTGATGCTGGACGCCAGCTTCTCGCCGGTCCGTCGCGTCGCCTACGCCGTCGAAGCCGCGCGCGTCGAACAGCGCACCGACCTCGACAAGCTGGTGCTGGACATCGAAACCAACGGCACGATCGACGCCGAGGAAGCCGTGCGCACCGCCGCCGACATCCTCACCGATCAACTGTCGGTGTTCGGCGACTTCACCCACCGCGACCGCGGTGCGCAGAAGCCGGCCACCAGCGGCATCGATCCGATCCTGCTGCGCCCGATCGACGACCTCGAGCTGACCGTGCGTTCGGCCAACTGCCTCAAGGCCGAGAGCATCTACTACGTCGGCGATCTGATCCAGAAGACCGAAGTCGAGCTGCTCAAGACCCCGAACCTGGGCAAGAAGTCGCTCACCGAGATCAAGGAAGTGCTGGCTCAGCGCGGCCTGTCCCTCGGCATGAAGCTCGAGAACTGGCCGCCGGCCGGTATCGCTTCGCACGGGATGATGGGGTGAGCCCAAGCCTCGCTGCGCGGCGCCGCCGCGCGGCCGGGGCGAACGCCCGACGCAGTGCGCCGGGCCGGGGAACGACAAGAGTCCACGCCGAGGTCAGCCGAAGCGTGGATTCTTGATTCAAGCGACACCGTAGTCCAGCACCACCGCACCACCGCCGACGGACCGAAGTCCGCGGCCTGCCGGTCAAGGATGGCCGGTTCGGACCACCCGCAGTCCAATGCTCCAACGCCTGGATGGCGACAGCGAAGTCCAACCGTCCCAACATTCATCAGGAATCATAGCCATGCGTCACCAGAAAGCCGGCCGCAAGTTCAGCCGCACCAGCGCTCACCGCGATGCCATGTTCACCAACATGGCGGCCTCGCTGATCAAGCACGGCCTCATCCGCACCACCCTGCCCAAGGCCAAGGAACTGCGCCGCGTCGCCGAGCCGCTGATCACCCTGGCCAAGCAGGACGGCGTCGCCAACCGCCGCCTCGCCTTCTCGCGCCTGCGCGACAAGGAAGCCGTCGGCACCTTGTTCACCACCCTGGGCCCGCGTTACGCGAGCCGTCCGGGCGGCTACCTGCGCATCCTGAAGTGCGGCTTCCGTGCCGGCGACAACGCGCCGATGGCCTATGTGGAGCTGGTCGACCGTCCGGAAGCGGCGGCCGAGTAAGACGTCCGCGCCGTAGCCGGCGCGACGAACAGCCAGCACACTGGGTCTCGGCCGCACGACGGTCGGGGCCCATGCGAGCGAAAACCCCGGCCGAGAGGTCGGGGTTTTTGCTTTCCGGCGACGGTTACGCCGGCAACGGTTACCACGGTAAATGTCGCGAGCCGGTATGGTCCGACCTGGGACTACAAGAGGGCTTGGGCAGACGGGAATCCGGTCGCATCGATCCGCAGCATCGGCTGCGAGGACGAATCGTCGCAGGGCGGCAACTTTCGTGCCGCCGGCGCAGTCCATTCGGGCTGCGGCGCGACGCAGCGTTGCTCGAATTCATGCCGATTGGACATTGGCACGACCCAACCCCGACCCGTATGGTGTGTACATGAACCCTTTCAAAGCCTCCTTCCGGATCCAATTCCTGCTCGGCTTCCTGGCCTGCGCGGGTCTGCTCGCCTACGCCTTCTATCTCCAGCTCTACCAGCATCTGGAGCCGTGCCCGCTGTGCATCTTCCAGCGGGTGGCGTTCTTCGCTCTCGGCCTGGTGTTCCTGCTCGGCGCTATCCACGGCCCGCGCAAGCCCGGCGGCCGCCGCGCTTACGGCGTGCTGAGCCTGCTGGCCGCGCTGGCCGGCATCGCCGTGGCCGGCAACCATGTCCGCCTGCAGCACCTCCCGCCGGGTCAGGTGCCGGCCTGCGGCCCGGGCCTGGACTACATGCTCGAGGCGATGCCGATCGCCGGCGTCATCCGCAAGGTCATGACCGGCTCGGGCGAGTGCGCGGCGGTGGACTGGACCTTCCTCGGTTTGGCCATGCCGGCCTGGAGCCTGATCTGCTTCATCGTGCTGGCCGTGTGGGCGGCCTATGCCGCGTTCCGCGGCCGTTGACCCCAGTAGTACCGACGCTTTCCCGCTACCCGTCCCGCCGCCCTCCCATTCACCCGACCACTCCCTCCCTCGCAAGCCCCAAACGGAATCCAAGGAAATGAGCGCCTCCGATCGCAGCAACCTCCGTGCCGTCAATCTGCCCGCCGACTGGAGCCCGACCTCCTGGCGCGAGCGCACCGCACTGCAGTTGCCGAGCTATCCGGACGCGGCCGAGTTGGACAGCGCCTTGCAGGAGCTGCGGCAGCTGCCGCCGCTGGTGACCTCGTGGGAGATCCTGTCGCTGAAGCAGCAACTGGCCGAAGCCCAGGAAGGCAAGCGATTTTTGCTGCAGGGCGGAGATTGCGCCGAGAGCTTCGACCAGTGCAGCTCGGACGTGATCTCCAACCGGCTCAAGGTGCTGCTGCAGATGAGCTTGGTGCTGGTGCACGGCATGCGCAAGCCGGTGGTGCGCGTGGGCCGCTTCGCCGGCCAGTACGCCAAGCCGCGGTCGGCCGACACCGAGACCATCGACGGCGTGACCTTGCCGAGCTACCGCGGCGACATGGTCAACGGCCCGGCCTTCAACGAGACCGCGCGCAAGCCCGACCCGCGGCGCATGATCAAGGCGCACGCGCGTTCGGCGATGACGATGAACTTCGTCCGCGCGCTGATCGACGGCGGCTTCGCCGACCTGCACCACCCCGAGTACTGGAACCTGAGCTGGGTCGGCCACTCGCCGCTGGCCGACGAGTACCGGCGCATGGTCAACGCGATCGGCGACGCGGTGCGCTTCATGGAAACCCTGTCGGGTTCGGAAGTGCACAACCTCAACCGGGTCGACTTCTACACCTCGCACGAAGCCCTGCTGTTGCCGTACGAGGAGTCGCTGACCCGGCAGGTGCCGCGCCATTGGGGCTGGTTCAACCTCAGCACCCATTACCCGTGGATCGGCATGCGCACCGCGGCGGTCGACGGCGCCCATGCCGAGTACTTCCGCGGCATCCGCAATCCGATCGCGCTCAAGGTCGGCCCGTCGGTCACGCCGGACCAGCTGCTGCGCACGGTGGACCTGCTCAACCCCGACGACGAGCCGGGCCGGTTGACCTTCATCCATCGCATGGGCGCGAGCCAGATCGCGGACAAGCTGCCGACCTTGCTCGACGCGATGCGCCGCGACGGCCGCCGCGTGCTGTGGGTGTGCGATCCGATGCACGGCAACACCGAGAGCACCAGCAACGGCTACAAGACCCGCCGCTTCCGCAATATCCGCGCCGAGATCGAGACCGCGTTCGAGCTGCACGCGGCCGCCGGCACGCGCCTGGGCGGCGTGCACCTGGAGTTGACCGGCGAGGACGTCACCGAGTGCCTGGGCGGCGCGCGCGAGCTGACCGAGAGCGATCTGGAACGCGCCTACCGCTCCACCGTCGATCCGCGCCTGAACTACGAGCAGGCGCTGGAGGTGGCGATGCTGATCGTGCGCAAGCAGGCGCAGATCGCGGCGCCGGCCTGAACCGGATGCCCCGAGAAAACAGCCCGCCTTTCGGCGGGCTTTTTCTTTTGGGCGGGATTGGGGATTGGGGATTGCTTGGAGCGACGGTTCGAATTGCATTTGCGGCTTGGGCTCCGGGAAGAGATGCGGACAGCCGATGGGCTGTCCGTCTCGCTCGGCTGCCGCTGTCTCGGGTTTGGGAGAACGCCGGGTCGATGTGCTCTTGCTGCTACGGATTGACGCTGACCGGATACCGCGGCGCGCGGCGGGTGCCGGTGGCTTGCTCGAAGGCGTAGCCGAGCGAGAGCAGGCGCGCGTCGCTCCAGCGCGGGCCCATGAAGGCTAGGCCGACCGGCAGGCCCTGGGCTTCGCCCATCGGCACGGTCAGGCTGGGATACCCGGCGACCGCGGCCGCGCCCCAGCTGGCGCCGCCGAAGGCGTCGCCGTTGACCGGGTCGGCCATGAAGGCCGGGGTGGTCGCGGGCGCGATCAAGGCGTCGAGGCGGTGCTTGTTCACCAAGGCATCGATGCCCTGCGTGCCGGCGAGTTGGCGCGCCCGCGCCGCGGCCTTGCGATAGGCCGGCTCGGTCAACGGGCCTTTCTTCGCTGCCTGTTCGAACAGCTCCTGGCCGAAAAACGGCATCTCGCGCTCGGCCTGGGCGCGATTGAACGCGATCAATTCGTCCAGCGTCTTGATCGGCGCGTCGCTGTCGCGCAGATAGCGCTGCAGGCCGTCCTTGAATTCGTACAGCAGCACCTCGAACTCGGGCCCGTCCCATTTGCCCTGGGTCGGCATGCGCACCTCGACCACGGTCGCGCCGGCTTCGCGCATGCGCTGCAGCGCGCGCTGCAGCGCTGCGTCCTGGTCCGGGTGGCTGCGCACGCCGCTGTCGCGCAACAGGCCCAAGCGCGCGCCGCGCAACGCGTCGGCGTCGAGCGCGGCGACGTAGTCCGGCGCGCGCTTGCCGGCGGCGGCCTGTGCGGCGCGGTCGCCGCCGGCCTCGGCCGCGGCGAGGACGTTGAGCAACTGCGCGGCGTCGGCGACGCTGCGCGCCATCGGCCCGGCGCTGTCCTGGCTGGACGAGATCGGGATGATGCCGGCGCGGCTGACCAGACCGACGCTGGGCTTGAAGCCCACCAGGCCGTTCATCGCCGCTGGGCACAGGATGCTGCCGTCGGTTTCGGTGCCGACTCCGACCGCGGCCAGGCTGGCGGCGATCGCCGCGCCAGTGCCGCTACTGGAGCCGCAGGCGCTGCGGTCCAGCGCGTACGGATTGCGGGTCTGGCCGCCGCGCGCGCTCCAGCCCGAGGTCGAGCGGGTCGAACGGAAGTTGGCCCACTCGCTGAGATTGGTCTTGCCCAGGATCACCGCGCCGGCCGCGCGCAACGCGGCGACCAGGGGCGCGTCGCGGCGCGGGCGGTGTTCGGCCAGGGCTAGCGAGCCGGCCGAGTTGGCCATCGGCAGCGCGTCGATATTGTCCTTGAGCAGCACCGGGATGCCGTGCAGCGGCCCGCGCACCTGCCCGCCCTTGCGTTCGGCGTCGAGCGCGCGCGCTTCGCCGAGCGCGTCGGGATTGAGTTCGATCACCGCATTGAGGCGCGGACCGGCGTCGTCGAGCGCGGCGATGCGGTCCAGGTAGGCCTCGGTCAGGCGCGCGCTGCTGAGGTCGCCGCCGGCCATGCGCGCGCTCAAGGTCGCCAGGTCGGCTTCGACGATGCGCAGCGGGTCGGCCGGTGCCCGCCCGGCCGCCGGCTCGGCGGCGCCGGTGCGCGGCGCGGTCGAAGGCGCGCTGGCGCAAGCGGCCAAGCCCAGGACCAGCGCCAAGGCGCCGAGGCGGAGGACGAAGGACGGGCTGGGCATGCGAGCGCTCCCCTGCGTGGCTCGCCGTCGAGTATGCCCGGCGCCGGGCGGCCGTGCGCTCAGGCGGGCGCGTCGCCGTCCGCGTCGTCGTCCACGGCGGCGACCGGCCGCGACGGGCGGCGGTAGACGAAGTCCGGCGCCGGCGCCTGCGACTCGCGTTCGGCCAGCGCGCGCACCCGGGCATGGTCGGGCGAGCGCTCGCAGACCGGGTCGAGAGTATCGGCGCGGCCGCTCAGCGCCAGCGCCTGGCAGCGGCAGCCGCCCCAGTCGCGCTCGCGGTGTTCGCAGCCGCGGCACGGCTCGGGCATCCAGTCGCTGCCGCGGAAGCGCGCGAACGCTTCCGACTCGCGCCAGATCTCGCCGAGGCTGCGCTCGCGCACCGATTCGAAGCGCAGACCGTCGATGGTTTCGGCGGCGTGGCAAGGCAGCACCTTGCCTTCCGGACTGATGTTGACGAAACGCTGCGCCCAGCCGCCCATGCAGGCCTTGGGCCGGCGCGCGTAATAGTCGGGGGTGACGTAGTCGATGGTCAGGCGGCCGCGCAGGCGTTCGCGCGCGGCTTCGACGGCGGCGGTCACGGCCTGGAGCTGTTCGCGGGTCGGCATCAGCGCGGCGCGGTTCTTCAAGCCCCAGCCGTAGTACTGGGTATGCGCGACTTCCAGCCGGCCGGCGCCGAGTTCGAGCGCGAGTTCGATCATCGCCGCCACGCGTCCGGCATTGTGGCGATGGATCACCGCGTTGAGGGTCAGCGGCAGGTCCAACTCGCGGCACCATTGCGCCAGCGCGAGCTTGCGCCGGTGCGCGCCGTCGTAGCCGGCGATGCGGTCGGCGCCGGCGGCTTCGCTGTCCTGCAGGCTCAGTTGCAAATGGTCGAGCCCGGCCTGCTGCAGGGCTTGCAGGCGTGTGCGGTCGAGGCCGATGCCGGAGGTGATCAGATTGGCGTACAGGCCCAGCGCGCGGGCGCGCGCGACCAGTTCGGGCAGATCGCGGCGCAGGGTCGGTTCGCCGCCGGAGAAGTGCACCTGCAGCGCGCCGAGTTCGGCCGCCTGGTCGAGCACGCGCAGCCAGTCGGCGGTGGCAAGTTCTTCGCGCTGGCCGACCAGGCGCAGCGGGTTGGAGCAGTACGGGCACGCCAACGGGCAGCGGTGGGTGAGTTCCAGCAGCACCGCCAGCGGCGGTGCCGGCGCGCGGCGCGCGATCGGGTCCGGCGCCGACGGCACGGCGTTCATGTCGCCGGCGCCAGGGCCAGCAGGCGGCGCTCGAGCAAGGTCGCGAACAACTCGCCGACGTCGGCGCCGACCTCGGACGGCTCGGCGCCGTATTCGGCGGCGAGCGCGGCCACGATCGTGTCGACGCGGGTCGCGCCATCCACGCGCGCGAGCACGGCGTGGGCGATCTCGTCGAGCTCGACGACGCGCTCCGGGGCGAGCAGCACCCACTGATCGCGCGCGCGGTCGTATTGCAGGCGCACGCCGGGCGGGAAGCGCGGAATCGCGTCGGGCGCCGGCGTTTGCGGCAGCGCGCTCATGCGTCCGACTCCGGCGAGCATGCCTGCGGCAAAAACGCGCCGGGCGGCGGCAGACGCGGCTCGACATAGGCGAAGTGCAGCGCGTCGAGCATCGACCACAGCACATCGCACTTGAAGCGCAGCGCGGCGCAGACCGCCTCCTGCTGCTCGCGGGTGCGGGCGTGGCGCAGCACGTAGTCGAGGGCGAAGTTCGCGTCCTGCGGCGCCTGGTGCAGGCGCGAGTCGAAATAGGCCAGCGCCTGCTTGGACACGAAGTCGTAGTTGGCGAGCATGCCGGCGACGCGCTGGCCGATGATGGTCGGCGCGAACAGTTCGGTCAGCGAGGACGCGATCGCTTCGAGCAGGCTGCGCTCGCGCACGAACCGGATGTAGGCCTGGGCGGCGAAGCGGGTCGCCGGCAGCAGGGCGCGCCCGGATTCGACCAGCTCGCGGTCCAGGCCCAGCGCGTCGGTCAGGCGCAGCCAGCGGGCGATGCCGCCTTCGTCGGGGCCGTCGCCGTCGTGGTCGACGATGCGCTGGCGCCAGACCCGGCGCAGCTGCGGATCCTCGATCCGCGCCAGCAAGGCCGCGTCCTTGAGCGGGATGCAGCGCTGGTACTCGTAGCGGTTCAGCGCCCAGGCCTGGACCTGGCCGCGGTCGAGCCGGCCGCCGTGCAGCAGGGCGTGGAAGGGGTGGCGGTCGTGGTAGCGCTCGGCGCCGATCGCGCGCAGCCGCGCCTCCAGTTCCGCCGCGCTCAACGGGCGGGCGGCATCGGTATCGGCACGGGCGTCGGAGCGGTCGAGCGGCGAGGGGACGGGGCGGGCGCTCACAGCTGGATCTCCATGCCGTCCTCGGCGACTTCCCAGCCTTGCGCGGCGGCGTGCGCGCGCTCGGACGAGGCGTCGTCGAGCAGGGGGTTGGTGGTGTTGAGGTGGACGAAGACCTTGCGCGCCACCGCCAGGTCGGCGAACGCCGCCAAGGTGCCGCGCTCGCCGGCCACGCTCATGTGGCCCATGCGCGCGCCGGTCTTGCTGCCGACGCCGGCGCGGATCAGTTCGTCGTCGTGCCAGACGGTGCCGTCGAAGAACACCAGCGCGGCGCCGCGCACGCGTTCGCGCAGGGCGTCGGTCATCGCCGCGCAGCCGGGGATGTAATAGCAACGCTCGCGGCCGTCGTCGATCTCCAGGCCCAGCGTGTGCTCGGCGTCGCCGGCCAGGTCCGCGACCCGCGACTCCATGAACAAGGGCACCTTGCCGGGCACGGCGAAGGCGGTGACGCGCAGGCCGAGCGGGCGCTCCAGGCCGTCGATCTCCAGCGGCGCGTCCAGCGCCAGCGCACGCCGGCGCACGTAGGCCGGGTCCAGCGCGTCGAAGATCGGGTTGTCGCGCAGCAGCTGATGCACGCGCGCGCTGGCCCACAGGTCGAAACGCTGGCGTTCGCGCATCGACAGCAGGCCGGCGATGTGGTCGATCTCGCCGCTGCTCAGCAGCACCGCTTCGATCGGCGAATGGCGCAGGCCGTCGCGCGGCCACAAGGCGGGCGCGGCCAGCACCTGCTGGCGGAAATCCGGCGAGGCGTTGATCAGCAGCCAGCGTTCGCCGTCGGCGCTGACCGCGATGCTGGCCTGGGTGCGGCGCTTATGCCCCGGCGCCTGGCGCCAGGCCTGGCGGCTGCCGGGGGTGTTGCAGTTCCACTGCGGATAGCCGCCTCCGGCCGCCGCTCCGAGCACGACGATGCGCATCATCGCCGGCCTTGGGCATCGGCACCGGGCCTCGCGCGCGTCGCGGCGGCGGAAGCGGACATGCTCAGAACAGATCGCCGGACGAGTACGAATTGATTTCGCAGCCGACCGAGATCTCGCGGATCTGAGGCTTGGACCAGGTCTTCATGAGCGTTCCTCGTTGGGGAGTGGGCCGGTCGCGGCGCAGCGGCCGCGACTTGCCGACGATACACCGCGATCCGCGGCCGCGCCTGTGATTGACGGCCGGATCGCGGCCTCGCGCATGGCCGCCGGCGGCGGTCGCGGCGCGCTCAGCGACGCCGCTTGACCAGGTCGCGGGCGAGAATCCAGACCACGATCACGTTGATCGCCAGCACCGCGATCGACAGCCAGCCCGGGTGCTTCCACAGCGCGTACAGGTCGACCGGCAGGTAGATCGCCGCGCCGATGCAGCCCAGCCAGGAGGCCCAGGCGCGCGCCTTCCACAGGCCCCAGGCTTCGAGCAAGCGCAGCAGCGCGTAGCCGAACGCGATCGCCGCGGCCAGGTGGATCGAATCCGGGCCGATGCCGTTGGCGAGCCAGGCCAGCGAGCCGTGCCGCGGGTCGAGGTGGAAATGGCGGATCAGTTCGTCGATCCAGCGCCGCAACGGCGCCGGGCCGAGCAGTTCCAGGCCGCTCGCCGCCGACAGCGCCAGCACGCCCTTGGCCGCTTCCAGCGCGGCGATGGCGTGCAGGCCCGGGTGGGCCTTGGGATCGTGGTCGTAGGCGGGATCGGCCGGCGTCATCGCGGCGGCGCGCCGCAGGCGCGGGCGGGGCCGGGCGGCGGGCGCCGGCGGGAAGCGGGAGCGATCAGATCGTGCATGGGCATGCGGCGTTCGATCTTCGTGGCGCGGTGGGGGTTCCCGCTGGCGGCGCCGATTGTGTCGGGTCGATCGCGCCGGCGGCGAAAACCGGAACGCGCGCCGGAGCGCGCGTTTCCTGGCCCCTGCCTCCCCGCGCGGGCGGGAGAGGCGGGGCCCGGTCGCCTTGCGGGCAAGGCGACGGTAGCGAGGATCAGGCCGCGCGCGAGGCGCGCTTGCGATCGCTCTCGGTGAGGAACTTCTTGCGCAGACGGATTTCCTTCGGGGTGACTTCGACCAGCTCGTCGTCCTCGATGAAGTCCAGCGCCTGCTCCAGGGTGTACTTGATGGCCGGGGTCAGCTTGATCGCGTCGTCCTTGCCCGAAGCGCGCATGTTGGTCAGCGGCTTGGTCTTGATCGCGTTGACGGTCAGGTCGTTGTCCTTGGAGTGGATGCCGATCAGCTGGCCTTCGTACACGTTGTCGCCTTCGGCGGCGAACAGGCGGCCGCGCTCTTCCAGCGGGCCCAGCGCGTAGGCCGGAGTGGCGCCGGCGGCGTTGGCGATCATCACCCCGTTCGGACGCTTGGCGATGGCGCCGGTTTCCTTCGGGCCGTAATGGTCGAACACGTGGAACAGCAGGCCCGAGCCCTGGGTCAGGGTGCGGAACTCGTTCTGGAAGCCGATCAGGCCGCGCGCCGGGATGGTGTAGTCCAGGCGCACGCGGCCCTTGCCGTCGGGTTCCATGTTCTTCAGCTGGGCCTTGCGGATGCCGAGCTTCTCCATCACGCCGCCCTGGTGCTGCTCTTCGATGTCGACCACCAACTGTTCGATCGGCTCCATCAGCTGGCCGTCGATTTCCTTGATGATCACTTCCGGACGCGACACGGCCAGCTCGAAGCCTTCGCGGCGCATGTTCTCGATCAGCACCGACAGGTGCAGCTCGCCGCGGCCGGAGACCAGGAACTTGTCCGGGTCGGAGCCTTCCTCGACCTTCAGCGCGACGTTGTGCAGGGTCTCGCGTTCCAGGCGCTCGCGCAGCTGGCGGCTGGTGAGGAACTTGCCGCCGCTGTATTCCTTGTGGCCGGCGAACGGCGAGTTGTTGACCTGGAAGGTCATGCTGATGGTCGGCTCGTCCACGGTCAGCGCCGGCAGCGCTTCCGGCGCGTCGAGCGCGCACACGGTGTCGGAGATCGACAGGTCGGTGACGCCGGCGATGGCGACGATGTCGCCGGCCTCGGCCTCCTCGGCCTCGATGCGTTCCAGGCCCATGAAGCCCAGCACCTGCACGATCTTGCCCTGGCGCTTCTTGCCTTCGCGGTCGACCACGCTGACCGGCATGTTCTTCTTGACCTTGCCGCGCTGGATGCGGCCGATGCCGATCAGGCCGACGAAGTTGCTGTAGTCCAGCTGGCTGATGCGCATCTGGAACGGGCCGTCGAGATCGACCTGCGGCGGCGGCACGTGCTTCATGATCGCTTCGTACAGCGGGGTCATGTCGCCCGAGCGGGCGGCGTCGTCGAGGCTGGCGTAGCCGTGCAGCGCCGAGGCGTAGACGATCGGGAAGTCGAGCTGCTCGTTGGTGGCGCCGAGCTTGTCGAACAGGTCGAACACCTGGTCGATGACCCAGTCCGGACGCGCGCCCGGGCGGTCGATCTTGTTGACCACCACGATCGGCTTGAAGCCCATCGCGAAGGCCTTCTGGGTGACGAAGCGGGTCTGCGGCATCGGGCCGTCCATCGCGTCGACCAGGATCAGCACCGAGTCGACCATCGACAGCACGCGCTCGACCTCGCCGCCGAAGTCGGCGTGGCCCGGGGTGTCGACGATGTTGATGCGGTTGCCCTGCCAGGTGATGGCGGTGTTCTTGGCCAGGATGGTGATGCCGCGTTCTTTTTCCTGGTCGTTGCTGTCCATCGCGCGCTCGGCCAGCACCGTGCGTTCGGACAGGGTGCCCGACTGCTTCAGGAGGCAGTCGACGAGGGTGGTCTTGCCATGGTCGACGTGGGCGACGATGGCGATATTGCGCAGGCGTTCGATGGACATGCGAAGGGGACGCCGCGAGGCGCGATAGCTGAGGAAGATAGCCGACCATTATAGCCGGCAACGGTGACCGTCCGCTCAATGCGGCGGCATCGGCAACCGAAACGGGCCACGTTCGGGTGGTTGAGGCGGGCCGGGCGGGGGAGGCGGAGGCGGATCGTCGTCGGAAGGGGGGCGATTCGCGGGCCGGAAGGTGCGGGCGAAGGGTACGAAAGGGTCCTTCCTCCACCCTGCAAAAGGGGCGGCGGGGCGGCGGTTCTGAGGGCTTCCCCGGTCGAACCGGCCCGGTCCCGGGCAGGCTTTGTTCGAGAGGGTTCGCCAGAGCGGGCTGGGCCGGCAGGGGCTTGGTGGGGGCGAAACCGCTGCGGGTCAAACCGTAGCGGGTCAGGCCGCAGCGGGCTCCGTCGGAACCGGCCTCCGCGAAGCCGCGGGCGCCGCCCTGCGCGGCGCGGAGCCTGAATCCGCCGCGCTGGCGCAGGGCAGGCTGGCCCGGTACGGGCGCCGCACAGGGCCGTACGCCTGACCGAGCGGGCCGTGCTGGCGGTTCGCGCCGGCGGCCTGCGCCCGACGGCGGCGGCCCGGCCAGCCCGGGGCCGGCATGGCGGTATGCTATGCGGCTCCCTCACCGAACCGAGTCCGGACCATGAGCCTGATCGCCAACTTCGACACCGACCGCGGCACCATCCGCGTGGAACTCGCCGCCGACAAGGCGCCGCTGACCGTCGCCAACTTCGTCAACCTGGCCCAGCGCGGCTTCTACGACGGCCTGAACTTCCACCGCGTCATCGCCAACTTCATGATCCAGGGCGGCTGCCCGCAGGGCACCGGCACCGGCGGCCCGGGCTATCGCTTCGAGGACGAAACCCGCAACGGCCTGACCCACCAGCGCGGCGTGCTGTCGATGGCCAACGCCGGCCCGGGCACCAACGGCAGCCAGTTCTTCATCACCCACATCGTCTGCGATTGGCTGGACGGCAAGCACACTGTGTTCGGCAAGGTCGTGGAAGGCCTGGACGTGGTCGATGCGGTCAAGCAGGGCGACAAGATCAAGTCGGTCAAGATCGAAGGCGACGCCGCCGCCGCGCTGGCCGCCAAGGCCGACCGCGTCGCCGAGTGGAACAAGATCCTGTCGGCGTAAGGCTTCGCGCCGAACCGCCGCGGTTCCGGCGACGGCCCGGGAGCGATCCCGGGCCGTTCGCGTTTGCGGGCCGCGGTTTCCGCCGCCGGCCGCCGCGCCTGCGTTCGCGCCGGGCGCCGGCCACGCCGCGCGG
>NZ_HG424472.1 GCF_000336385.2 Lysobacter antibioticus HS124 | reverse complement strand
TCGCCCCGCCGCCGCCGGCGGCCGCCGCGCCGATGCCGCCGCCGCCCGGCGTGTCGGCGGTGGTCGCGCCGCCGGCGGCCGCAGTCGGCGAACTGCGCATGCGCCCGGCGGTGCCTGGCCTGCGGATGAACCCCGCGGCGCTGCGCGCGCAGATCGAGGGCCGCGCGTTGCGGCCGCGTTTGAACGACCTGCGCCCGGACCTGTTCGCGACCGCGCCCGGCGCCGGCTTCGTCCGCGCCGATTCGCCGCAGCCCATCAGCCCCGGCGCCGCGCCCGACGACCGCTGCCTGTACGAAGACCCGCGCAATCCGCAGCAGCGCTACTGGCTGCCGCGCTATCGCCTGCGCCAGCACAACGGCCAATACGAGGTCGGGGTCGCGCTGGGTCAGGACGGCCTGTGGGCGGTCAGCCTGGCGGTGGAAACCTATCCCGCCGAAGAGATCGCCGAGGCCGCGCGCAGCGCGCAGATGTTGCCGCTGACGCGCCAGGCCACGATCGCCTATCGCGTACCGGGCACGGCGATCGAACAACGCGTGCCGGTGGCCGAGGTCCAGGACGATCCGCGCGGCGGCTGCGTGATGCTGCTGCGCATGGGCTTGGCGGAGCGCGACGGCCTGCTGCGCGCCTTCATGTCCGCCGATGCACAGGCGCGGTTGCTGGTCTCGCGTGCGTTCTCGGTCGCGGTGCCGCTGCCGGCGTCGAGCGCTGCGGACACGCCCAGGCGCCAGTTGATGATGGTCAAAGGGCAGATGCAATTCTCCAAGGCCAGCCTGCTGCGTGCCGACGCCGCAGTGCGGGTGGCGCCGGCGGCCCTCGCACCGGCCGCGATCGCGCCGCATGCGGCCACGCCCGCGCCGGCGGGCGTCGCCGCCGCGCGCGCGGTGCGCATCGGCGACGTCATGGCCGGCGGCGGCATCGCCGGCGGTCTGCCGGTCGGGCGTCCGCTGCCGGGGCGCGGCCGCATCGGCGGCATGCCGTTCCCGCGCCCGCAGCCGCGCCCACAGCCTCAGCCTCAGCCGCAACCGCAACCGCAACCGCAGGAACAGCGCTACCAAGTCAGCCATCAGGTGCAGGACTGGGCGGTGGCTTTGTTCTTCGACCCGCAGTTGCATCCTTACGTCTATCCCGCAGGCAGCCGCAACAACGCCGGCGTCAGCCGCTGGGTGGTGCATTCGCTGCGCTATCCCGCCGGCAGCGGGCGCAGTCATCCGTACTTCCAGGACCTGTCCGATCCCAGTCGCATCTATTACCTGCCGGACGCGTTCAAGCTGGCGCGGCGCAGCGAAGCGCCGCACGCACCGTCGCTGGTGTTCCGGGTCGATCAGGGCGATACGCCCGACGACGTGATGGTCGACCTGACGTGCGAAGTGCGCCCGGTGACCGACGGCGAGCGCCTGCTCGCCGCGCGCCGCGAACTCGCCGCGCAGGTGCCTGCCAGCGCCGACAACCCCCGGCGCGAGTTCGAGCTGCGCTTGCTGCGAGCGTCTTCGACCCTGCAGTTGGCCCTTAACCGGAACGGCGGCGTGCGCACCGAAGCGGTGCCGGCGACCATCGATTGGGACAACGGCTTCACCTTCAACGAGCGCTTCGAGTTCGCCGCCTTCCAGGAAGCGGTCGCGGCGCTGATGTCGACGTCCAACTCCAATCTGCTGCAGGGCCACGTGGTGGTCAGCAGCGGCGTCAACGAGAACGTGACCGTGCCGGTGCGGCTCAACTTCGCCGACATGGAAGGCGAGATGTTCCAGTCGATCGAGACGCCCGATCCGCAGACCGGCGCGGTGGCGGTGCAACTGATCAACGCCACCGAGAGCAAGCTGCGCTTCCAGCGCCTGCCGACCTGGATCAGCCGCGGCGAAGGCCTGGTCGATGCCCGCATCGACGGTCTGGACCTGAGCCGACCGGTCGAGATCGAGCCCGAGCAGCGCATCGCCTTCACCGTGCAGCCGCTGACCCCGCCGCCGGGCGCGCTGCCGGCCGACGCGATCTTCGATACCGGCTCGGTGCGCAGCGTGCCGGACGGCGAAGCGATCATGAAATACGTGCTCGACGACTCGATCGAGCAGGAAACGGTGCGCACGATCCGGGTCTCGACGGCGACGGACATCCTGCTCAACGCCGGTCGCCCGGAGGGCGAGATCCACAGCATCATCGTCGAGTTCCGCGGCAACCGCAGCGCGTTCCTCAACGCCTCCACCCTGCTGGTCGAGGTCGAAGTGCCGGTGCCGCTGATGGACATCCTGTTGCGCCGCGACAGCGAGGGCTACTACGAGTACCGCCAGACCGTGATCTACAAGTCCGGCCAGCGCGTTCCGGCCACCGCGTGGCAGCGCGTCGACACCGTCGACCTGTTCGTGACGGCGGTCTGAGCCATGTCCTTCTCCGGCCGCCCCGACTGGCGCAATCCGATGAACGTCGGCGAACGCATCGCGTTCGCCGCCTACGACCGTCCCGGCGCCTTTCTGCTGCCGCCGACCGAACTGGTCGCCTGCGGCGCCGATGCCGAGCCGCCGCTGCGCCTGGACCTGTTCCAGCAGGACCGCGGCCGCGCCGGGCTGGAACGCTTCTCGATCCTCTCGCTGGGTTTCGCCGCCGAGTTCGGCCTGGAGGCCGCGCGCCAGGCGGCGTTCGATGCGGGGCAGAGCTTCGCGCTGTCGGCGTTGCCGGCCGACGGCGGCTGGTTGCGCCTGGACGCGGTCGAGGCGCTGGATCTGCCGCCGGCGCTGGGCGAGCTGTTGCCGCTCGACGTCGCCAGCCTCGGCGCACTGGGCCTTGCGCTGCGCCTGGACAGCGCGGCCAGCGACCTGTTCGTCGCCGCGCTGCAACGCGGCCTGTTGTCGGTCAGCGCCAACGCCTGGCTGCGGGTGCGCGGCGTCGCCGATCGCTTGCCGTCGACGCTGGAGTTCGACCCGGCCGCGTTGCTGAGCGCGGTGCGCCAGCTCGGCCAGGGGCAGCTCGCACTGGACCGCGACCTGTTGCGCGAGCGTCTGATCGAAGCGCCCCAGAGCCTGGGTTTTCCCGCGCAGGCGCCGACCGATGGCTGGACGCCGCAGCGGCTGGCCGATGCCTTGCTCGATCGCATCGCCGTGCGTTTCGCCGCGCTCGCGCCGACGCCGGCCGAGGTCGAGCCGGGGGTACGGCTGGCCTTCGATCCGGCGGCGATGCCTGCCGGGCGAGTGCGCTGGGATCTGGCCGAACCGATGCTGGCGCCGCGCCTGTTCGCCATTCAAGCCGATCCGCTCGGCCCGCTGCGCACGATGCCGGCGGCGATGCACGATGCGGTCGTGCGTCGTCACGACGTGCGCGCGCTGAGCAGCGGTTGGCGCGCGCTGACGGTGCGACCGAACATGCCCGAACGTCGGGTCGGCCTGGCCCAGGCCCAGGTGGAAGTGAAGCTGCCGGCGCGCCTGCCGTCGCGGCCGTTCACGATCAAGGCGTCCGCCCCCTTGGATGCGAGCGACCGTCCGGTCCGGCTGGATCTTCGCTTGTCGCCGAGCGAGGCGCTGAGCTATTCGTGGCAAACCTCGGCGGTGCTGCTGCACGAAGGCCGTGCGGAAATCTTCAAGGGGCCGCTGCAACAGTCCGATCGCGAGCACCTGCTGATCGCGCCGGAAGACTTCGGTCTGCGCCTGATCCCGGTCGAGGCCGAACCGGCGTTTCTCGAGCAGGCCGACATCGATCTGGAATGCGCCGGCCTGCGCCGCGGCAAGCCCTGGTCGTCGCGCGGCCGGTTGGATCGCGACGCGCCGACGCTGGCGTTCGCGATCCCGCCCGACCTCGAACAGGCCGCGATCCGCGGTCTCGCACGCGCCCGTGCCGACGGCCGCTGCTGTGCGCTGGCGCCGGTGGAGGCCGAGGCGTTGCGCCTGGATGCCTTCAGCTTCGAGGGCGCCGGCGTGCGCGAGCTCAGGGTCGACGCCGACTTCGACGACGACGCGCCGCAATTGCTGATCGAACTGGCGCCGGAAGACCGCATCGACGACCCCAAGCGCCGGCGCAGCCTGCGCCTGAGCCGCAACGCCGCGCAGGCGGATTGGCACTGGTTGGCGCTGTCGCCGTTCCGGTCCGGCTATCGCTGGCGCTGGTCGCCGCAATCGCCGTGGTCGCCGGTGCTGCAACCCGATACGCCGCTGCGCCTGCGCAGCAGCCAAATTCCAAGGACGACCGCCGGAGCAGGAGCATGATCCGCAACCCCGCACACGAGGAATACCAAGACATCGCCGGCGTGCTGGCGGCGCCGGCGGACGAGCCGGCTACCTGGTACTACCGCGCCAAAGCGCCGGCGCTGGCCACGGACAACCAAGGCCGGCCGCAGTTCTCGCTGGTCGCGGTGGGCGCGATGGCGATGCTGTCGCTGACCGCGGTCTGGGGCGTGGACGCGGACCGGTTGGGCGCGTTGCGCGCCGAGTTGGCCGTGCGTGCGCAACTGCCGCCTGAGCAGGTGCGGCTGTACCCGGCGCCGGTCGAGGTCGGCGAAGCGGTGCTGCAGATCGGCGACGGTCAGGGCGGTTATCTGCGCTTGGCGAGCAGCCGCACGTCCGGCGCGCCGCCGTACCACGCAGCGTTCAGCGCCATGCTGGCCGGCGAACAACTGGACAAGGCGCGCAAGGCCCTGTCCGGACAGCGCGGATGGCTGGAGATCCGCTACCTGATCGCCGACGTCGAACCGGCGCTGCGCGAAAGAACGGTAACGGCGAGCGAATCCAGCGAGCACGAATCGCGCGTGCGCGACGGGACCGGAGAAGCCGGATTCAGTTCGGTCGCGCGCAGCGACTACCGACAGGAAGACATCACGCCGCGATCGGTGCCGAAGACGCACTGGTATGCGGCGGACGCGGCCGACTGGGGCCTGCCGCGAAGTTGACGCTTGCGCCGCGGTGTGTGCGCCGCGACGGACCTTATCGGCGCGAGTTGCGCCTGCGGCCTGAGCCGCAACGACAACGTGGACCCGACGCGGCCGTCGCCGGCCGCGCAGGCAGCGTTCGTTCCGAAACAGCGTGCGCCGGTCGGCGCGCGGCGGGGAAGCTCATGCCGATGCGGGGCAGGGACGTGGAAGAAACAGCGAAAAACCAGGGAAAAACGTTGTCCGGACGCGATCGCCGGCGGCGTTTGCAAAGTTCGACCGGATCGCAAGGGGTCGCGGCATTCGCGCCGCGGCGACAGGAAAACGCAGCGCGCTCCCGGACTGGGGCGCGGCGGACTATCGGATAAGGAGCAGGTCCATGATGAAACTCGACAGCGGCAGAAACGTCGGCGACTACTTCGTCTACGGCGACGATGCCAACGACCACACTTTCTACATCATGCCGCAGGGCCCGACGTTCGCGCGCATGAGCAACGGCGACCTGGCCCTGCGCTTCGTCGAATACGGCCAGATCCGCGAAGACGGCGGAAAGAAGTTCGGCGGCTTCATCGCGTTCGACACCGATCTGTCGGTGCCGGCCGACGAGAAGAAGAAGATCACCGCCGAACTGCAGAAGGAGCTGGCGGAGAAGTACAAGGGCAAGACCCCGCCCAAGGTGGTGCTGGCGCCGGTGCTGTGGACCGACGGCACGGTCGAGCTGTTGCTGACCGAGGGCGGCGCCCTGGTCGAGAAGATCCGCGGCGCCGGCAAGCCCTCGCTGTACGGCGACAACAAGGCCTCGTTCATGGTCGAACTGTCCGAGTTGGGCACGGCGATCTTCAAGGAGACCCTGAGCACCGGCTCGGCTTCGGCCGTGCAGGTCGTGTACAAGCTCAATTGCTATATGCGCCTGCCGGAAATGAAGGCCTGGGGCACCTGGAACGCGTCGGAGTTCTACCGCTTCGCCCAAGACGTCACGGTCAAGGAGAACTGCTGGGGCGACGACGCTTACAGCGAGATGGTCAGCTCGACGCGCTGGAAGAACGACGTCACCAAGACCCATTTCGACTTCGTCCAAGCGCCCAACGGCACTCCGGAAGAAAACGCCAAGCTGGAGGCCGACATCCGCGCGGCGATCAACAAGCAGCTGGAAGCGGCGGTGCAGCGCAACCTGCTGAAGGAAATCGCCGAGGTCGACCCCAACATCAAGGAACTGCAGGAAGGCCAGGACTTCGAGAAGATCCGCCGCGCGGTCAGCAAGACCCAGATCGCCAACGTGCGGGTCGAATGGAGCGAGGCCAAGGCGGTGATCGTCAACCGCAACCCGCAGGGCATGCTGCCCACCATCACGTCGCTCAAGGACGGCAAGAACAAAGCGCTGAAGTGGGAGAACTACTACTCCAAGATCAACCTGGACGAGTTCCTCAAGACCGTGCGGGTGAACATGCGGGTCAACGCCGACTTCGCCAACCTGCCGATCCACAGCGTCGAGGTCAAGATCAACTACCCGCACGGCCCGAACAAGAAGGTGCAGGAGTTCACCTTCACCAGCCCGGACGACGTGGCCAAGTTCGAGGCCTTCGTGCATCAGGGCATTCGTAAGTTCAAGTATTCCTATACGGTCAACTACAAGGGCAACGCGTTCAAGCATCAGTCGCCGGAAATCGAGACCGACGACACCAATCTGGTGATCAACGTCGACGACCTGGGCCTGCTGTCGCTGGACATCGGTCCCGGCGACATCGACTTCGCTCAGGTGCCGCGCACCCAGGTCACCGTGCGCTACAAGGGCGGCAAGCAACCGGTCGAGGCCAAGTTCAACCTGACCAAGGACACGCCGACCTTCCAGCTGCGCAAGATCATCGGCGTGCCGCGCACCCAGGACATCGAGTACGAACTGCTGTACTCGCTGGCCGACGGCCGCCAGATCAAGAAGGCCGGCGCCCAGCAGGCCAAGGAGCTGTACATCGACGACCCGTTCACCGCCCAGAAGACGGTCAGCTTCCGCGCCGCCGGCGATCTGGAGAACGAGATCGCGTCGATCACGGTGGAAGGCAGCTACGAGGACACCGCCAACAAGTACAGCCAGAAGACCGTGATCACCCTGTCCAAGGACATGACCTCGTTCGACTGGGCCTTCCCGGTGGTCGACGAAACCCTGGGCACGGTCAAGTACGCGGTCACCACCCTGTACGCCGACGGCACCAGCAAGGAAGAGCCCGAGCAGGTCGCCAGCCGTTCGACCGTGCTGGTCGGCAAGAAGCTGGACGCGCTGGAAGTGGCGGTGGTGCCGGACCTGCTCAACTGGGACGAGCTGAAGATGGTCAGCGTCGCCCTGTCGCACGGGCCCAAGCGCATCGACCTGCGCTTCAAGCCCGGCGACGAGGAGAAGAGCTGGAAGCTGCCGATCGCCAACGGCGAGGACCCCGAGTACGACGCCAAGATCACCTATTTCATGGCCGACAACTCGCGCAAGGTGGTCGCGCTCGACGACGCCACCGATCTGACCCTGTTCCTGGAAGTGCCGGCCTGAGCGTTGCGCCGCCGCCGTCGGGCCTGCGCTGCAGGCCCGGAGCGGCGGTCGCGCACCGCCCGCCGTCCACCCGCCATCACGCCTGACTCGGAAGGAGTCCGATCATGCTTCTCCTCGACAGCCGCACTCGCGAGATCAACGGCATCTCGGTCTTCCCGGACCATGCCGATCCCGAGCAGTGGTACTACATGCCGACCGCGCCGCATCTGACCACCGTGCGCGACCCGTCGCTCGGCATCGACGTGCCGCAATTCCTCCTGATCGGTTTCCGCGGCGACGCGGGCACCGGCGGGTTCCTCAATTTCGACTGCAACGTCGGCGCCAGCGCCAAGCAGATCGACGATCTGGCGCGCGAGATCGCCAACGCCGAGAACCTGCGCAACAAGCCGCGCATCGCCCCGGTGCCGCTGGAAGACGGATCGGTAAGGCTGCTGATGCTCGGCAAGGCCAGCGGCGATACCGCGGCGACCCCGGGCGGCGGTCCGCAGTTCGTGCTCAAGATCGACCAGGCCGCCAAGCCCGCCCTGTACGGCAACAACCAGGCCGCGTTCTCGGTGCGCCTGGATCAGGACGGCTACACGGTGATGGAGCAGTGCCTGGAGGGCGAGATCCTGCCGGTGGCGGTGATCTACTCGCTGGACTTCCTCGGCTTGCGCCCGGCCTACAACATCAACCTGAAGATCGATTGGGACCGCGTCCAGAAGCACATGGACGAGAGTTTCTCCGGCGGCAACATCTTCTTCTCCACCGAGATCGGCAAGGCGGTCGACGAGCTGGTCGAAAAGCGCGCGATCGTGCTGGAGTCGGACACCTTCGTCGCCGAGAGCGAGGACACCAAGGGCATCATCGACCGCCGCGATGCGGCCTTGGCCCAGGTCCGCAACATGGTCACCGACGCTTTCTTCCAGCCCAGCTTGCCGCCGTGGTCGCCGGAGAAGAAGAACGACTTCGAACGCGGCCTGGAAGCGATCGGCAAGTTCGCCGCCGAATCCTCGGCCCGCGCCGCCGGCGGACCGATTGGCGCGCTGATGCCGAGCTTCAGCTACAAGCGCATGGACTACAAGCGCGTCGACCGCAAGAAGCTCAACGTCAACTTCTCCGAGCGCGTGGCTATCAAGCGCTCGATCCATCCGCAAGGACACCTGGCGGCGCTGTTCAAGACCGTCCGCGACGGCAACGTGCCGCGCGAGCGGCTGGTCAAGCAGATCAGCCTGGACAACGACTTCTTCAAGAAGCGCAGGGTCAAGGTGATCTCGCGCGCCGACCTGGCCGGCGACGACATCGGCAGCATCAACGTGCGGGTGCGCTACGGCGACAAGGCGCAGAACGCGCTGCTCGGCGCCAACGCCGGCGAGGCCAGCTTCGAGTGGCTGAGCCAGCTCGAGCGCGGGGCGATGAAGCGCGAGGTGCAGGTCGAGTACGAGGTCAACTTCAAGGGCGTGGACGCGGCCGAGCGGCCGACCAAGCTCAAGTCCAAGCCGCAGGTCTTCGACGTGGAGAACATCGAAGTCGTGCCGCGCGACCTGTACGCGATCAACACCGTGCCGGTGTTGGCCGAGAACTACCCCTGGGACCGCTACAGCTCGGTCGACGTATTCCTGCGCTATCGCGACCCGGCCAACAAGATCAACCAGAACGACATGGTGCGGCTGACCAAGGACGCGCCGGCCGGAGCCTGGAAGATGTTCATGATCGACCTGGCCAAGACCGGCTACCAGGTGCGCCTGGTCCATCACGCCGTCAGCGGCCCGGACAAGGTCGTCGATTGGGCCGACCTGGACGAGCCGCAGGTGACCGTGCGCAATCCGTTCCCGACCCGGCGCGTGCTGCAGGTGGTGCCGAACTTCAACTGGAACGAAGTGCAGGAAGTGTTCGTCGACCTGCGCTATGCAGACCGCGCCAACGACGTGCTGATCGAGCAGCCGATGAGCTTCCAGGAAGGATCGGCCTCGCAGACCTTCGCTGTGGACATGCGCAACCCCGATATCAAGGCGGTCTTCTACAGCGTCAGCATCCTGTACAAGGACGGGCGCGACGTCGAGGAGATCCCCGAGTCGGTGACCTTCGGCAACCGGATCATGCTCAAGGCGGGCATGAAGGGCCGGCGCATCGTCACGGTCAAGCCGCCGACCGACTTCGCCAAGCGCAAGATGCGCAAGGTCAAGGTCTCGCTGCGCTTCGAGGATCTGGTCGGCGGGCTGAATTTCGCCGAGGACTTCGAATTCGACAACGCCCAGGCGGTCGGCGAGTTCGAGTACGACTACCTCGACCCGGCGCGCATGCGCTACGAGTACAAGGCCAGTTACCTGCTCGAGAACGGCACCAACAAGAGCCTCAACTGGTCGCCGGGCGAGGCCACCGATCTGGTGCTGAAGATGCCCTGATCGCAACCGCAACCCACAGGATCGCCGGCCCGGGACGTGCCCGCACCGCCGTCGTCCCGCGCAAGCGGGGACCCAGAGACTTCAGCGCCGTGTTTCGGCGAAGCCCTGGGTTCCCGCGTTCGCGGGAATGACGAGCCCAGCGCCCGCACCGCCCGGCGTGCAAGGACAAGGACCGGCCGCGCACCGCGCGTCCATCGCAGAATCTCCGGAGTTCGACATGCTCAGTCTCGAAAAGCCGATCGTCATCGACGGCATCACCGTGTTCCGCGACCACTCCGACAAGAGCCAGTTCTGGTATCTGCCGGGCCCGGTCGCGTTGGCGTCGCGTCCAGCCGACGGACGCAAGGAATTCAGCTTCCTCAAGTACCGCGTCGCCAACGCCGCAGCCGCCAATAAGGGGGGCGGCTTCGTCACCTTCGTCACCACCCTGCAGCTGCCTTCGTCGATGGAGAGCAAGATCGTCGGCCGGCTCAACGCCGAACCCGGCGTGCAGCTGCCGGTGCGCCTGAGCCCGGCGACCTTCGAAGAAGGCTCGGTGCAGTGCGTGGCCTTGAACGTGCAAGGCTCCGGCGGCACTTCGGCGCAACCGGCGCAGCCGGGCACTTTCAATGCGGTCGAGCACATCCTCGGCGCCAGCGTGCCGTCGATGGACGCGGCCAACCGCGCCGCCTTCAGCCTGAGCCTGTCGGCCGAAGGCGCCACCATCCTCGAGCAGGCGCTCAGCGACGGCATGACCCCGATCGGGGTGATCTACAACTTCAAGTACCTGGCGATGCGGCCGGCGCTGCGGGTGACCATCACCGCCGACTTCGAGCGCATCTACAACCACTTCAGCGCCAGCCTGGAAGGCCAATACGCCTGGTTCAAGGCCGGCATCGATGCCGCGTTCGAATCGCTGGTGCAGAAGGGCGTGATCGATATTCAGGTGGAGGCCTTCACCGACGCCGAGGATCGCCGCGACCAGGAGCAGTGGGCGCTGGATTTCTTCAAGAACGACCTGCTCAGCAAGTGGTTCGAGCCGACCCTGGTGCCGGGCCGCCTGGCCGCCGACGGCACGACGCCTGGCACGGGTACCACGCCCGGCACTGGCACGACGCCCGGCACGGGTACCACGCCCGGTACCGGCACGACGCCCGGTACCGGCACGACGCCGGGCACGGGTACCACGCCTGGTACCGGCACGACGCCCGGTACCGGCACGCAGCCGGGTACCGGCACCACACCGGGCACGGGCACCACGCCCGGTACCGGCACGACGCCCGGCAGCAGCGCGCCGGGCGGCGGCTTCAACGGTACCGCCGCCACCAGTCCCGGTACGGCGCCCGGTACCGGCACCACGCCGCCGCCAGCGCAGATCCAACCGGCCACGCTCACGGTCGAATCGCAGCAACCCTCGCCGTTGCCGGCCGGACAATCGGTTAGCCACACGCCGTCGAGCAGCGGCCTCAGCGAAACCATCACCGTGACCGGCGCCGGCGCGGTGGTCAAAGTCGACGCCCAGCCGGTGGCGCTGGACGCGCAAGGCCGTTGCACCGTCAATGTCGATCCCAACGGCGCGCGGCTGATCGAAGTCGAATGGCCGGCGGCGACCCAGGAACAGACCTTCGGCCTGTTCTTCGATTTCGACAAGCCGGCCGCCTCCGGCTGGCGGGTCAGCCCGCCTTCGGCGCAGTACCGCGCCTACGTCGAGAACACCACCACCGACCCGCGCTACCAGGACGCATCGGGCACCTTGCGCGTCGAGGGCGACGGCGACTGGACCGGCCCGCAGCGCGGCGCCGAGCGCCTGGCGGAGTGGATCCGCAATCTGCCGCCGCCGCGTAACGTGCGCTTGCAGGCCTATGCCAGCCACGAGCACGTCAGCGGCGCCAGCGAGTCGCAGCGCCGTTCGCACAACCAGTCGCTGTCGCAGCGCCGGCTCGACGTCGCCCTGGCCGTCGCGCGTCGCGCCGGCGCCACGGTGACCTCGCATACCGCCAGCGGCGACAACCCGGCCGACAGCCGCCCCGGCGCGCATACCCCGATGGGCGGCGATCCGGACAACCGCGTGGTGCACGTCACCGGCCGCGTCGCCGGTACCCAGCCCAGCCGCTGGCGCGGCCAACTGCGCCGCCCGGCTTCGTTGCAACCGCAGCCCCAACCGCAACCTCAACCACAGCCTCAACCCCAACCACAGCCGCAGCCGCAGCCGACCGTGCCGACGCCGCCGACCGCGGTCAGCCTGTCGCTCAAGCTCAAGTTCGTGCGCCAGGAAGAACGCAAGAAGCTGACCCTGCGCTACAACCGGGCCGAAGCCACCCGCCGCACCTATGCGCCGCAGGGCTTCTTCGGTTTGATGCTCGGCGACCTGCGCGACAAGTCCAAATACTTCAAGGAAATCGATCTGGACGATCCGTTCTTCCGCCAGTTCGCGGTCGAGGCGAGCCTGCCGATCGCGTTCGAGCCGATCGACCTGCTGTCGGCGCAGATCGCGCTGGACTACGGCGACAAGAGCAAGCCGCGCGATCACAAGCACGCCGATTTCGTGTTCACCCCGGACGACCACGGCGTGCGCCGGTTCGAAGTGTTCATGAATCAGACCCGCGATCTCGACTACGACGCCGCTTACCAGTTCCATTTCAATCCGCAGTCGGACTGGGCCGCCGACCGGCATTCGTACACGATCCCCGCGTCTTCCACCGAAGACCGCACCTTGTTCGTGAACCCCTACGAGCACGTCGAGTTCCGCGAGATCAACGCGATCCCCGGCGACATCGATTGGGACGTGATCGATTCGATCGAGGTGCGGTTGCAAGCGCGCGGCTATTCCAGCCCCGAACCGCGTACCAGCCTGGTCCTGACCAAGGACAGCGGGCCCAAGACCTGGCGTCTGCGCGGCGCCCGGCCGGGGCCGGCCAACCGCGGCGTGACGTATCAACTGGTGCAACGGCGCAAGGGCGCGACGCAGCCGGATCCGGCGACCGCGCCGGTCGAGGTCGACGTGCCGCAGATCGTGGTCCACGACAGCTTCGAGGATGCGCTGCAGTTGGAGTTCATCCCGACCTTCGACCCGCTGCAGGTCAAGCGCGTGTATATCGACGTCAAGTACAAGGACGGCAGCTACGAACGCAGCGAACGCATCGAGATGCCGGGCGTGCAGACCGATCCGGCCAAGCTGCGCATCGCCTTGCGCAACAAGGACCTGCGCAAGTACCGGCGGCGCTACACCTTCGTCGGCATGCAGGGGCAGTTCGACCAGCGCGCGTGGGTCGACGAGACCGAAGAACTGGTTGCGGTGCAGTGAGGTCGACATGAACGCGATGCTTTGCGAACGCACTGCGGAAACGATGCCCGAGGCGCTGCCCGCGCCGGTCGCCGCGACCCTGCAGCGCCTGGGGCGGGTGCTGCCGGGCCCGGCCGCCGCGGCCGAGGTCCTGCTCGCCCGGACCTTGGCGCCGCTGTCGCGTTCGATTTGGCCCGAAGTCGCCTGGGACTTCAGCGACCTGACCAACACCGGTGTGCCGGTGGAGTTCTCGTGGAGCTCGCGCGAGCCCTGCCTGCGCTGGGCCGCCGAAGTCGCCGCGCCGGAGACCGACGATCGCGCGCGGCTGGCGCTGGCGGCGCGGGCCTTGGATTGGCAAGGCGATCTGAGCGCCTGGTTCGAACATCAGCGTCACGGCCGGCTGATCTTCGGCGCCTGGGCCTCGGCCCGGCACGGCGACGGTTCCTTGGCGACCAAGCTCTACGTGGATCTGCCCGGCGGGCGCCTGCCGCCGCAGTGGAGCGAGCGCCATGCCTGGTTCCGTTCGCCGCTGTTGGTGTGGCGGCTGTGCGGGGTCAATCCCGACGGCAGCACCGAGTTCTACGCCCGCGCGCACGAACTCGACCGCCTGCGTCTGGCGACGATGGCCCAGGCTGCGCTCGGCGACGCGGGCCCGTTGATGCGGCAGCTGGACGCGTTGCTGTCCGGCGCGGAACTGCCGCGCCCCAGCGGCTTGAGCCTGGTGTTGTCGGCGCAGGGCGAGCTGCTGGCCTTGAGCTGGTTCGTGATCGCCAAGGCGGTGTTCCGCGACGATGCCGAAGCCGGCGCGTGCCTGCAGCGTTGCGGCGACGAGACCACGGTACCGGTACACCGTGCGCTCGCCGGCGGACCGGAAGACGGACGGTGGCGCCATGGCGTGATGGGCGTGGTCGCCGACGTGACCGGGCGTTCCTGGGTGCAGTGTTCGCTGCGGCCGACGTGAGCGTTCGAAGCGGGCGCGGCAACGGCGGCCAGGTGCCTCCACCCCAACCCCTCTTTCGCGCGCGGGAGAGGGCTTTGAGGGGGCGATCGGATCTTCAGAAGACGCCCTGGGGGCTCCCTTCTCCGCCTACGGGAGAAAGCGCCCTGAAGGGCGGATGAGGGCGGGGCGGCGAGGCAAGATCGTGGCGCGTGCGGGGCTGCCGCCGCCGCTCCTCTGTCCGCACGCCTGGCTTCCATGACGAGAGCCCGAAACGAACAAGCCCGGCCTGCGCCGGGCTTGTTCGTTCTCGCTGCAGCGAGGGAGCCGACTCAGTTGGCCGGTGCGTAACGCAGGGTCAGGAACCACTCGCGGCCGGGCTGGTTGTAGTACGACACGGTCTCGTACTCGCGGTCGAACACGTTGGCCACGCGCGCCTGCAGGCTCAGCGCCGGGGTGAAGGCGTATTCGGCGCGCAGATCCAAGGTGCCGTAGCCGCCCAGGCGCACGCTGTTGGCGGCGTTGTCGTAGCGCGAGCCGTAGCCGACCGCGGTGGCGCCGACGCGGAACTTGCCGAAGGCGCGGTCCAGGTCGATGCGGCCGCTGTGCTTGGCGCGGCGCGGCAGCTCGTTGCCGCGGTTGAAGCCGCGACGGTTCTCGGTGTCGAGGAAGCTGGCGCTGGCGGCCAGGTTCCAGCCGGCGAATTCGGTGTCGACCCCGATCTCGGCGCCGCGCATGCGCGCGCGTTCGATGTTGTTGGGCAGGTTGATCGCCGCGTCGTAGGTGATCAGGTCGTCGGCGCGGGTGTCGAAGCCGTCGATGCGCGCGGTGAAGCCGTCGCCGCGGTAAGCCAGGCCGACTTCCCAGGTCTTGGACTCTTCCGGCTTGAGCCGGGCGTTGCCGAAGAACGGGTAGTACAGCTCGTTGAAGGTCGGCGCCTTGAACGCGGTGCCGTAGCCGGCGGTGACGCGCCAGCGTTCGGCGAAGTCCAGGCCCCAGGCGACGCCGCCGGTGGTGTGGCCGCCGAACTGTTCGTTGTCGTCGCGGCGCAGGCTGGCTTCGAAGGAATGGGCGCCGAGGCGGCCCTGGTACTGGACGAAGCCGGCCTTGTTGTCGCGCTCGCGCTCGTCGTAGATCGTGTCGCTGTCGACGCGGTCGCGCAGCCAATCGAAGCCCGCAGTCAACACATGGCCGTCGGCGACGGTGAAATCGGCCTGCAGGCTGGCGCTGTCGCGGTCGGTGCTGAAGAAGCCCATCGGCAGCGAGCCGAGGAAGTTGTCGGAACTGTCGACGTTGCGGCCGGCGACCAATTGCACGTTGACCGTTTCGCTCGGGCGCCAGCGGACCTTGCCGCCGATCACCTGCTGCACGGTCTCGGAGTAATTGACGAAGCTGCCGTCGTAGTCGTTCTCGCCCTCGGCGCGCAGGGCCTGGCCTTCGATGCTCCACCTCTCATTGAGGTCGATGCCGCCGCGCAGCGACAGGGCGTGGCTTTCGTAGCCGTCGCGGTCGGGCTCGTCGGTGAAGCAGCCGGCGAACACCGGGAAGCCGGCGCCGCGGCAGGCGTCGATGCCCTGGGTCTTGCGGAAGCTGTAGTCGGCGCCGAACCAGCCGCGGCCGCTGCGGCCGCCGAAGCCGGTGCCGAATTCGATCGCGCCGTTGCTGCCGCCGCCGACGTGGGCACGCGGGGCGAAGCCCTGCTGCTCGCGACGGGTGAACACCTGGATCACGCCGCCAATGGCGTCGGCGCCGTACAGGCTCGAGCGCGGGCCGCGCACGATTTCGATCCGGTCGATCAGGGCCAGCGGCAGATCCTGCAGCGAGGCCAGGCCGGAGGTCGGCGAGCCGATGCGGATGCCGTCGACCAGGAACAGCACGTGGTCGGATTCGCTGCCGCGCAGGAACAGGGTGGTCAGCTTGCCGGCGCCGCCCTGGTTGGACAGCGAGATGCCGGCGCGGCCGCGCAGCAGATCGTTGAGGTCGCGGGCCTGGCTGCGCTCGATCTCGGTGCGGGTCAGCACTTCCACCGGGCTCAGGGCGTCGTTGACGCTGACCGCGGTGCGGTTGGCGGTGACCACGACCTCGTCGAGGTCGGTGGCCTCGCCCGCGGGCGCGGCGAGGGCGGTGGCCGGCAGCGCGAGCGCGCAGGCGATGGCGAAGGACAGGTTCAGGGCACGCATGGCAAAGCTCCACGACGCGCGCGCACGGCGCGCGGTAAAACGGCAGGGAAGGCGGCGGGGGAGAGGCGGACGACGACGGGCGCGGGAACGGCGGCCGTGCCGCGACGCCCTCCGCATCGCAACCGATGGCGCCTCGGGGCCGGTCTCCGGACTCGCGGGCGAAGCCGGCCGGGCCGGACTTCCGGTCGCGGCGCCTTCCCGTGCATCGCACAGTGGCGCAGGCCGCGACCTGGCTCGCTTACCGTTGCGGGGGCAGTGCCGGACTGGGCTGCGGCGCCGGCGGAAGATCCGTCGGGCCGGGCGCGTCACCGGCTTCCCGTTTCAACCCCGGCGGCGGTCGGCCGTGGGGTCACCTCGAAGCGGGGCGGATTCTACGCGATGCCGGGCAGGCTGTCCGAAACGGCCGCGCGGACCGAGCCGGGCGATCCATTGCAGGTGCGGCCGGCTGGCCTCCGGGTCGGGCCCCGGGGCGGGGCGATCGCAGCGGGCGGCGGACGCGTATCGGCCGCCCGGCGGGGTCAGTCGCGCTCGCCGCGTTCGTCGTCGTCGCGCTCGCCTTCGTCCGCGCCGCCATCGCGGTCGAAACCGCCGCCGTGATCGTCGTCGTGGCCGGACTCGCGCTCGCCCGCCGCGGCGAAACCGCCGCCGGATTCGTAACCGTCTTCGGCATGCACGGTGGTGCGCACCGGCGCGGCGGCCGGCTTGTTGCGCGGCGCCGGCAGCAGGGCGGTGGCGGCATCGGCGGCCAGGATCAGCTCCTGCCGGCGCTCCTCGCTGATCTCTTGCCAGTGGCAGTCGAGCAGGGCGCCCTCGATCGCGTACAGCAGGTTGAGGGTCGGCTTGAAGCCGGCGCGCTTGACCCGCATGAAGGCTTCGACCGTGCCGACCGAGGCCAGGTCCTCGTGGGTACGCAGGCCGACCTGGCGCAGCCAGGCCGCGCTCTTGGGGCCGATGTTGCGCATCTTCGCCGCGCTCATGCCAGCGACTCCAGGTAAACGCGGGCGATGGCCTCGAGGCCGGCCTGATCGTCGGCGTCGAAACGTTCCGGCAGCGGACTGTCGAGATCGAGCACGCCGATGAGCTCCTCGCCGCGCAGCAGCGGCACCACCAGTTCCGAACGCGAAGCCGCATCGCAGGCGATGTGGCCGGGGAAGTCGTGCACGTCGGCGACGCGCTGGGTCTGCCGGGTGGTCGCCGCCGCGCCGCATACGCCCTTGTCGAGCGGAATGCGCACGCAGGCCGGCAGGCCTTGGAACGGACCGACCACCAGCTCGCGGCCGTCGTAGAAATAGAAGCCGACCCAGTTGAGGTCGGGCAGGGCGTGCGCGATCAGCGCCGACAGGTTGGCGGCGTTGGCGATGCGATCGCGTTCGCCGTCGAGCAGGCCGCGCGTTTGCGCTACCAGCTGCCGGTACTGCTCGGCCTTGTCGCCGGTCAAAGAAGAGGCGGTAAACATCGCGGAAGTGTAACAGCGGCGTCTTGCGCGACTACCATGGGCCGATCCGGGAAGCGGGAACAAAAGCGCGAGATGAGTCACAACCAGCCTCCGGTCGCCGGCGCCATCCGACCAACGGCCGCAAATCGTGCCGATCCGGCGCCGCGTCCTGCCTGTCCACCGGGCGTATTCGTGACCGGCACCGACACCGGCATCGGCAAATCGCTGGCCAGCGCGGCGCTGTTGCACGCGCTGCGCGCGCGCGGATTGCGCGCGGTCGGCATGAAACCGGTGGCCAGCGGCTGCGAGCCGGGGCCGGACGGTTGGCGCAACGAAGACGCGCTGCTGTTGCAGGCGGCCAGTTCGCCGGTGCCGAGCTACGAGGACGTCAATCCCTACGCCCTGCCGCAGCCGCTGGCGCCGGAGATCGCCGCCGCCGAAGCCGGCGTGAGCATCGAGCTGGACACCATCCTCGCCGCGCACGCGCGCCTGGCCGCGCAGGCCGACTGTGTGGTGGTCGAGGGCGTCGGCGGGTGGGCCGCGCCGATCAGCGCCACGCTGGACCAGGTCGATCTGGTGCGTGCGCTGGACGTGCCGGTGGTGCTGGTGGTCGGCCTGCGCCTGGGCGCGATCAACCACGCCCGGCTCAGCGCGCGCGCGCTGCAGGCCGACGGCGTGCGCGCGATCGGTTGGATCGCCAACGGCATCGATCCGGACATGGCGCGCGCCGACGAGAACTTCGAGATCCTGCGCGCGCGCCTGCCGATGCCGTGCTGGGGGCGGTTGCCGTATGCGCCGCAGCCCGATCCGCACGCGTTGGCGCAGCGGCTGGCGCCGGTGTTCTGAGCGCCGGCGCCGCGGCGCCCGGGCACCGAAGACGGCTTGTCGGACAACAAAAAACCCGGCCGCCGAAGGGGCCGGGTTTCGTGTTTTCCGATGTGCCGATACGAACCGCCGACCGGGCGGAGAGAGAGGAACGCTGCGGTCGGCGGCCGATACCGGCTCTGAGCGGGAGTTACTTGGCGGCCGGAGCGACGCCGGCCTTGGTCGCGGCCTTGGCGGCCTTCTCGACGTTGGCCTGGGTGGTCTTGGCGGCCGATTCGATCTGCGACTTGGCCAGCTCGGCGATCGCTTCGTTGGTCTTCAGCGTGCGGCCGAAGGTTTCCTGGCCGGTGCTGACGGCGCGCTCGACGTTCTCGCGGGCGATCTGCACGCCCTTCGGCCACAGGGTCTTGAAGGCTTCGAAATCGCGGGCCTCGGCGGCTTCGCCGAAGAACGCGAAGGTCGCGTTGACGCGGTCCTCGATCGCGGCGATCTGCAGGCCGAACACGGCCTCGGCGTTGTCGAGGGCGAGACGGTTGACCTGAGCGGCCGTGTCCGCGAACTGGCGCGTAGCGGCGGCGAACTGTTCGTTGAACTGCTGGTACATGGCTGAGCTCCTGAGTGGTCCAGACGGAGAACGGCTGGATGGTGCGGTGCAGCATAGCCAGGGCATTGTTGCGATGCAACATCGCAACGACGAGCGGTCTGAACCGGTTCAGAAAACCTGCCTGTTCAGCCGCTTAGCGCCCAAGCAGCGGTTCAGGCAAAGCCTAATTCGGGGCTGTGACGCCCAGGTTTCGCGTGCCTGACAGGCGCGAGGGGAGGCCGTCGCGGCGGGCGAGGGCGGTTGTGCGGGGCGCGCGGGCGGCCGAGAGACCCTCTCCCCAACCCACTCCCGCCAGCGGGAAAGGGGCTTCGAAGGTTCGATCGGGCCTCGCGACGATGGCGCCGCCGTCGTTGCCTTCTCCCGCTTGCGGGATAAGGTGCCCGGAAGGGGCGGATGAGGGGGCGGGACCGCGCCGGCGCGCGGCGACAGGAGGATTCGCTTCCCGGGGCCCGAACGCATGGCGTTCGGGCGTTCGTTGGCGCGCGAGCCGCAGCTCAGCCGCGGTAGCGGCAGCCGGCGGTGCAGGTTTCGTGCACGACGATCTCGCTCAGCAGCGGCAGCGCCGGCTTGAGCTGTTCCCAGATCCACACCGCCAGGCGTTCGCTGGTCGGGTTTTCCAGGCCGGGAATGTCGTTGAGGTAGTGGTGGTCGAGGCGGTCGTAGATCGGCTGGAACGCCTTCTTGACGTCGGCATAGTCCATCACCCAGCCGCTGTGCTCGCCCAGTTCGCCGGTCAGGTGCACTTCGACCCGGAACGAATGGCCGTGCAGGCGCGCGCACTTGTGCCCTTCCGGCACGTTCGGCAGCCGGTGC
The DNA here is from genome assembly GCF_000336385.2 of Lysobacter antibioticus HS124. Classification (GTDB taxonomy): domain Bacteria; phylum Pseudomonadota; class Gammaproteobacteria; order Xanthomonadales; family Xanthomonadaceae; genus Lysobacter; species Lysobacter firmicutimachus. The sequence goes on along the minus strand of NZ_HG424472.1, from coordinate 32,103 downwards.
GCGGCCTCGAGGGTGAAGACCTTGAAGATGTTCATGACGGACATTGTGCGGCAAGCGGTCGGGCGGTGGACGCCGCCGGTCCGGGCGCGCGGGCCGCGGAGGGCGGAGCGTCGGGTCCGGGGCGGGGCCCGGATACGAAAAAGCCCGCAACGCTGGCGGGCCGGCTGCGACGGCGAAGGCCGGCGCGGAATCGATGGTGGCTATGGGTGGACTCGAACCACCGACCCCAGCATTATGAGTGCTGTGCTCTAACCGGCTGAGCTACATAGCCACGGGGAACCGCGAATTCTTCATGCCGGAGGGGTGCCTGTCAATGGGGACCCCGCCGCTTTGCACGACTTGTCGTCTGCCGCACCCCGTGGCAGAGTCGGACTCAGTAGAAATTCGGAGTCCGCATCGTGATCGATCCGGACGGTTACAGGCCCAATGTAGGCATCGTGTTGATGCACCCGGACGGCCGCCTGTTCTGGGCGCGCCGAGTGCATCGCGACGGCTGGCAGTTCCCGCAAGGCGGGATGAACAGCGACGAGACGCCGCTGGAGGCGATGTATCGCGAATTGCGCGAGGAGACCGGCCTGCTGCCGCAGCACGTCGAGGTCCTCGGCGCCACTCCGGGCTGGTTGCGTTACCGCCTGCCGCACCGGGCGATCCGGCGCAACGACCGTCTGGTCTGCATCGGCCAGAAACAGGTGTGGTTCCTGCTGCGCCTGACCGGGCAGGAGTCGGACCTGCGCCTGGACCTGACCGAAAAGCCCGAGTTCGACCACTGGCGCTGGGTGGATTTCTGGTACCCGGTCGAGCACGTGGTGATGTTCAAGCGCGGCGTTTACGCCAGCGCCCTGCGCCATCTGGCCCCGTTCGCCCGCCATGTCGCCGGCGCCCAGGCCGTGCCGGCGCCCGCTCCCGACACCCGCATGCACGACCCGCATCTGGCCGGCCGCAACCGGCAGCGGCCGCGCGCGCGGGCCGGCGTGCCCGGCAGCCCGGCCCGGGGCGGGTCCGAGCCGGGCGCCTGAACGCGCCGGTCCCTGGCGGCCATCGGTCGGCTGCCGTTAATTGACAATCATTCTCATTCATGGCGGAATGGCCTCGCAGCCATCCGGCTGCCTGCCCGAACGCCCGCCGCCGTGTACGTCTGCATCTGCAACGGAGTCACCGACCGCGACATCCGCCAGGCCGCGGAGGCCGGGTGCCGCAGCCTGCCCGAGCTGACCATGCGGACCGGCGCCGGCGCCAATTGCGGCAGCTGCCTGGAACTGGCCGCCTCGCTGCTGGATCAGGCGCGCGGCACGATCGACTTGCCGCTCACGGTGTTGCCGCAGGCCGCCTGATCGAGCCCGCCGCCCGGCCCCGCCGGGACTGCCAACGCCACTGATTCTCGACTCCCGTTGCGCACGATTCGCGTTCCGTCATCGGGTCCGCGAACTGGCTACAGTGCCCGCCATAGCAACGTCGGAGCCACGGCCATGAAAGGCGACCCCAAGGTCATCGAATATCTCAACAAGGCGCTCTACAACGAGCTGACCGCGATCAACCAGTACTTCCTGCACGCCAAGATGCTGAAGAACTGGGGCCTGAAAGAACTGGCCGAACACGAGTACCACGAGTCCATCGACGAGATGAAGCACGCCGACAAGCTGTCGGACCGCATCCTGTTCCTCGATGGCCTGCCCAACTTCCAGGCCCTGGGCAAGCTGCGCATCGGCGAAAACCCGCGCGAGCTGCTGGCCTGCGACTTGGCGCTCGAGCTGGAAGCGATTCCGCTGCTGCGCGAAGCGATCAAGTATTGCGAAACCGTCAGCGACTACGTCAGCCGCAAGCTGTTCGCCGACATCCTCGACTCGGAAGAAGAGCACGTGGACTGGATCGAAACCCAGCTCGCGCTGATCGAGCGCCTGGGCGAGCAGAACTATCTGCTGACCAAGATCGAGAAGGGCGAGGAATAAGCGAGGGAGACGCGAGCGGCGAGCGCAAGACGCTCGCTGCCGCTTCTATCCGGGCCTGTATCCCGCCAGCCGCGCGCAAGCGCCGCCAGCCAGACACCCAAAAGCCGCCGGTTCGCACCGGCGGCTTTTTTATTCTGCAGCAGCGATCGGCGAGCGTCGGTCGTTGCGCGCTGCCCGGTCTTCTCAGCTCACTTCCAGCTCTTTGGCCTTGCGCCGCCGCCCGAAGATCTTCCGCCACAGCCACCACAGCGCCGTTCCGATGGTCAGGCTGATCAGCACCACGATCGCCAACGTCACCCAGGGATAGGCGAACACCAGGGCCAGGCCGCCGACCACGGCGGCGTCCTCGGTGACCGAGGCGGTCCAGTTGGTGACCGGCTCGGGCGAGGCGTTGAGCAGGGCGCGCGAGCCGGACTTGAGCAGGTGGCTGGTCAGGGCCACGCCGGCGCCGGCCGCCAGGGCTCCGGCCCCCAGCTCGCCGTCGGGCGACATGGCCGCCGCGGCCAGGAACGCGCCGACCGGCACCCGCAGCAGGGTGTGCAGCAGGTCCCAGCCCGAATCGACCCCGGGGATCTTGTCGGCGAAGAACTCGCCGGCGGCGAGCAGGCCGCAGACCCCGAGCACCCACGGCGACTGGGTCGCCTGCAGGGCCTGCGGCAGGTCCAGCCAGCCCAGAAAGCCGGCCAGGCCGACGCCGAACACGGTCAGATAGACCCGGACCCCGGCCAGCCAGGCCAGAACCACTCCAACTGCGAACAGGTGCGCATCGGACACGGCGGCGTTCCCGTTAAGATCGAGGGTTGAGTATAGGCAAAGCGGCGTTTGTCGCAGTCGAGCATGGCCAAAGCCCCGCCGCCCCGTTTCGTCATCGTCCAGCAACAGCCGGACAAGCGTCCTTATATCTGGGCCGCCGTAGGCGTGGCGTGGGCGGCGTCGCTGGTCGGCGCCTGGCTGTGGTCGCAGTCGCGGGCGGCGCCGATGCTGCCCGAGGTCAGCGCCGAGCTGGCCGCGACCCAGCGCGAATTGCGCCAGCGCCAGAACGAGCTCGACCGCCTGGCCCAGCGCGAGACCACCCTGCAGCGCTCCGACCAGATCAGCCGCGCCGCCAACAAGCAGGTGCAGGAGGCCCTGGCCCAGCGCGAGGAGGAGATCTCCGACCTGCGCGCCGACGTCGCCTTCTACGAACGCCTGGTCGGTGCGACGGCGCCGGCCAAGGGCCTGAACGTCCACTCGGTCGAGTTCAAGCCCGAGGCCGGCGGCACCTGGCGCTACCAGATCGTGCTGACCCAGAACCTCAACCGCGGCGCGGTCAGCAGCGGCGGCCTGCACTTCCAGGTCGAGGGGGTACGCGGCGGCAAGCTGGCGTCGATCGGCTGGGACGAATTGCACCAGAAACCGAAAGCGCCGCCGCAGAACTATTCTTTCCGCTACTTCCAGCAGCTCGACGGCAGCGTGATGCTGCCGGCGGGGTTCACCCCGCAACGCGTGCGCGTTTCGTTGCGCGGGGAAAACGCTTCGATCGAACAGCGTTTCGCCTGGAAGAGCGGCGTCACCGTAACCGGGGAAACTTAAACGATGTTCAAGACCAGCAAACCGACCCAACTGCGCGAAGGCCAGGTCGACACCATGATCGGCCCGCAGGTGGTGATCCACGGCGACCTGCATTTCAGCGGCGGGCTGTATATCGAAGGCCGCATCGTCGGCAAGCTGGTGGCGCAGGAAGGGCAGCCGGCCAGTCTGACCCTGGCCGAAAACGGCAGCATCGAGGGCGAGGTGCGCGCGCCGGTGGTGGTCCTCAACGGCACCCTCAACGGCGACGTTTACTCCAGCGAACGGGTGGAACTGGCGGCCAAAGCGCGGGTCCAAGGAAACGTGCATTATCGGGTCGTGGAAATGACCGCCGGCTCGATGCTGACCGGCCGCCTGATCCACGCCGAGTCGGCGGCGGCCCTGCCGGCGCCTGAAGCCGCGATTACCGCCCTCGCCGCGATGGATTGAGCGGCGCGGGCCCAGCCCCCAGACGGTGTGGATGAGCGAAACGACCTCCCCAGCCACGCCGTCTCCCGCCGGGTCTCCGCCGAACGCCGACCCGAACCCCGTGGCGCCGGCCGCACAGGCGCAGCGCCATCCCTGGCGGATTCCGGCCGCGATCGCCCTGACCGCGGCGCTGGCTTTCGGCGCCTGGGGCCTGTGGCGCTCGATCGGCGAGCCGGCCGACGAGATCGCGTCGGTTCCGCCCGGAGCCGAGGTCCTGACCCCGAGGCAGATGCGCGCCGAGCTGGAACAGCTGCGCCAGCGCGTGACCACCCTGGGCCGTTCCGACGAGATCAGCCGCCAGGCCAACCGCGACCTGCAGAGCGCGCTGGCCGAGCGCGACGAGGAACTCGCCGGCTTGCGCGCCGACGTGGCCTTTTATGAACGCCTGGTCGGCGCCACCGGCCAGCGCCGCGGCCTGACCGTGCACGCGCTGAAGATGCAGGCCCAGGAGAACGCGCCCTCGGCCTGGCACTTCACCACCACCCTGACCCAGAACCTCAACCGCGGTGCGGTCAGCGCCGGGCGCCTGAGCCTGGCCCTGGAAGGCACCCGCGACGGCAAGCTGGAGAAGCTGGCCTGGACCGACCTGCGCCAGCAGCCGGCGGCGCCGGGCGTGGCCTACTCGTTCAAGTACTTCCAGCAGGTGGAGGGCGACGTGTTCGTGCCCGCCGGGCTGGTCCCGGTGCGGGTCACGGTGCGGCTGACCCCGCAGTCGGGCGCGCCGGTCGAGCAGTCCTTCACCTGGGCCGAGGCGACCCGGGAGGCGCCCGCCGGCACCGCCGCAAGCCCCGCCGCCGGCACCGGCGGCTGATCGCAGTGTTCGCCCGGTGCGCTTGAATGCGCGTCGCCGGGCCCTCATCCTTTTGCGTATGGAAACCACTCTTCACTCCGCCGCACCGGCCTATCAATCGCTGGAGCGGCCGTTGCAATTCACCTCGGCCGCGGCGAACAAGGTCCGCGAACTGATCGCCGAGGAGGGCAACGACGCCCTCAAGCTGCGCGTCTACATCCAGGGCGGCGGCTGCTCGGGCTTCCAGTACGGCTTCGAGTTCGACGAACAGCAGGGCGAGGACGACCTCGCCGTGCAGACCGACGGCGTCACCCTGCTGGTCGATCCGCTGAGCCTGCAGTACCTGATGGGCGCCGAAGTCGACTACACCGAGAGCCTGCACGGCTCGCAGTTCGTGATCCGCAATCCGAACGCGAAGACCACCTGCGGCTGCGGTTCCTCGTTCGGCGTGTGAGCGAGCCTCTCGCCCCGCAAGCGTCCGCGTTCGCCTTCGTCGACTCCGGCTCGGCCTGGCGCGCGGTCCTGGACCGCGCCGACCACCTGCGCGACGACTCCGCGGCCTTGACTGCGTTGTGGCCGCAGGCGCGGGTGATCGTGCTCGATGCGTCCGGCCAGGCCTATGCCGACGACGAGGGCGGCCTGCGCGCGCCGAGCGGGCAGGAGCTCAGCGAAGGCCCGGGCGGCGTCGGCGCCGCGGTGTTCCTCGGCCTGGACGGCGAGGGCGGGGCCTGGTTCGCGATCGAGGCCGAACTGGTCGCCTGGCAGGCGCCGCGCCGGGTCGATCTGCGCAGCGCCGCCGCGCATTGGCCGCTGTTGCATGCCAGCGTGTTCGCCCAGGCCCGCGCCCTGCAGCACTGGCGCAGCCGGCACCGTTTCTGCGGCGCCTGCGGGGGCGAAGTCGCGTTCGCGCGCGCCGGCTGGCTCGGCCGTTGCGGCCTGTGCGGCAGCGAGCACTATCCGCGCACCGATCCGGCGGTGATCGTCGCGGTCGGCGACGGCGAGCGCCTGCTGCTCGGCCGCCAGGCCGGCTGGCCGCCGCGCCGTTACTCGGTGATCGCCGGCTTCGTCGAGCCCGGCGAATCGCTGGAGCAGACCGTGGCGCGCGAAGTGCTGGAGGAAACCGGCGTGCGCGTGCGCGGCTGCCGTTACCTCGGCTCCCAGCCCTGGCCGTTCCCGGGCGCGCTGATGCTCGGTTTCTCCGCATTGGCCGAACCCGACCCGCCGCAGGTCGGCGATGAGCTCGAAGAGGCGCGCTGGTTCACCCGCGAGGAGATCCGCGCCGCCGCCGCGCGCGGCGAACGCGACCGCGACGACGGCGTCGGCCCGTTGCTGTCGCCGAGCATTTCCATCTCGCGCTGGCTGATCGATCAGTGGCTGGCCGAAGCCGAGGCGCACGCGCGCGGATGAGGCCCCCGCGCCGGCCGCAAGCGCCGGCGCAATGCGTTCACGTACGGTGCGCGCGGCGCGCTGCGGCCGGCCTCAGTTCCGTACGGTCGCGCTAGAATCGGACTCAGATTCGCTACGCCAGGAGCGTCGCCCGATGTCCGTCACGTTGATCGCCGCCGTCGTCGCACTGGTGCTCGGCCATCTTGCCCAGTCGCTGGCCGCGTCGGTGCGTCACTACGGCTGGTACGGCGACTGGCTGCGCTGGATCGGCAGCCGCTTCCCCGAAGGCAGCTTCTGGCACGGGCAGGGCGGCCTGATCCTGGCCCTGCTGCCGCCGTTGCTCGGCGTCGGCCTGTTCCAGCTGGCCCTGGACGAACCGCTGATCGGCCTGGGCGGGCTGGTGTTCGCGATCGTGGTGCTGTTCTACGCCTGGGGCCCGCGCGATCTGGATCAGGATGTCGAGGCGCTGGCTTCGGCGCGCGATCCGGCGGCGCGCCGCGAGGCTGCGGCGCGGCTGTTCGGCTACGGCGAGACCCCGGTGCTGGACGGCGGCGCACTGGTCGAGGCGGTGTTCCGCAGCGCGTTGCGGCGTTGGTTCGGGGTGCTGTTCTGGTTCCTGGTGCTGGGTCCGGTCGGTGCGCTGGGTTACCGCCTGATCGCCCTGGCCGCCGAAGGCGAGGCCTCGCGCGAGCTGCCCGGCGAAAACCGCGCCGGTGCGCGCGCCGCGTTGGCGGCGCTGGACTGGCCGGTGGCGCAGCTGATGACCCTGGCCCTGGCCCTGGTCGGCAATTTCGACACCGTGCTCGGCGCCTGGCGCGAGTCCGGCGGTGCCCGCCCCAGCCTGGACCACCGCTTCCTCGGCGCAGTCGCGCGCGCCAGCGTCAAATGCGAACTGGCCGAAGAGGCCGCCGACTACGTCGACGAATCCGGGGTGAGCGCGCCCACGGCGCCGGCCACGATCGGCGAGGTGCCCGAGCTGCGCGACGCGATGAGCCTGGTCTGGCGCAGCCTGCTGGTCTGGCTGGCGGTGCTCGCGCTGTTCGTGATCGCCGGCTTCGTGTCCTGAGCCCGCCCGCGCCCGCCCGGGCGCGTGTTCCCTCCGCGGCGGCGGCGCCTGCCGCCACGACCGTTCGGTCCCGGTTTGCGACCGTCTGAACCGAATCCCGACGCCGGCGCATGGAACGGGTAGGGAGCCTCCGCCCCAACTGCGTTTCATGTCACGGGTGCGGCAGATCCGATGCGCCGCGCGAGTCGCCCGCTTCCCGCGTCGCATCGGGAGGCGTCGGTTCCGCCGGGGTGGCGAGGCGGGCTTCGCGCGCCGCGGACCGGTCGGGCCCGGCGGTCGTGTTGCAGCGTGTCGCGACGCCTTGCCGGCGCTCGGGGGACGGCGCGCAAACGCTCTCTGGGGCGGCGGCAGGCGATCGAATCGTTCCGGCGTTGCGTTGCGTGACTGCGGTCGCGCCTGCGCGCTCAACTTCCTGCGGAGAACCCGATCCGGTGAGTCGATTTACGCCCATCATCCAGGCCGGTTTCGCGCCCGGCCTCGCCGTGCCCGAGACCGCGGACTTCGTTCGCCCGGCGCAGACGGCTGGGCTAGTATCGAAACACATCCCGGGAACGTGGACGAAAGTGGACGTGGGTCAGGACTCCTCGGCGGCGAACCAGGCGGCTTCGGCGCGCGCGGACGAAGATCATTTCGTCGCGTTCCTGCGCGACCACCGCGAACCGCTGATCGCGTTCCTGCGCAAATCCGCCGCCAGCCTCGAGGACGCCCAGGACATCGCCCAGGAAACGATGATGCGGATGCTGCGCTACCGCGAGCAGCCGCCGGAATCGCTGAAGATCCTGATGTACCGCATCGCGATCAACGCCCTCAACGATCGCGGCCGGCGACAGAAGACGCGACACGCGCCCGAACACGTCAGTCTGGACGAGGACTACCATGCGCTGCCTTCGCAGGAGCCCGCGCACGACCAGCGCGTGGCGACCGAGCAGGAACTGGCGGTGGTGCGCGCGGCGATCCTGCAGTTGCCCGCGCGCAGCCGCCAGGTCTATCTGCTCAACCGCATCAACGGCATGAGCTACACCCAGATCGCGCGCCATTGCGGTATTTCTGTAAAGGCGGTGGAGAAGAATATCGGCCGGGCGCTGGCGCTGTTGCGCACGCGCATGAAGGAAAGCGGCTACGAGAGCTGGCAGGAATCATGAAGACTTCACTCACCGCATCGACGGGTGTCGACGACGGCCGCGCGGAAGCGTGGGTGGCGCGGCTGGATTCGCCCGAATGCACCTCCGAGGAGCGGGCGCAGTTCCAGCGCTGGCTGGACGAATCGCCCGCGCACGTGGAGGCCTATGTGCAGGCCGAACGCGCGCACCAACTGGCGGCGCAACTGGCCGGCGACGACATGCTCCAGGCCGCCGCGCGCATCGCCTGGCGCGCCAGCCGCGATAGCGCGCGGCCGCGCTGGTGGGCGCCGGCCGCGCTGGCCGCTTCGTTGCTGGTCGCCACCGTGGTCGGCATCGGCTGGCTGCGCACGCCCGCGCCGCTGCCCGCCGGCGAACGCTATGCGACTGCGGTCGGCGAGCAGCGCGCGCTGCGCCTGGCCGACGGCACCCGGGTCTTGCTCGACACCGACTCGGTGATCGTCGCCCGCTTCGGCGAGGACCGGCGCGAGATCGAAGTCGACCGCGGCCGGGTCCAGTTCCAGGTCGCCGCCGATCCGCAGCGTCCGTTCTCGGTCAAGGCCGGGCGCGGCACCATCCGCGATATCGGCACCACCTTCCAGGTCGACAAAACCGACGCTACGGTCAATGTCGGCCTGATCGAAGGCGCGGTCGAAGTCACCGGCGCGGTGGCCCAGGCCCGCAGCACCCTGAGTCCGGGCCAGCAGCTCAACTACGACGGCGAAGGCCGGCTCGGCGTGCCCGAGCCGCTGGACCTGGCCGTGGCCCAGGCCTGGCCGGACGGCGACCTGGTGTTCAAGAACCGGCGCCTGGATGCCTTGCTCAGCGAAATGAACCGTTACTCGGCGACCAAGCTGCGCCTGGCCGAGCCGGGCCTGGGCGACATCACCGTCAGCGGCGTGTTCCACATCGGCGACCAGGCCTCGCTGCTGCAGGCCCTGGAGCGCGGCTGGTCGCTGCAGAGCGAACGCAGCGACGACGGCGACATCGTTTTGCGGCGCAAGGCGGGTTGAGACACCGCATCGGCCGAGTCGATGCTATGGTTGGACGTGCGCCGTCCACAGGGGGCGCCGTGTTCCGCTGTAGTCCGATCGATGCGGTTGGTGGATGGCCAAGATTTTCCCTGCGTTCCTCGTTTCCGTCGCGCTTCTAGCCGCGTCCGAAGCCGGGGCTTTCCAGGCCCCTCCTAACGATTCCACTGGGGATGGCTACCACATCCGCGCCGGTGCGCTGGACGACGCCCTCAACGCGTTCGCCGCGCAGAGCCGCGTGCAGATCCTCTACTCGCCGTCGCTGGTCGCCAACCGTCGCAGCGCCGGCTTGGACGGCAAAGCCCCGACCCGCGAGGCCCTGGCCCGCCTGCTGCAAGGCACCGGCCTCACCGCGGTGGCCGTAAACGCCAACACCTACTTGTTGCAGGCGGTGCCGCGGCCGCGCCCGGTCGCGCCGCCGCGTGCGACGGTGCGGCGCGAATCGACCCCGCCGAGCGCGCCGACCCAGCTCGACACGGTCCATGTCACCGGCACCCGCATCCCGCGCTCGGCGTTCCAGACCTCGACCCCGCTGACCATCATCACCCGCGAGGAAATCCGCGCCAGCGGCCATCAGACCCTGTTCGACCTGCTGCGGCTGATGCCGGGCATGACCGGCCACCATCCGCGCGACGTCGCCACCGGCGGCGGCGCCTCGCAGGTGCCTTCGGCCGCGGCGGCGTCCTCGAGCCTGTACTCGCTGGGCCCGCGCGCGACCCTGTTCCTGGTCGACGGCCGGCGCATGGCCAACTACGGCCTGGTCTCGACCGACATGGGCGCGCTCAGCGATCTCAACGGCATTCCGTTGAGCATGATCGACCGGATCGAGATCCTGCACGGCGGCGCCTCGGCGATCTACGGCGCCGACGCGATGGCCGGGGTGGTCAACATCATCCTCAAGAAGGACTACAGCGGCGGCGAGATCACCGCCAACTTCGGCGTCTCCGACCGCGGCGACGCCGAACAGCAGCGGCTGTCGGCCAGCATCGGCCTGCAGACCCGCGGCGGCGGCAGCGTGTTCCTCAGCGCCGACCATTTCACCCGCAACCCGCTGGTCGGCAGCCAGCGCGACTGGAGCACGCTCGACCAGCAGGACAACGGCCTGCGCGACGCGCGCATCCCGTTCGGCTATTACTTCGGCAACTACTACGTGCCGATCGACGGCTGCGAAGACCGCGACGCCGGCGAGGGCGGCAAGCCCTGCAGCCTGGACCGCGCGCGGTACGTGAGCCTCCAGCCCGGCATCACCAGCAACGCCTTCTACGCCCATTACCGCCAGCCGATCGACAACAACGGCGAGTTCTACGCCGACCTGCGCGCGACCCGGGTGTCGCTGGAGATGCAGAACGCGCCGTTCTACGGCCTGGTCAGCCTGCCGGAAGACAGCCCCGACGCGTTCGCGCCGCTGCCGATCCTGCCGCTGGCCTATGCGTTTTCGGAGGTCGGGCCGGTGCGCAACCGCACCGTCACCAACACCCGCGACGCCACCATGGGCTTGCGCGGCTACCGCGGCCGTTGGGAGTGGGACCTGAGCCTGGCCCAGCGCCGCAACAAAGTGCACAACCGCATCGACGGATTGATCGACGAAAGCGAGCTGTTCGAAGCGGCCGAGCACGGCCTGTTCCGCTTCGACCAGAGCAGCAAGTCCAACGAGGTGATCGAGCGCATCGCGCCGCAGAACACCCTCGGCGGCGAGGTGGTGCTGGACAGCGCGGTGGCCAATTTCGACGGCCCGCTGTTCCGCATGCCCGGCGGCGACGCCACCGTCGCGGTCGGCGCCGAGTATCGCCGCGAGCGTTTGCGCAGCCGTCCCGGCGCGTCCTTCGTCAACGGCAGCGTGGCCCTGGCGCAGGACATGGAGCGCAGCAAGTCCAGCCGCAACGACTCGGCGGTGTACGGCGAGATCAATCTGCCGCTGCACGACACGCTGTCGATCGACGCGGCCTGGCGCCTGGACCGCAACGGCGGTTTCGGCAGCCGGGTCTCGCCCAAGGCCGGCTTCAAGTGGACGCCGACGCCGAGCCTGACCCTGCGCGGCTCGGTCGGCGAGGGCTATCGCGCGCCGACCCTGTTCGAGGTGCGGCGGCCGATGATGTTCGGCGACACCGCGCAGATCCCGTACTCCGACGCGATCGGCCCCTGCCTGATTCCGATCGACGACACCGCCACCTGCCTGGTCGACCAGCACGCCACGGTCAACCCGAAGTTGAAGCCGGAGACCTCGCACAGCCGCACGCTGGGGGTGATCTGGCAGCCCGCCGAGGCTTTCAGTCTCAGCCTCAATCACTACCGCATCGTGCGCAACAACGAGATGCTGGTGATCAACTCGCTGCAGCGTCCGGAGCTGTATCCGGAGGCCTTGCTGCGCGACGAGGAAGGCTACCTGTACGGAGTCAACGTCTACCTCGACAACGTCGGCCGCACCGAGGTGCGCGGCTGGGAACTCGACGCCGACTACCGGGTCGAGACCGCGCGCTGGGGCAAGTTCGCGATGCGCCTCAACGGCCATTATCTGGACCGGCTGATCCGCCGCTCGCACCCGCAGGTGCCGGCGCTGGACTACGCCGGTTACACCACGCCCGATCGCAGCCTGCTCGGCAGCGTGCAGTGGAATTACCGCGACTGGATCGCCACCCTCAACCTGCGCTACATGGGCCCGGCCAAGGTCGACTTCGGCGACCCGACCGTGGACTGCATGAAGCGCTGGAAGCGCGCCGGCAAATGCAGCACGCCCAGCGCGACCCTGGTCGGGCTCAATTTGGCCTACGGCGGCTTCGATCACTGGCTGCTGAGCCTCAACGTCAGCAACCTCACCGATCATGCCCCGGTCAATTACGACGAAAGCGCCGGCGGCTACAGCATCGCCGACGACGACCCGGTCGGCCGCTACTACCTGATCAGCGCGACCTACCGCTTCTGAGCCTCAGCCCGGCGCCAGCCACGCGAAGGGCGGCCACGGCAGGTTGCGCAGCACCCAGAAGCCGAGCAGCAGGCCGATCCACAGCCTGGCGCTGGTCAGCGCGGCGATCGCGGCCTTGGGCAGGCGATAACCGTAGGCGTGCAACACCAGCAGCGGCAGCGCCAGCATCAGCAGCGGCAACAGCGGATTCATCGCCAGCATCTGGGCGAAGTCGCCGTGGACCAGCGCGTGCGCGGCGCGGGTCATGCCGCAACCGGGGCAGTACAGGCCGGTGAGCTGGTAGAACACGCAGCCCGGCAGCGGGCTGTTGGCCGCATTGGGATCGAAACGGCGCAGCAGCCAGACCGCGGCGCCGCCGGCCAGCGCCGCCGCCGCGGCGGTCGCGGCGAGGGCGGCGTGGCGCCGGCGCGGGCTCAGTTCGTTCATGGCGCTGGGCAAGCCGGACGCAGGCTCAGCGCCGCTGGCGCGCCTGGTCGAAGAGCATGTCCACGCCGCTGGCCATGCCCTCGACGAACAGGCCCAACACCTGCATCACCACCGCCAGGCCGACCAGGGCGGTGCAGACCCAGGCCCAGGTACGGGCGTTGGCGGAGGCCTGTGCGGCGCCGGCCTCGTCGCCGGCGGCGAACTTGCTGTCGACCTGGGCGCCGTAGACGATCGAGACCACGCCCGGAATCGCGCCGACGCCGCAGCAGGCGCAGAACGCGATCACGGTGACGATGATCGACCAGACCAGGTAGTTCGGGTACGGCGACTTGGCGCCGACGGCGGGTTGATTCATGGACGCGCTCTCCCTCGCGTTGCGGCGGCGGTACCGGTGCCGCCGCGCTCGGCGCTCATCCTAGCAGCGCGACCGCGGCCCGGCTCAGGCGCAATCGCCGCGCAGCGCCCGCACCTGCGCCTCCAGGGCCGGCGCGTCGACCGCGGCGCCGTCGCGCGGCGGGTCCGCGACCACTTCGACCCGGGCCCGGAACCGGCGCGGCACGCGCATCCGGCGCAGGCGACCGTCGCGCTTGCTCCACATGCTCGACCACATTCCGCGCAACGCCATCGGCACCACCGGCACGGGGTTCTTGGCCAGGATGCGCTCGACCCCGGACTTGAACGTGGCGATCTCGCCGTCCTTGGTCAGCGCCCCCTCGGGGAAGATGCCGACCAACTGGCCGTCCGCCAGCGCCGCCTCGATTTCGGCGAAGGCGCGCCGCATGACCTCCGGGTCCTCCTTGGCGCCGGCGATCGGGATCGCCTTGGCGGTGCGGAAGATCCAGCTCATCACCGGGATGTTGAAGATCTTGTAGTACATGACGAAGCGCACCGGGCGCGGGATGCTCGCGCTGAGGATCAGCGCGTCCATGTAGCTGACGTGGTTGCACACGATCAGCCCCGCGCCTTCGTCGGGAATGCGTTCGGTGCCGGACACGCGCAGCCGGTACAGGGTGCGCACCAACACCCAGCTGAGGAAGCGCATCAGGAACTCGGGCACGATCGTGAAGATGTAGATCGCGACCAGGGCGTTGGCGATCGCCAGCGCCAGGAACACCTGCGGGATGGTCCAGTGGAAGAATCGCTGCACCACCACGCCCAGTACCGCGGCCAGGACGATGAAGGCGGCGTTCTGGATGTTCATGCCGGCGATCACGCGCGACAACTCGTTCTTGGGCGAGCGGTTCTGGATCAGCGCGAACAGCGGTACCACGAAGAAACCGGCGAACACGCCGATGCCGACCAGGTCGAGCATGATCCGCCAGGCGCCGGTCTGGGCGATGAAATCGGCGACTTCCAGCCCGGTCGCGGTGGCGGCGCCGGGGCGGGCGAAATACAGGTCGACCATGAACGCGCTCATGCCGAACGCGCCCAGCGGCACCAGGCCGATTTCGACCGTGCGCGCCGACAGTCGCTCGCACAACATCGAGCCCACGCCGGTGCCCACCGAGAACAGCGCCAGGGCGAAGATGTACAGCGTTTCGGCGCCGCCGAGGTTGGCGATGGCGTAGGTCGGCAACTGCGAGGTCAGCACCGTGCCGACGAACCAGAACCAGGACACGCCCAGGATCGAATTGCGCACCGCCGGCTGGCGCCGGGTCATGCGCAGGATGCGCAGCGATTCCGGCGCCGGATTCCACTGGATCTTCAGATCCGGCTCGCCGGCGTCGGCGCGCGGGATCATGCGGCTGACCAGGTTGCCGGTCACCGCCAGCAGCACGATCGCGCTCGCCGCGACCACCGGGCCTTGATCCCCGGCGAGCTTGAAGATGAGTCCGCCGAAGATCATCCCGACCAGGATCGAGATCGAAGTGCCCATCTCGACCAGGCCGTTGCCGCCGGTAAGTTCCTCGGGCTTGAGCACCGACGGCAGGATCGAGTACTTGACCGGCCCGAACAGGGTCGACTGCAGGCCGGTGCCGAACAGCGCGACCAGCAGGATCGCCATGTTCTGGGTGAGGAAGCCGATCGCCGCCAGCGACATGATCACGATTTCCATCGTGGTCGTGATCCGGATCAGCGTGTGCTTCTCCAGCTTCTCGGCGATCTGTCCGGCGGTGGCCGAGAACAGGAAGTAGGGCAGGATGAACAACGCCGGCGCCAGGTTGGTGTACAGCGTGCGTTGCGCGTCGCTGACCCCGAGGTAGAACAGCAGGCCGATGATCGCCTGCCGGTACACGTTGTCGTTGAAGGCGCCCAGAGCCTGGGTCAGGAAGAACGGCAGGAAACGCCGTTGGGTGAGCAACGCGAACTGGTTGTGCGCCATGCCGTCCTGCTATCGGTTCTGGTCCGCACCTGGATGGGCGGCTCGGGCGAAGGATTCGTCGGGCGAGCCTAACAAAACCGTCCCCGCGTCGTGTAGCGGGAATGGGCGGGGTAGCGGAAAAGTAGACCTGGAAGCTACGGCGTCGAACCGCGAAGGTCTTTTCCGGCCGCTCCGGCCCATCGTCCCGGCGCCGTTCGGGCCAGCTTTACCCTGCCTCCGTCGAAACAGGAGGTGGCTTTGCTCTCCACAAGGCGAGGGCCAACGCTCAACTCCTCGCGCCGGCTGCACGGTCGTCGCCCTCTAGCTTTTCAAGAAGGCAACGGCAGGGCGCAAACGGTTTGAAGACAGGCGCCGCGAACGGCCTGGAGCGCGCGGCCGCGAACGCCGCGGCCATGACGATCCCGCCTGCGTAGTTCCCCTTCTTTGAAAAACGGAGCAGGGGACTGGCTCCCGCCCGGCACAGCAGTCGAACCGTCGCCCCGATCCGGATCGCGCCCCCTTGGCTGCGACGCCGGCGAGCCCTGCGCTCCGGCACCGCCGTGTATCGCAATGTATCTGCATCCCTGTCCCGTCCGGCTTGCATACAAAACCCCCGATCCGCGGACACGTGCCGGATACCCCGTCCCGGCCCAATGACCTGGCCCGCCCATTCCCGCCAGGAGCCCGCCATGACCGCCGCCCCCATCGACCGCCTCCGCGATCCGCAACGCCGCCGTCTGCTCGGCGGCGCCGCTTCGGTTCTGCTCGCCGGCCCGCTCGGCAACCTCGGCTCCGCCTTCGCCGCCCCCGCCGGTGCGCCCGGTCCCGGTCGCAGCGTCGCTGCCGCCTGGGGCGCGCTCAAGCAGATCGACGCCGGCGTATTGCGCGTGAGTTATGCCGAGCTCGGTCCCCGCCACGGCCCTCCGGTGCTGCTGTTGCACGGCTGGCCCTACGACATCCACACCTATGCCGAGGTCGCGCCGCGGCTGGCCGAGCGCGGCTATCGCGTCATCGTTCCCTATCTGCGCGGCTACGGCCCCACCGCCTTCCTGTCCGCCGACACCCCGCGCAACGGCCAGCAGGCCGCGCTGGCCGCCGACGCCATCGCCCTGCTCGACGCGCTGGGCATCGAATCGGCGATCGTCGGCGGCTGCGACTGGGGCGCGCGCACCGCCGGCATCCTGGCCGCGCTATGGCCGCAGCGCTGCCGGGGGCTGGTATCGGTCAGCGGCTACCTGATCGGCAGCCAGCAGGCCAACCAGGCGCCTTTGCCGCCGAAGGCCGAGCTGCAGTGGTGGTACCAGTTCTACTTCGCCACCGAGCGCGGCGAACTTGGCTATGCACAGAACCGGCGCGAGTTCTCCCGGCTGATCTGGGCGCTGGCCTCGCCGCAGTGGCGTTTCGACGAAGCGACCTTCGAGCGCAGCGCCGCGGCGTTCGACAACCCCGACCATGTCGCGGTGGTGATCCACAACTACCGTTGGCGCCTCGGACTGGCCCAGGGCGAGCCGAAGTTCGACGAACTTGAAGCGCGGCTGGCGAAAGCGCCCACCATCGCTGTCCCGACCATGACCTTGGAAGGCGACGCCAACGGCGCCCCGCATCCGCCAGCGGCCGCGTATGCGCGCAAGTTCACCGGCCCCTACGCGCATCGCGAACTGCAAGGCGGCATCGGCCACAACCTGCCGCAGGAAGCGCCCGAGGCCTTCGCGCAGGCCATCATCGACGTGACTGCGCTCTGATCCGGCCGCGGCGACGCGCCGCATGCCGTGCTCTTTCGAAAACAGGGACGGGGATTCGCCGATGCCCGATCGATGCGGAAGCGATAGCTCAACGCTCCCGACCCGCTGCGCGGGCGCCCTCGCTAATACGGACAACGGCGACCGTAGGCGCTTGCGCAGGCGATTTCGCTCACCGCCCCGACGCATCCTGCCAGTCCGCCGACGCTTGCGCCTGCTCCCGCGCGGTCCGTGCCCAGGCCGGTTCCTGCCGCCAGCGCCGTGTCGTGCGTTGGAAGAACTGACTGTTGGGCACCTGCAGCACCGTGTCCTCGCTGTCGGCATGGATCTCCTGCAGCGAGGTATAGATGAAATTGATGTCGACCACCCGCCCCTTCAGCCCCGGCTTGTCGCCGTTCTCCAGCACTTCGATGTAGTCGTAGAGCCGGAAGGGCCGCGTGATCAGGATCAGCAGCGCGCAAAAGATGTTCGACAACACGCTCCACGCGGCGAAGAACGCCACCGCGCCGACCGCGACGAAGCCGGTCAGCGTGGTCCACACCACCGAGCCGGAAATGCCGAGCCGATTGAGGAACAGCAGCAGCGCGACGATGTAGATCAGCGTGCTCAGTACCCGGCGCAGGCCCAGCGCGAACGCCGGCGCGATGTCGTAACGCACGCAGACCCGCCGCACCAATTGCCGCAACAGGGTGGTCAGCAGCCAGGCCCCGACCAGGATCGCCAGGGCCTCGCCCAGCTTCATGGCGATATAGGCGCCTTGCGCGATGGTCGGCGACATGACGGTGCGGCTCTCGGCGCGTGGGATGGCCGGGCAGTGTAAGCGCAGGCGGGTCAGGGCGCCGTGCGCAAGGCGGCGGCAACGCCGGCCGCGCCGCGTCCGCCGCCCCGTGCGCGAGCGCGCGGCCAGCGCCGATCAATGCGCCGCGCTTTGCGGCAACTTGGCGATCACCTTGATCTCGAACTGGAATCCGTACAGCCAGGTCACCCCGATCCCGGTCAGGGTCGGGTGCGGCGCCTCGCCCCAGAACTCGGGCACGATCACCCAGATGCGCTCGAAATTCCGCTCCGGGTCGACCACGAACAGGGTGACATCGACCACATCGTCGAAGCTGCAGCCGGCCGCGGCCAGCACTGCGTTCAAATTGGCGAACGCCAGCCGCACCTGCGCTTCCAGTTCCGGCTCGGGCGAGCCGTCCTCGCGGCTGCCGACCTGGCCGGAGACGAACAGGAAGCCGTTCGACCGCAGCGCCGGCGAATAGCGGTTGCGCTGGTACAGCGCCTGCCGTCCTGCGGGAAATACCACATCGCGCTTGCTCATCATTGCCTCGGCGTGCAGCCGTCGTTGTCGATGCGGCCACGATAGAGAGGCACTGGATGCCGATAAACCCGGCGATCGGGTTTTCACTGTTTGTAGAATCCGGACAATCCAGAACGAAACCGGAGCCGCGATGGACCGTATCGACGCGATGCAGGCCTTCGCCCGCGTGGCCGAGACCGGCAGCTTCACCAAGGCCGCCGACACCCTGCGGATCAGCAAGACCCGCGTCACCCAGCTGGTGCAGCAGCTGGAGGCGCGGTTGCGGGTGAAGCTGCTCAACCGCACCACCCGCAAGGTCGTCGTGACCGCCGACGGCGCCGCTTACTACGAGCGGGTGCTGCGCCTGCTCGCCGACCTCGACGACGCCGAGACCAGCCTGTCCGGCGCCGCGGCCGCGCCGCGCGGCCGGCTGCGCGTGGACGTGCCCAGCTCGCTGGCACGGCTGATCCTGATCCCGGCGCTGCCGGCCTTCTGCGAGCGCTATCCCGAACTGCAACTCGACCTGGGCGTCAGCGACCGCCGGGTCGACCTGATCGGCGAGAACGTCGACTGCGTGATCCGCGGCGGCCCGATCGCCGACCCCTCGCTGGTCGCGCGCCACATCGGCGACCTCGCGCTGGGCGCCTACGCCTCGCCCGCCTACCTGCAGCGCGCTGGCGTCCCCGCGCACCCGCGCGAGCTCGACGACGCCCGCCACCGCATCGTCCGTTTCCAGTGGCCGCGCGCCGGCCAGGCCCCGGCGCAGACCCTGCAGAGCGGCGACGAACAAGTGCCGCTGCAGGGCCGCTACGTCCTCGCCGTCGACGATGGCAACGCCTACCTCGCCGCCGGCCTGGCCGGCCTCGGCGTGCTCTGGTTGCCCGAGTACATGGCCCGCGCCCGCGCCGAACGCGGCGAACTGGTGCGATTGTTCGACGGCTGGCGCCTGCCGCCGATGCCGCTGTACCTGGCCTATCCGCCGAACCGCCACGTCAGCGCCAAGCTGCGGGTGTTCATCGATTGGGTGGTGGAGGTGGTGGGGCGAGAGGCGCCGGTGGTGGGGCGGGGGTAGCGAGATGAATCTAGGCAAAGTTGATGGCCGGGGACGATATATGTGGAGGTATCCACGCAAATGTCTCCAGGATCGGGGTGTAGCGGCTATACGCATGGTTGGACGGAAGCCATAATTAACCAGGTCGCGATGCCAGGTCATTTCTAAATTGGAGGTTTTGCCTCCATGGCCTGGATTGGTAAAAACTCTAACTAAGTAGTGCAATGATTACTGGAACTATCAAAAACCAGGTCGATCAAATCTGGAACGCATTCTGGAGCGGCGGAATCTCCAACCCGATGGAAGTCATCGAGCAGATGACCTACCTGCTCTTCATCAAACGCCTGGACGAGCTGCACACCAAGGAAGAGAAGAAAGCCAACCGCCTCAAGCGCGACATCGAGAGCCCGATCTTCAACAGCAAGCAGCAGAAGCTGCGCTGGTCGGTGTTCAAGCAGATGGGCGACCCGGCCGCCATGTACGACGTGGTGGCCAACAAGGTCTTCCCCTTCATCAAGTCGCTGGGCGAGGGCGAGGACTCCACCTACTCCCGCCACATGAAGGACGCCCGCTTCACCATCCCCACGCCTGCGCTGCTGGCCAAGGTGGTGGACATGCTCGACGCGATCCCGATGGAGGACCGCGACACCAAGGGCGACCTGTACGAATACATGCTCGGCAAGATCGCCACCGCCGGGCAGAACGGCCAGTTCCGTACCCCGCGCCACATCATCAAGCTGATGGTCGAGATGATGGCGCCCAAGCCGTCTGATGTGATCTGCGACCCGGCCTGCGGCAGCGCCGGCTTCCTGGTGGCGGCGGCCGAATACCTGCAGCGGCACCACGAGCAGGAGATCTACGCCACCAAGAAGACCGCCGAGCGCTTCAACCGCGACACCTTCCACGGCTTCGACTTCGACAGCACCATGCTGCGCGTGGGCAGCATGAACATGCTGCTGCACGGCGTGGAGAGCCCGGCCATCGAGAACCGCGACTCGCTGAGCCAGAGCCACGCCGGCGTCGAAGGGCAGTTCAGCCTGATCCTCGCCAATCCGCCCTTCGCCGGTTCGCTCGACTACGAGAGTACGGCTAAGGACTTGCAGCAGATGGTCAAGACCAAGAAGACCGAGCTGCTGTTCCTGGCGCTGTTTCTGCGCCTGCTTAAACCCGGCGGACGCGCCGCGGTGATCGTGCCCGACGGCGTGCTGTTCGGTTCCACCACCGCGCACAAGACTCTGCGGCGGATGCTGGTGGAGGAGCACAAGCTGGACGGCATCGTCTCCATGCCCTCAGGCGTGTTCCGCCCCTATGCCGGCGTGTCCACCGCGATCCTGCTGTTCACCAAGACCAACTCCGGCGGTACGGACAACGTCTGGTTCTACGACATGCAGGCCGACGGCTACTCGCTGGACGACAAGCGCAACACGCTGGATACGAGCAAGCACGAGCTAAACAACCTTCCGGACATCCTCAAGCGCTGGCAGCACCGCGAAAAGGAGAGTTGTAGCGCCCGCAGCGAGCAGAGCTTCCTGGTGCCCAAGGCCGAAATTGCCGGCAACGACTACGACCTGTCAATCAACCGCTACAAGCAGGTGGTGCACGAAGTTGTGCAGCACGATCCACCGCAGAAGATTCTCGCCGAACTGAAGGCACTGGAATCGGAAATCATGCGGGGAATGGAGGAGTTGGAGGGAATGCTGGCGTGAGTCTGGTGACGCTAGGCGACATCTGTGAATTCAAGTACGGCAAGAGCCTGCCGGCGTCCGCACGCGACCCTGACGGGGCTTACGACGTTTTCGGATCGAACGGGGTAGTTGGACGACACGATGCAGCCATAACTGATGGAGCGACCATTGTCGTCGGACGCAAGGGTTCTCTAGGCGAGTTGAATTACTCCGAGTCGTCCTGTTGGCCAATAGACACTACCTACTATGTCGATAGGACTTGTACCGATGTAGACCTTCGATGGCTCTTTCATGCGATGGCTGGCCTTCGCTTGGATGAGCTAAACCGCGCAGCTGCGATTCCAGGTTTGAATCGAAATGACGCCTACGCGAAGACGATCCTGCTGCCATCACAGATCGAGCAGCGCCGTATCGCTGCAATTCTGGACAAGGCCGACTCGCTGCGCGCCAAGCGCCGCGAAGCCATCGCCAAGCTCGATCAGCTGCTGCAGTCCGCATTTCTCGAGAAATTTGGCGACCCGGTGAGAAATCCGAAGGGGTGGCCACAAAGATCGCTAAGCGAACTAGCGAGGATTCAGACTGGGGGGACACCACCTTCTTCGGCAACGGAAGTATTCGATGGTCCGATACCCTTTGTCACGCCAGGGGATCTCGGGGGGGTCATAACTGATTCCCGCCGCACCGTTACGCCAAAAGGCGCGCTCTTGAGTCGCGTTGCCTCAGCAGGGAGCACTCTCGTCTGCTGTATCGGTGCGACCATCGGGAAGATGGGATTGGCAAAGCAAGAAAGCGCCTTCAATCAACAGATAAATTCGGTGACATGGCGAGGCGAAATCGAGCAGTTGTATGGCTATTACGCGATGCGCTTCCTGGCCGGAGAGGTAGCCCGTCGGGGCGCATCCACAACCCTCCCAATATTGAAGAAGAGTGAGTTTGAGAAATTGTTGATCACGGTTCCGAGGAGGAGCGATCAGGACGAGTTTGGTCGCTTGGCTTCTGCGGTGGAACAGCAAAGGACTGCCTACCATCAAGGGATAGTCCATCTGGAGGAGCTGTTCTTTTCTCTCCGGCAAGAATTCTTCTCAGGTAGGGCCTAGCCGTGCGCGGTGAATTGATCGCAGTATGGCCTGAAGCGTGGTCATGCATATGGGAGCCTTTGTTCTCGACCGAGGCGGTTCCGACTGACATTTTTTGCGAGTTGTATCGCGAACTCGCTCAAGTGCTTCGGGTTACCCCCACCCTCGAGCAATTGGCTGACATAGTCGACAATCAAGATCAAAGCCGGGAGGCGTTTAAGGCGATAACTTCTGAAGACTTGGCGTCTGAACGCAGGCTCCTGATCTTCTTTGAAGAGGCTCACGCCATTATCAGTGACTTGGCCGGCGAGGCGATTGCTGGCCTGTATGTGCGGCTGCTGGTTAGGTTTGTTGAGAAGTTCAGCCTTCGTTATCAGGTGCGGGAGCCTTGTGTGCTTTGTCCCACGCTCCCGGGAATCTTCTCTGCTCTCGCAAGGGATCTTCAGAGAGCGTCTGAGGAGGATGATCACCTCTACGCGCTTTTTAGAGACTTTGAAAATGCATTGCGCGACCTGCGCGATGACAATTCCGATGGCCGAATAAAGACAATAATTCAGAAGCAAGTAAACGTTCTTGAGGCGTTTGGCGCCTCCTGTTCTGGTGTCCGCAGCAGCCAATTAGGTGCTATCTGTGGAGAGATCAAGAGCTGGCCGCACAGCGCGTTGCGCAGCTCTCTTTCGAACCTGTACGGCTTCGCATCGGACTATCCTGGAATCAGGCATGCGGGGAACCCGAGGGCTGCACTCAGGCCTATCGAGATGAAGGATTTGATCGCGTTGTCGGTCGTCTTGGCTGGTTTTACCCCATACCTTAGGGACAACTTCGATCCCAGTGCCGTCTACTGGGGCAAAGACGAGTAGGGTCACATGACGAACTTCCAGTTCCTGCTTTCTGAATTCAAACCGCTCTACGAGCCGGCGAAAGGAGCGGAGCAACTGGTCCATTCCGACCCGCGCGCCTGCTGCATGCGCACCCGCCATGCGCTGGAGCAGGCGGTGCACTGGTTGTACGAGAACGACCGCGACCTACGGATGCCGTACGACAACAGCCTGGGCGTGCTGCTGACCCAGCCGGCGTTCGAGAAGCTGCTGCCGCCGCATATCCACCAGAAGGCGCGGCTGATCCAGAAGCTGGGCAACCAGGCGGTACACGGCAACCAGCGCACAGGTAGCGGCGATGCGCTGCGGCTGGTGCGCGAGCTGTTCCATGTGCTGTTCTGGCTGGCGCGCACCTACACCCGCGCCAGCGACCCCAAGAGCGTCGTCGCCGAGTGGGACGACAAGCGCGTGCCGCAGCTGGTGCGCGCCGACGAGGCGATCGCCTTCACCCGCGACGAGCTGAAGAAGCAGGAAGCCAAGTTCCGCCAGGAGATCGAGACGCAGCACGCGCAGATCGAGGCGCGCGAGGCCAACATCGCCGAGGCCGCCGCCACCTTAGCCGAGCGTGAATCTGCGCTGGCCCAGGTCAATGCCGAACTGGCCGCGCTGCGCGCCGAGCTGGCGCAGGCCAAGGCCGCCAACATCGCGGTGCCGGACACGCACGACTACGACGAGTCCGACACCCGCCGCTTCTTCATCGACGTGCTGCTGCGCGAGGCCGGCTGGGTCATCGGCGACAACGCCAGCATCGAGGTGCCGGTCACCGGCATGCCCAACGGGCCGGGCGAGGGCTTCGTCGACTACGTGCTGTGGGGCGCGGACGGCAAACCGCTGGCGGTGGTGGAAGCCAAGCGCAGCTTTACCGATCCGGACGTGGGCCGGCAGCAGGCCAAGCTCTACGCCGACTGCCTGGAGGAAATGAAGGGCCAGCGCCCGCTGATCTTCTACACCAACGGCCACAAGACCTGGCTGTGGGACGACCGTCGCGCGCCGCCGCGCGAAGTGCAGGGCTTCTACACCCGCGCCGAACTGGAACGTGCGATCCAGCGTCGCCAGCTGCAGGTGCCGCTGCGCGAACTGAAGGTCAACAACGCTATCGTCGAGCGCCCCTACCAGCACCGCGCCATCCGCGCGATGACCGAATCGCTGACGCACGGGCGCCGTGCCGGTCTGCTGACCATGGCCACCGGCACCGGCAAGACCCGCACCGCGATCGCGCTGGTGGAGCTGCTGATGCGCGCCAACTGGGTCAAGCGCGTGCTGTTCCTCGCCGACCGCGTGGCGCTGGTGAATCAAGCGACGGGCGAGTTCAAGAAGCACCTGCCCGATTCCAGCCCGGTCAACCTGGTCACCGAGAAGGACGGACAGGGGCAGGTGTTCCTGTCCACCTACCCGACGATGATGGGCCTGATCGAGGAGATGGAAGGCGACCGCCGCAAGTACGGCATCGGTCACTTCGACTTGATCGTGATCGACGAGGCGCACCGCAGCGTCTACCAGAAGTACGGCGCGATCTTCCACTACTTCGACAGTTACCTGGTCGGCCTGACCGCCACCCCGCGCAACGAGGTGGACCGCGACACCTACCATCTGTTTGGGCTGGAGACCGGCGTGCCCACCGATGCCTACGGCTTGGACGAGGCCGTGGCCGACCGCTACCTGGTGCCGCCGAAGTCGCACTCGGTGCCGATCAAGTTCGTGCGCGAGGGCATCAAGTACGACGACCTGCCGGAAGCCGAGAAGGAACACTGGGAGTCGCTGGACTGGGGCGACCGCGCGGGCGAGGAGGAAGAGGGCGAAGTGCCCACGGAGGTGAGCGCCTCCGAGGTCAACAAGAAGCTATTCAACGAACACACCGTCGATCTGATGCTCAAGCATCTGATGGAGCAGGGGCTGAAGGTCGACGGCGGCGACAAGATCGGCAAGACCATCATCTTCGCGGTCAACCAGCGCCACGCCGAGTTCATCGCCCAGCGCTTCGATCACAACTACCCGCACCACAAGGGCGAGTTCGCCCGGGTGATCACGCACGCGGTGAAGTACGCGCAGACGTTGATCGACGACTTCAGCGGACCGCCCAAGCTGCCGCAGATCGCCATCTCGGTGGACATGCTGGACACCGGTATCGACGTGCCCGAGGTAGTGAACCTCGTCTTCTTCAAGGCGGTGCGGTCGAAGGTGAAGTTCCTGCAGATGATCGGCCGCGGTACCCGGCTGTGTCCGAACCTGTTCGGGCCCGGGCAGGACAAGCAGGAGTTCTTCATCTTCGACTTCTGCGGCAACTTCGAGTACTTCAATGAGGACCCGGCCGGCGCGGTGTCGCCCATGAGCGAGCCGCTGGGCAAGCGCCTGTTCAAGCGCCGGTTGGAGCTGTTGGCGTTGCTGCCGGTCAAGACCGAGCGGGACGATGCGCGCGCCGCCGCTGAAGACCGCGGCCTTTACGACGCGCTGGGACCATTGCGCCAGGGCATCATCGACCACCTCCACGGCGAGGTCGCGGCGATGAACTTGAACAACTTCATTGTCCGGCCGGAGCGCGAGCACGTAACCCGCTTCGCCCAGCGTGAGCAGTGGGATCAGCTGGGCGAGACAGCTCTGGTCGAACTCCGCGACCACGTCGCCGGCCTGCCGAGCGAACAGGAGGTGGAGCACATAACCGCCAAGCTCTTCGACCTAGCCTGCCTCGGTCTACAGGTGGCCTTGATCAAGGCGACGAGAGACTTCATTGGCTACCGCGATCGGGTCATCGAGGTAACCACCCAGTTGGAAACCATGGAGGCGATTCCCGCGGTCAAGGAGCAGCTGGCACTGATCCAGGAGATCCAGTCCGAAGCATTCTGGAAGGACATCACCCTGCCGATGATCGAAAACGTCCGCCGCCGTCTGCGAGGATTGGTCAAGTTCATTGAGCGCAAGGCGATAGGTCCGGTCTACACCGTCCTGACCGACGAGATTGGCGAGTCCGCCGAGATCCAATTGAAGGACTTCAGTACAGGCATCAACGTTGCCCAGTATAAGCGCAAGGTCGAGGCTTATATCCGTGCCAATGAGGGGCACATTGCGGTTGCGAAGCTGCGCCATAACAAGCCGCTGACGCCTACGGATCTCAAGGAGTTGGATCGCTTCGTATACGAGGCTGACGTGGTCGAAGGGCGATCACGATTCGAGCAGATATACGGGGTGGACGTATCGCTTCCACTATTTATTCGCTCGTTGGTGGGGCTGGACCGGAATGCCGCCAAGGAAGCATTTGGCCGCTTCTTGGACGAGGGGCGGTATAGCAGTCAGCAGATTCGATTCGTGGATATGATCATCGACCGTCTCACTAGTACTGGCGTGATGGATCCAGGAATGCTCTATGAGCCCCCTTTTACTGCGGTGCACTACGAAGGCGTTGATGGAGCGTTTTCTGACGCGGATGCGGTTTCTATAATCTCGATTTTGGCTGAGATCAACTTGCGGGCAGCTGCATAAGGTCGGCGAATTACTGCGATTAGGTCTATATGGAATTAGCTAGTCTGGCTTTGATTCAATCATTGGCCTATTCGGCAATGTCGGCGCGAAGTGAAGAACTATCGGCTGAACGCGTGCGCGGCGATGAGACGGGATTTCACGTCGCGGTGGCATCGGCTGGCTACGCTGGGCGCGAACCTTGCGAGAGGAGGTTGCCATGTCTGCGGACCCGAAGACGCCATTGGACCAGGTCAACGCGGCGTTGAACCAGCTCAAGGAAATGCGCCACTACTCGAAGAACTACGTCGAACAGCTGACGGCGCAGTGGCTGTTGTTCGACGGCGAGCTGAAGAAGCTCAAGCAGGCGCAGAACATCGAGGAATTGATGATGCGCCAGGGCGAGTTGTACGACGCCCTGGAGAAGGAGATTTCCGAGCTCGAGGAGTTGGCGGTGGCGTTGCAGCCGGCGCCCGAGGAACCGATGGGAACGGTGCATTAGGTCCGTTGTGTCCGGGCGGCGCTGGTTTCATGCGTTCGGCATGATCGCGAGGATGGACAGGAACGGGTGCGGTTTGCGCCGCTCCTGTCCGTTGCCCGTTGCCCGTTACAGTCAGGGCGCGGCTTCGGTCGACGGCGATAGCGTCCACGTTTTCGCGCGATCTTTGTCGCGACGTACAGTTTTGGTTCGGGGACAGGGGCGACGCGAGTCGCAACTAGGCTGCATCAGGTCGCGCCGTTGTTGCGTGGTCGTGATCGCGGCTTGCGCCGCATCTACGGGGAGCAGGTTTTCTGGGGTCGGAGCAACGCGAGTCGCGACTGCGGGGCGGTGGATCGCGTCGAGGTGGCGGCTTGTGGCCGGAGGAAAGCCCAGCGGTGCGCTGCTACTGCCAGGCAGCGGGCGCGGCTTCGGCCGAAGCGATAGGGCTGGCTTTCTCTGCGCAGTCTCTGTCGCGGCTCACGCCGCTCCTACAAGGAGGGGGCGGCGCTTTTGTTCGGGATGGCGGTTCGCCGCGTGCGCATCGGGAGCGGATGAGCTCCGTCCCTATGACTATCTTAGCCCCCCGGGGGCTTGCCGCAAGCCCCGGGGCGTGGGGCTCAATCGCCGGCCGTAGCGAGGGCTACGTGTCGGGAGACGGCGATGAGCATGTGGTTGGCGAAGTGGAAGGCGCGGGAATCGCGTGGTCGCGGCGGCAGGGCTGCGGCGATGACTGCGGTCGACATGCGGGAAATCGCTGCTGGCAGCGACGGCGGAGACGAGCGGCATTCGGCGGTCGAGTCGCATGCGGTGGTGATCGCCGGCGGCGGGCCGACCGGCTTGATGCTGGCGGCGGAGCTGGCGCTGGCGGGCGTCGACGTGGCGATCGTGGAGCGGCGCGAGTCGCAGGCGTTGGCGGGCTCGCGCGCGGGCGGCCTGCATGCGCGCACGCTCGAGTTGCTCGACCAGCGCGGGATCGTCGAGCGGTTTCTGGCCGAAGGACAGATCGCCCAGGTCGTCGGTTTCGCCGGAGCGACGCTCGACTTGGGCGGGATTCCGACCCGGCACCCGTACAGTCTGGGGCTGTGGCAGAACCATATCGAACGGATTCTGGCCGGCTGGGTCGGCGAGCTCGGGGTGCGTGTCTATCGCGGCCGCGAGCTGGCGGGCTTCGTGCAGGACGCGGCCGGGGTGGATATCGCCTTGTTCGACGGCACGACCTTGCGCGCGCAGTACCTGGTCGGCTGCGACGGCGGGCGCAGCGCGGTGCGCAAGGCGGCAGGGATCGACTTCGCCGGTTGGGAGGCGACCGCCAGCCACCTGATCGCCGAGGTCGAGATGGCGCAGACGCCTGCGTTCGGCACCCATCGCAGCGCGTTCGGCGTGCACTCCTTCGGCCGGACCGAGTACGAGATCCGCGACGGCCAGGTGGTGTACGCCGAGCACGGGCCGATCCGGTTGATGTTGACCGAGCCGCAGGTCGCGAAGGGCGAGCCGAGCTTGGAAGACCTGCGCGCGACGCTGATCGCGGTCTGCGGCACCGATTACGGCGTGCACAGCCCGGCCTGGATCTCGCGTTTCAGCGATGCGACCCGACAGGCGGCGGCGTATCGCGAGCGGCGGGTGCTGCTGGCCGGCGACGCGGCGCACGTGCATGCGCCGGACGGCGGGCAGGGCCTGCAATTGGGGCTGCAGGATGCGGCGAACCTGGGCTGGAAGCTGGCGCAGGTGGTCAACGGAATTTCGCCGGACAACTTGCTCGACAGCTATCAGGCCGAGCGGCATCCGGTCGCGGCGCGGGTGCTACGCACGACCATGGCCTCGGTCGCGCTGCGGCGGGCGGACGAGCGCACGACCGCGTTGCGCGAGGTCGTGGCGGAGTTGCTGGAAGCGCAGGAACCGCGCCAACGGTTGGCGGCGCAGCTGTCGGGTTTGGACATCCGCTACGAGCTGGGCGAGGGACACTCGCTATTGGGGCGGCGGATGCCGGATCTGGAACTGTCGGTCGACGGCGAGGCGGTGCGGACGTACGCCCTGTTGCATGAGGCGCGGCCGGTGGTGCTGAATTTCGGTGCGGTGGGCGCGCTGGCGATTGCCGATCCGGTCGGCCGGGTTCGGTTGGTCGATGCGCGTTACGACGGCGCTTGGGAGTTGCCGGTCGTGGGCGAGGTCGCGGCGCCGTCGGCAGTGTTGGTGCGGCCGGACGGGTATGTGGCCTGGGTCGGAGAGGGGAGCGAGGCCGGCTTGGCCGAGGCGTTGGCGCTTTGGTTCGGGGGGAGGGACGGCGGGTAAACCGCTTCGGCCGGTGGCGACGCTGTTGCGGTGCCTGCGCGTTCCTTGTCGCGGCTTACGCCGCTCCTACAGGAAGAGCCGGTTTTTTGGGGTAGAAGCGACGCGAGTCGCGACCGCGTGGAGGTCGCGTCGATGCCGGGACAAAGCCGGTGCGTCGCGCTCGGGCGCGACGCACCGCGCCGGCTCAGGCCTTGGCCTGCTCCTCGCGCTCGATCGCGCGCCAGCCGATGTCGTTGCGGTGGAATTCGCCGTCCCAATGGATCTTGGACAGGGCGGCATAGGCTTCGCGCTGGGCTTGGGCGACGTCGTCGCCGAGGGCGCAGACGCACAGCACGCGGCCGCCGGCGGTGAGGGTATCGCCGTTCGCGCCGAGCTTGGTGCCGGCCTGGAACACCTTGGCGTGCGGCGGTTGCGGCACGGTCAGGCCGTGGATGACGTCGCCGGTGCGCGGCGTGTCCGGATAGTTCGCCGCGGCCATCACCACGCCGAGCGAGGGGCGCGGGTTCCACTGCGCCTGGGCGCTGTCGAGGCGGCCGTCGATGGCGGCTTCGACCAGATCGAGCAGGTCGGACTCCAGGCGCAGCATCACCGGCTGGGTTTCCGGGTCGCCGAAGCGGACGTTGAATTCGATGACCTTGGGCGCGCCGGCCTGATCGATCATCAGCCCGGCATAGAGGAAGCCGGTGAAGGGCACGCCGTCGGCGATCATGCCGTTCACGGTCGGCATCACCACTTCGCGCATGACGCGCTCGTGCACTTCCGGCGTGACCACCGGCGCCGGCGAGTAGGCGCCCATGCCGCCGGTGTTGGGGCCGGTGTCGCGGTCGCCGACGCGCTTGTGGTCCTGCGAGGTCGCCATCGGCAGGGCATGCTTGCCGTCGACCATGGAGATGAAGCTGGCTTCTTCGCCGTCGAGGAATTCCTCGATCACCACCCGCGCGCCGGCGGCGCCGAAGGCGTTGCCGGACAGCATGTCCACCACCGCGGCTTCGGCTTCTTCCAGGCTCATCGCGACGATCACGCCCTTGCCGGCGGCCAGGCCGTCGGCCTTGACCACGATCGGCGCGCCCTTTTCGCGGATGTAGGCCAGGGCGGCGTCGACCTCGGTATGCACGGCGTAGTACGCGGTCGGGATGCCGTGGCGGGCGAGGAAATCCTTGGCGAAGGCCTTGCTGCCTTCGAGCTGGGCCGCGGCCGCGGTCGGCCCGAAGATGCGCCGGCCGGCGGCGCGGAAGCGGTCGACCACGCCGGCCACCAGCGGCGCCTCGGGGCCGACCACGGTGACCGCGACGGCTTCGTCGGCGGCCAGTTGCAGCAGGCCGTCGAGATCGGTGGCGGCCACGTTCACGTTGCGGCACTTGGCCTCGTGGGCGGTGCCGGCGTTGCCGGGGGCGACCAAGACCTCGTCGATGCGCGGGGACTGAGCGAGTTTCCAGGCGAGCGCGTGTTCGCGCCCGCCGGACCCGATGACGAGGACCTTCATGTGTGCTCCTGGGCCGGGCGGCCCGAAATGGCGCGAAACCGCGGAAATTGGCGATTTTACGCGAGCCGCAGGCAGGCGGCGAGGCGGCTGCTACCATCGCGGCTGTTCATCGCAATTCGGGGACGGCCGATGCAAGCCTTGCTGGATGGGATCGAAGCCTTGCTGCGGCCTGTGATCGGCGCGGTCAATCATGTGCTTTGGGACTATTTCCTGACCTACGGCCTGTTGCTGGTCGGCCTGTACTTCACCGTACGCCTGCGGTTCCTGCAGGTGCGGCGCTTTCCGCACATGTTGCACGTGATCGGGCGCGGCACCGGCGGCGACCGTTCCGGCATTTCGCCGTTCCAGGCGCTATGCACCTCGTTGGCCTCGCGCGTGGGCACAGGCAACCTGGCCGGTGTGGCCATCGCCCTGAGCCTGGGCGGACCGGGCGCGCTGTTCTGGATGTGGTGCACGGCCGTGCTCGGCATGGCAACGGCTTACGCCGAAAGCGCGCTGGCGCAGCTGTACAAGGTGCGCGACGAAAAAGGACAGTACCGCGGCGGGCCCTCCTACTACATGTCGCGCGGACTCAAAAAACCGTGGATGGGCGTGGCCTTCGCGCTATGCCTGCTGCTGACTTACGGCCTGGTGTTCAGCAGCGTGCACGCCAACGCGATGGCGCAATCGCTGAGCAGTGCGTTCGGCCTGAGCCAGTTGCAGATCGCCACCGGGCTGGTGGCGCTGACGGCGGTGATCATTTTCGGCGGACTGCGCGCGATCGCGCGCTTCGCCGAGTGGGTGGTGCCGTTCATGTCGCTGGGTTATCTGGGCCTGGCGGCTTGGGTGGTGGTCACCCATCTGGCGCAGATTCCGGAAGTGATGAGCCTGATCGTACGCAGCGCGTTCGGCCTCGACGCCGCCGCGGGCGGCGTGCTCGGCGGACTGGCGGTGGCGATGCTGCAGGGCGTGAAGCGCGGTCTGTATTCCAACGAAGCCGGCATGGGCAGCGCGCCGAACGTCGCCGCGGCCGCCACGCCGGTACCGCACCATCCCTCCAGTCAGGGCCTGGTGCAATCGTTGGGCGTGTTCATCGACACCCTGATGATCTGCAGCGCCACCGGTTTCGTGATCCTGTTGTCAGGCGTGCTCGGCCAGGGCGGCGACGGGGTGCAGATCACCCAGAACGCGATGAGCGTGTTCTTCCCGGCTTGGGGCACCTATTTCGTTGCCATCGCGCTGTTCTTCTTCGCCTTCACCACGATCATCGGCAACTACTCCTATGCCGAAAGCAATCTGTTGTATCTGGGCGGCGGCGCCAAGTCCTTGTTCGTGCTGCGGGTGCTGGCGCTGCTGGTGATCGTGTGGGGCGTGTACTCGAAGGTTCAGCTGGTGTGGGATGCCGCCGATGCCGCGATGGCATTGATGGCGTCGATCAACCTGGTGGCGATCGTGATGTTGTCCGGCGTAGTGGTGAAATTGACCCGCGATTACGACCGGCAGCTGCGCGAAGGCAAGTCGCCGGAGTTCCACATCGCCCAGTACGCCGAACTGGGCGACGGGGTGGATCGGGAGATCTGGAAGGAGCGCGACAAGCCGGGGGCTTGAGCGCCTGTCGATCGCTCCTACCCCTTGGGGCGCGAAGCTTTTGTAGGAGCGGCGTAAGCCGCGAC
>NZ_HG424471.1 GCF_000336385.2 Lysobacter antibioticus HS124 | reverse complement strand
AGCTGACCACGCGCAGCCAGGGCGCCGCTTCGGCCGCGCGCGGTTGGCGCGTGTACCTGCCGCCGGCGGCGAGCCGGGACGCCGCGCAGGCGACCGCGCAGCGCATTCGCGCCGCCGGCTTCGACGATCTGTTCGTGATGGGCGAGGGCGCCGACGCCAACGGCATCGCCCTGGGACGGTTCCGCAACGAAGACTCCGCGCGCAAGCGTGCCGCCTCGTTGAGCCAGGCCGGTTTTCCGGCGCAGGTGGAAGCGCTCGGCGAAACGGCGGCGGCGACCTGGATCGACGTCGCCGCGAGCGCGAGCGACGGCGATGCGTTGCGCCGCGCGTCCGGCGCACAGCGCTGGCGGAGCCTGTCCTGCTCGGCGATGGGCTGATCGCCGCCGCGCCGGCCTGCGCGCCGCGGCGACGCGAGAGACGGTAGAATGGCCGCGCCCCGGATCGCCGCAGGCGCATCTCCCGCGGGCCACGCGACACACAACTTGCCGCTTTAGCTCAGTTGGTAGAGCACTCGCCTTGTAAGCGAGCGGTCGTCCGTTCGATTCGGACAAGCGGCACCACGTGAATCCGGGAAGAAGACAACCGCCCGGCCAACCGCCCGAAGGCCGTCAGCCGACCGGCACTTTTCCTACACCCCCGCCATCGCATCCCCGGTTCTCAAGCGCGACGACCGCTTCCGCGCAACCGCCGGGCCGCGCGAGGCCGAGTGAAGCGAACCGCCCGGCCGGTGGTCCGAAGGCGGCGTGCCGTCCGGCGCGCTCGATCCACACCGATAGCCGCTGACGGCGTATCGTTCCGGCGGCGGGAGCCATGGCTGCTGCCTGCGTCGATCGGCCATATTCCCCCATTGCTCTGCACCGCAGCGCAGCCGCCGCTATTGCCCAGCTCAGCCCCACCCCTGCGCTAGAATGCCCGCATCGTCGGCGGCCGCAGCGCAACGCGCGGCCCTGTTGCGGCGATCGCGCGATGCCGCGGGCATCGTCTGCGTTCACCTTCGATACTGCGGCGCCGTCGCTGCGCGCCGCCAGAGGAATTCTCATGAGTCGTACCTATCCCCCGGTCTCGCTTATCGGCGCGCCCACCGACGTCGGCGCCGGCCATCGCGGCGCGCGGCTCGGGCCCGAGGCGCTGCGCATCGCCGGCCTTGGCGAAGCGCTGAGCGCGCGCGGCGTCGACGTGGTCGATCGCGGCAATCTCGACGGTCCGCGCAACCCCTGGCAGAAGCCGGTGGAGGGCTATCGCCACCTGCCCGAAGTGGTGGCCTGGAACCGGCTGGTGATGGATGCGGTCGGCGCCGAACTGAAGGGCGGGCGCATGCCGATCCTGCTCGGCGGCGACCACTGCCTGGGGCTGGGCTCGATCACCGCGGTCGCTCGCCATTGCCGCGACACCGGCAAGCAATTGCGCGTGTTGTGGCTGGATGCGCATGCCGACTTCAACACCAGCCAGGTCACGCCGTCGGGCAACATCCACGGCATGCCGGTGTCGTGCCTGTGCGGCCTCGGCCCGGAACCGCTGACCCATCTCGGCGGTTCGGCGCCGGCGATGCGCGCGGACGAGATCCGCCAGATCGGCATCCGTTCGGTCGACCCGGGCGAGAAGCAGCTGATCCAGCAGCACGGCCTGGACGTGTACGACATGCGCTATATCGACGAGATCGGCATGCGCCGGGTGATGGAGGAAGCGCTGGAAGGCCTGGACGAAAACACCCATCTGCACGTCAGCTTCGACGTCGACTTCCTCGACCCGAGCATCGCGCCGGGCGTGGGCACCACCGTGCCGGGCGGACCGAATTACCGAGAGGCGCAGCTGGTGATGGAGATGATCGCCGACAGCGGGCGGCTGGCCTCGCTGGACATCGTCGAACTCAATCCGATCCTGGACAAGCGCAACCGCACCGCCAAGCTCGCGGTCGACCTGGTCGAGAGCCTGTTCGGCAAGTCGACCCTGATGCGCGAGTGAGGGTCGCCGTCGCCGCCGCGGCGATGAATCGCGGCTGACGGCGACGCGGCAGGGCATGCGGCAAGGCCTTGTCCGGTCGTGGCGACGGTGCGGATTGCACGCCGGCTTCACATTCGCTCGCGTCTCATGATCGACAGGACGCGACGAGCGCGCGACCGGCACCGGCCACTCATCGACGGCCACCCACCGAACCCAGCCGGACCATCCGCTTTGGTCGTCGGCGGTTCGAATCAGACCGTTCAAGGAGATCCCATGAAGCGTTTGACTGCCCTGTTGCTGCTGGCCCTGTTCTCGATGGGCACCCTGTCCGCGTGCAACACGATCGCCGGCGCCGGCAAGGACGTGCAGAAGGCCGGCGAAAAGGTCGAGGAGACCGCCGAGAAGGCGAGCGACGGCAAGTAAGCCGCAAGCCGCGATGCCTCACGAAAAAGGCCGGAGCGATCCGGCCTTTTTCTTTGCCTGCGGATCATGCGTGGAACGCCGGGCGCCTGCCGATCCCCGGGGTGCGTCATGAGGTGCGGCTGCGCCTCACCTTCGTTCTCGTCATGAATGCGAACCCGCGCACGAATGCGGCTGAAGAGTTCATCCGGTTCACCGAGGTCAATCGCCGGCTAACGCAATCGTGATCGCTCGCGAACGGATGCGCTGCGACACTGGCCACGCGATATCGGCAAGCCCGGATGCGCGCCAGCTGCAATACGCACGCATCGCGCCGAAATCGACATCCCCCAACGAAGGAGTCGAACGATGAACAAAGACATCATTGCCGGCAAGTGGACCCAGCTCAAGGGCAAGGCCCAGGCCAAGTGGGGCGACCTGACCGACGACGTGTTCGATGTCGCCGAAGGCAATTCCGAATACCTGGCCGGAAAGCTGCAGGAACGCTACGGTTGGGAGCGCGAGCGCGCCGAGAAGGAAGTGCGCGATTTCGGCAAGACCTTGAACTGATCGCGCTGCACCGCGGCAGCGACGTCGCTGCGGTTCGACCAAGAACGACGAAGGGCCGGATCCGTCCGGCCCTTCGTCGTTTGCGTCCCCAACCTCACCAGCCGCGCGACGGCGGATCGGCGACGAAACCGTTGGGGAACGCGCGCGGCTGCGGATCGCGGTACGGTGCGCGGTAGCGCGGCACCACGCCGCGCGCGACCAGGCTACGGTAATCGTCGTAGCGCAGTTCCAGCACTTGCGCCGGCGAACGGCTGGCGCGCACGAACTGGGTCTGGCCGACCGGCGACCACTCGCGCGCGCCGTGGCCGGTGCCGATCGATTGCGCGGCGGCGTCGGCCGCGGCCTCGCTCGCCGCCGACGGAGCGGCGTTGCCGGCCGCGCGACGTTCGGCCTTGGCCGCTTCGTCGCGCGCGTACGGCGGGTAGGGCGCCGGCGCCGGGTAGGGATAGCGCGGCTCGCGATAGACCGGGCGCGACTCCTCGAACACCGCGACGCCGATCACGCCGACGTTGTCGGGGCGGCCGGTGCGCGCGGCATAGCTGTCGGGCAGGTCGGTGAACACGAACTGGGCGACGTCGTCGAGCGACTTGCGCCAGCCGTTGATCTCGGTGGACTGCCAGGGGTCGAGCACATAGCCGGCCTGGGACGGATGCGCGGTCTGGCCGGTGACGGCGTTGACGCCGTCGACCGACAACACCACCAGCACGCGTTCGCCGCTGGTGTTGGTCAGGCGCACCGAATAGCGATGGCCGGGCGTGCCGGCGATCCACTGCTGGCCGCGGTGCGGCCAGGCCGGCAGCCAGTCGCCGTTGTCGCGGTCGACCACCGCGACGTCGACCAGCGGGCGTGCGTGCAGCGGGGAGCAGGCGCTGGCGGTCAGGGCGGCAGCGGCGAGCAGGACGAGCGAGCGGAACATGGCGGCGTCTCCGGGGTGGTCGTGAGATCGAACGCGGCAGTGTCGGCAACGGGGTTGCGCGGTCGGCGCCGCGGCGGTCGCGGTCAGCCGCCGCTCAGCCGGGCGGACTTGGGACTGCGGCAGCCCCGCGTGCGCCAGGCGCGGCGGCACCGGCGCCCCGTGTCCGCGGTTCGCACGGCAGGGCGCACCGCCGCGGTCCGGCCCAGGCGGTACACTGGCCGGCCACACGTTGCACCCGCGCCGCCCATGACCCAGACCCGCGTTCTCACCGGCATCACCACCTCCGGCACCCCGCACCTCGGCAACTACGTCGGCGCGATCCGCCCGGCGGTCGCCGCCAGCCTGACCCCGGGCGTGGAAAGCTTTTACTTCCTCGCCGACCTGCATGCGCTGATCAAGGTGCAGGAGCCGGCGCGGGTGCAGCGCTCCACGCTGGAGATCGCCGCGGCCTGGCTGGCCTGCGGCCTGGACCCGGCCAAGGTGTGGTTCTACCGGCAGAGCGAGATCGTCGAGATTCCGGAACTGTCCTGGTTCCTGACCTGCGTCGCCGGCAAGGGCATCCTCAACCGCGCCCATGCCTACAAGGCGGCGGTCGACAAGAACCGCGCCGAAGGCGAAGACGACGACGCGGCGATCACCGCCGGCTTGTTCATGTACCCGGTGCTGATGTCGGCCGACATCCTGGTGTTCAACGCGCACAAGGTGCCGGTCGGCCGCGACCAGATCCAGCACATCGAGATGGCGCGCGATTTCGCCCAGCGCTTCAACCATCTCTACGGCGAGCATTTCGTCCTGCCCGAAGCGCAGATCGAAGAGGCGGTGGCGACCCTGCCGGGCCTGGACGGGCGCAAGATGAGCAAGAGCTACGACAACACCATTCCGCTGTTCGCGCCGCGCGAGCAGCTGAAGAAGCTGATCTATTCGATCGTCACCGACTCGCGCGCGCCGGGCGAGCCCAAGTCGACCGAGGGTTCGGCGCTGTTCCAGATCTACCAGGCCTTCGCCAGCGCCGACGAAACCGCGGCGATGCGCCAGGCCTTCGCCGACGGCATCGCCTGGGGCGAGGCCAAGCAGGCGCTGTTCGAGCGTATCGACCGCGAGATCGCGCCGCTGCGCGAGAAATACGAAGCGCTGATGGCGCAGCCGGAGAAGATCGAGGCGATCCTGATCGACGGCGCCAGGCGAGTGCGCGAGCGCTACGCCGTCGCCTCGATGAAGAAGCTGCGCGAAGCGGTGGGCTTGCGCGATCTGTCGCAGGCCTCTGGCGCGGCCGCGGCCGCGGCCGAGACACGCCGCGCGCTGCCGGTGTTCAAGCAATACCGCGAGGCCGACGGCCGGTTCTATTTCAAGCTCGCCGACGGCGACCGGGTGCTGGTGCAGAGCCAGGGCTTCGCTTCGCCCAAGGACGCCGGCCAGTTGATCGCCGCGCTCAAGAGCGGCCGCAGCGATCTGGACGCGCTGCTGGCCGCGGCCGAACCGCTGCAGCCGGCGCAGCGCGAGGAGGCCGCGGCCGCGCTGGCGGCGATCGTGCAAGCCGAAGCGCAGGCCGAAGCGGCCAAGGCCGGCGCCGCGACGTGAGCCGTTTCGTCGAGCTCAACCTGGCGCTGATCCTGTTCCTGCCCTGGTTCGCGATTTTGGGCGCGCTGTTTTGGCTGTACCCGCGCCGGCCGCGCACGCCGGCGCGACAGTTGTTCGACGCCGTGTCGCTAATGGTCTCGGTGTGCGCCTTCGTGCTCGCGGTGCATTGGGCGCACGCCCACGCCGGGGCGAACTACGGTGCGATGTGGCCGCAGATCCTGGCCACGTCGCTCGGCTACGGCGTGTTCCTGGCGATGCTGACCCTGGCCTGGGCCTTGCGCCGGCATTGGCTGCGGCGCGCTTATCCGCACGGCGATTGAGCCGCAGCGCGGGGCTTTCGACTCAGGTCGCATCGCCGCGCCGCGAGTGGCGGCTTAGACTGGGGCCTTCGTTCCCGCAGGCCCCGCCATGAACGCAGCCTCCGCCGACTACGGCATCGACACCGTCGATACCGGCTTCCACCGCCCGGCGTTCGACGCGGCCTATCTGATCGTCGAGCGCGGCCGCGCCGCCTTCGTCGACTGCGGCACCCAGCATTCGGTGTCCAGGCTGTTGCAGGCGCTGGGCGCGCGGGGGCTGGCGCCGGCCGACGTCGACTGGCTGATCCTGACCCACGTCCATCTCGACCATGCCGGCGGCGCCGGCGCGCTGATGCGGCAGTTGCCGAATGCGCGCCTGCTGGTGCACCCGCGCGGCGCGCCGCACATGATCGACCCGGCGCGCCTGGTCGCCGGCGCCACTGCGGTCTACGGCGCGGAGGAAATGGCGCGCAGCTACGGCGACATCGTGCCGGTGCCGGCCGAGCGGGTGGTCAGCGCCGGCGACGGTTGCACGGTGGAACTCGCCGGACGGCCGCTGCTATGCGTCGACACGCCCGGTCATGCGCGCCACCACCTATGCCTGTGGGACGAGCGCAGCCGCAGTTGGTTCACCGGCGACACCTTCGGCCTGTCCTATCGCGAGTTCGACAGTGCGCGCGGGCCGTACGCCCTGCCGACCAGCACGCCGGTGCAGTTCGAGCCGGAGCCCTTGAAGGCCTCGATCCGCGCGCTGCTGGCCCGCGATCCCGCGGCCATGCGCCTGACCCATTACGGCCCGGTCGGCGACGTGCAGCGGCTGGGCGCGGAACTGATCGTGCAGATCGACGCGATGGTGGCGATCGCCCGCGCCGCGCAGGCCGCCGGCGGCGACCGCCATGCGCGCCTGGTCGCGCAGTTGGGCGACTACTATGTCCAGCGCGTGCGTGCCCACGGCTGCGCCCTGGACGAGTCGCAGGTACGGACGATCCTGGCGGTGGACATCGAGCTCAACGCGCAGGGCCTGCAGGTCTGGCTGGATCGCGGTTGAGCCGCGGGCGCGGACGCCGCGCCGAATCCCAGCGCCGGCTGAGCCGGGAGGACGACCCGGTCGCAGTTCGCGGATGGAATCGTCACAGGACATGAATCGAGCGCGACTTAGGCTGGTGGCCGTCACCGCCTGGTCCGGCCCGCCGATGCCCATCGTGCCGCTGCGCCCCAGTCCGTTTCCGTTGCTGCCCGAGCCGCACGACGAGTCGGCGCGGCAATCGGCGTTGGAAGGCTACGAACTGCTCGACAGCGTGCCGGAGGCGGCCTACGACGATCTGGTGCGGCTGGCGGCGACGCTGTGCGACGCGTCGGCGGCGGCGATCGCCCTGGTCGACAACGGCCGCATCTGGTACAAGGCGCGCCACGGCCTGGGCGAAACCGAGCGCCTGCGCTCGCAAAGCATCTGCAGCCAGCTGATCGCCGACGCCGAGCCCGATCGGCTGATGGTGATCGCCGACACCGCCGAGGACCCGCGTTTCGCCGGGCTCGGCCTCAAACTCGACGGACGGCCGCTGCGTTTCTACGCCGGTGCGCCGCTGATGAGTCCCGACGGTTACGCCCTCGGCACGCTGTGCGTGCTCGACCATCGGCCGCGCGAGTTGCGCGCGGCCCAGCGCGACGGCGTGGCGGTGATCGCGCGCCAGGTGCAGCACCTGTTCGAGCTGCGCCGCTATGCGATCGAACAGCGCCGCTTGCTGTCCGAGCGCGAAGCTTTCGCCTTGCAACTGGAGTCGGCCCAGGCCGACCTGCAGCGGCGTCACGAACTGCTCCAGCACAGCGCCCGCCACGACGCGCTGACCGGGCTGCTCAACCGTTCGGCCCTGAGCCAGCTGTTGGGCAGCGAGGATGCGATGGAGCCCTTGCGCAACGCCGCCTACACCTTGCTGTTGGTCGACGTCGATCACTTCAAGCAGGTCAACGATCGCTACGGGCATCTGCTCGGCGACCGCGCCCTGCGCGCGGTCGGCGATGCGGTCGCCGCGTCGATCCGGGAGGGCGACGTGGCGGTGCGTTTCGGCGGCGAAGAGTTCCTGGTGGTGCTGCCGGGCACGCATCTGGCGACCGCGAGCGAAGTCGGCGAGCGCATCCGCCAGCGCCTGGCGCGCGCTTCGCTGCCGTTCGCGTTGACGGTGTCGATCGGCATCGCCGGCGGCGATCCGGCGCGCGACCGGCCCGAGCAGGTGTTCGACCGCGCCGACCGCGCGCTGTACCGGGCCAAGGCGCAGGGCCGCGACCGGCTCGCGGTCGACGAAGGTTGAGCGCGGCAACCACGCGCTCTCGACGCCGGGCTCAGTCCCAGAGGTTGGGCGCCGGGTCGCGCTCGGGGTGCTTCATGCGCACGATGCAGAAACGGTGCCCGGTCGGCGCCTGCATCACCCACCAGCGCTTGACGAAGCCGATGCGCGTGGCGCCCAACGCTTCCAGGCGCGCGGCCTCGGCGTCGATGTCGTCGCTTTCGATGTCCAGGTGCACGCGCGAGGGGTGATCGACCATCTGTACTTCGATGTTGAGCCCGGCCGGGCCTTCGGCCAGCGGCGCGTACTGCGCGCCGTCGCCGTCGTAGGCCTGTTCGACCCGGGCCAGGCCGAGCGCGCGGCTCCAGAATTCGGCGGCCTGGTCGATCTCGCCGGTTTCGCAATCGATGATGAATCCGGCCAGGCGGCTGCGATGGGCCATGGCGCTGCTCCGCTGCGATGAGGGACGGCCAGAGTGCCGCGCCGTCGCCGATGCGGGAAGTGCCGGGCTTGCGGTCCGCTCAATGAGGCATCGCGGCGGCGTCGCGCTCGGCTTCGGCCGCGGCGATGCCGGCTTCGGCCTGGCGGTACAGCGCGTAGTCCGCGCGATCCAGGGCGAAGCGCTGCAGCGCGAACAGCGCCGCGCGTCGTTGTTCGGTGGTGATGCGCGCGTCGCCGGCCAGATCGAGCAAGGCGTCGCGCAGGCGCGGCGTACGTGCGCCGGAGGCTTCGATCCCGGCGACCGCGGCGGCGCGGACGTCGGCCGCCGGATCGAGCAGCGCGCGTTCGAGCAAGGCGGCGCTGTCGCCGCTGCGGTTCCAGCGCGCCGACTGCAGCACCGCGCCGGCGCGCACCGCCGGGTCGGTGTGGCCGGTCAGGGCGACGGCGCGTTCCAGCAAAGGGGCGGCGTCTTCGTCGGCGAGCACGGCCGGTTCCAGTCCGCCGAGCAACTGTGCGAGCAAGGCCGGATCGGTTTCGCGCTGCAGGCCGTCGGCGATGGCGGCGCGCGCCTCGGCGCGATCGAGCGGGAACGCGCGCAGCAACGCATAGCCTTGGTCGCGCACCGCCGGATCGGCGTCGCCGGCGAGTCGGCGGCCGGCCTGCA
The DNA here is from genome assembly GCF_000336385.2 of Lysobacter antibioticus HS124. GTDB lineage: Bacteria > Pseudomonadota > Gammaproteobacteria > Xanthomonadales > Xanthomonadaceae > Lysobacter > Lysobacter firmicutimachus. Next base: position 43,835 of record NZ_HG424471.1, on the reverse strand, counting down.
GGACCTCGTCGTTGGCCACGCCCTGCAGCACCGCGAGCAGGGCGCCGCGGCGGTCGAGGTCGGCGGCGAAGGCGTATTCGCGCAGCAGTTCGCGCAGATGGGCGGGGTCCTGCGCGGCGCGGCGGATCGCGCGGTCGAGGTCTTCGCTGCCGCGTGCCGCGACAGGCGCCGTCGCGAACGACGGCGCCTGGGGGACGCGAACAGGGCCGGGCGTTGCGGCCGCTGCCGGCGTCGCGGCGACGGTGGCGGCGGTACCGGCGTCGTCGCGCGGCAGCAGGCGGCCGATGCCGATGCCGGCCGCCAAGGCGGCGAGCAAGGCGAATCCGAACCTGCGTGGACTCATGGGCGCTCCGTTCGCTGCGACGGGCCCGGCGCGATCAGCAATCCGGCGCGACCCGGCCGTCGGAGCCGGTGTAGGTGTAGGCGTCGGGAATATAGCGGTTGCTGCCGGCGGCGCCGACGTTGTTCCACAGATTGCTGGTGCCATAGGTGCCGGTCACCGACTCGCCGGTCTTCTGGCAGCGGATGGTGACGGCGGCGCCGTTGGCGAGCGAACCGACGATGCTGTAGCCGGTGCCCGGGCCGGAACGCACGTTCAAGGGCGAGCCGCTGGTGCGCACGGTGCCGGCATGGCCTCCGCCGCCGCTGCAGGCGTTGCGGCTCTTGTAGGCGACTTCGTATTGGTCGTAAACGATCGTCGAGCCGTTCCAGACGATCTTCTGGTCGTCGCCGTTGAGCCGCTGTTCGTAGTGCAGATGCGCCGAGATGTTGTTGCCGGGACGGCTGGTCTTGCCGAGCGTGCCGATCTTTTGGCCCTGCTCGACGCTGGCGCCGTTGGCGACGCTGATGCTGTTGAGGTGGGCGTAGTAGGTCTGCCAGCCGCCGCCGTGATCGATCACCACCAACTTGCCGTAGCCGGTGCCTTGGTGCGGGTTGTAGGTGTGGGCGACGCCCTTGGCCGAGGCGACCACGGTCGAGCCGAGGTCGGCGTCGCTGAGCGGACGCGGCTTGTGGTTGAGGTCGACCGCATAGCGCAGGCCGTGGCCGGGGTAGGTGTCGCCGTACCAGGTCTGGCCGCAGGGGAAGGGCATCTGGAAGGCCGGGCGGGCGGCGTGGGCCGTGGGCAGGGCCAGGCCGAACACGGCCAGCGACAGCCCGGTCAGCATCGGACGCAGGGAACGGATCATCGGAAAACCTCTCGAGGGACGATGAGGTGGACAGGCGGAACCGGCGCACGGGCGGCCGGCAGCGGGATTGCGCGCCGACGCTAGCGCGATTCCGTTGCCGTTATTTGAGGGAATTTTTTATTCCTGGATGCCGCGAACACGCCGAGCGTGATCGGGATCGCGGTCGCGGCCAGGGCGGACGCGCGCGGCTGCCGAGCCCCGAAACAACGACGCCGCCCCGAGGGCGGCGTCGCGAGGCCGGCGCTGACTCCGCCGGTCGATGCGAAACGGCGCGCCGTGGCGCACCGCTTGCGGCGACTCAGTTCGGCCGCGCCAGATCGTCGATCATGGCCTTGAGGAAGCGCGCGGCCTCGCCGCCGGTGCAGGCGCGGTGGTCGAAGGTCAGCGACAGCGGAATGACCTTGTGCGACTCGAAGCCGCCCATCACCGGAGTCATCTGATGGCGGCCCTTGCCGGCGGCGACGATGGCCACGGTCGGCGGCACCACCACCGGCGTGGCGTAGCGACCGGCGAACATGCCGAAGTTGGACAGCGAGATGGTGTAGCCGCTGAGCTCGGACGCCGGAATGCTGCGATCCTCGACTTGCGCGCGCAGACGGTTGATCGCTTCGCGCACGCCGCGCGTGTCCAGCACGTCGGCATTGCGCAGCGCCGGCACGAACAGGCCGTCGTCGGTGTCCACGGCGATGCCGATGTCCACGTGCGGGTGCAGGGTGCGGGTGAGCTTGTCGCCGTCGAACCAGGCGTTGAGCGCCGGCACCGCCTTGCATGCGGTCACGATCGCGCGCACCAGGCGGCCGGTGATGTCGTTGCCGGGCGCCCAGGCGTGAATGTCGGCGTCGTCGGCCAGGGTGGTCGGCACGACCTTGCTGTGCGCGTCGGCCATGACCCGGGCCATGTTGCGGCGCACGCCCTTGAGCTGCTCGGGCTGGCCGGTCGCGGCCACGCCCGGCGGCTGGGTGCGCATCGGCCGGCCCGATTGCGACAGGGTGCTGCGCGCGGGCGCGGCGACCGGCGCTTCGGCGGCCGCGGCGGCGCGCGGCGCGATGGCGGCGGCCGGCGCGGAACCGATCTTGGCCGAGCCGTCGGCGCTGGCGCGCTTGACGTCGTCCATGCTGACCGTGCCGTCGGCGCCGGTGGCGCGGACCCGGCTCAGGTCGACGCCGAGCTTGCGCGCCAGCGCGCGCACCGCCGGCATCGCCTTGACCCCGCCGACCGCGACCGCCTGCTCGCTGCGCACCGCGTCGGAGGACTGCATGGCGCCGACCACGGTACCGCTGTCGGCGCGATCGGCGCTTTCGGCCTTGGCCGGCACGGCAGGTTCGGCGGACGCGGTTTGCGCTTGAGGCGCCGGCGCATGACCGCCGCCGTGGTGATGGCCCGTGTCTTGGCCGTCGGCGCGCTGCGGCAGGTTCGGGTCGATCTGGAATTCGGCCAGCATGGTGCCGGTGACGATCACGTCGCCGGGGCCGCCGGCGAGCTTGAGTACCTTGCCGGACACCGGCGAGGGCACTTCGACCACCGCCTTGGCGGTCTCCATCGACACCAGGGTGTCGTCGAGGCGGACAGTGTCGCCGACCTTGACCGCCCATTCGACGATGGTCGCGTCCGGCAGGCCTTCGCCGAGGTCGGGAAGCAGGAAGGTCTTGGTATCGCTCATAACTCGTTGGTCTCTTGAGTAAGTTGGCGACGCGGTCGGGCCGGCGTCGTCCTTGGCATCGGCGCGGTCAGGCGCCGTCGTCGATCGTTCCCAGGTTGCGCGCCGGCACCCAGCCTTGGGCGCCGTCCTCGCGTTGCGCCCACCACCAGCCGCCGAGCTCGTCGATCAGGCGCAGCCGCTGGCCGGCCTCGACGTCGAGCTCGCGCGCGTCGTAGTCGCGCAGCGCCTGTGCGCGCAGCGTACCGTCGACAGCGGGGTCGAGCGGGCGCAGCCAGTCCAGCGGCGCCCAGCCGGCGCGGCCGTCGTCGAGCGTGGTCCACACGAACGCCGGCCACTCGCTGTCGCGTTCGCCGAGCCGCACCACCGCGCCGCGCTCGAACGCGATCGGGTCGTGGTACTGGGCGCGGTAGCCGGCGACGACGAGTGCGCGCATGTCAGCCGTGGCCGAGCGCGCGCTTGGCCGCGGCGACGATCTTGTCGACGCTGGGCAGGTACTTCATCTCCAGGCGGAACAGCGGGATGTGGGTGTCGTAGCCGGTGACGCGCTCGACCGGCGCCAGCAGGTCGTACATCGACTCCTCGGCCAGGCGCGCGGCGATCTCGGCGCCGAAGCCGGCGGTCTTGGGCGCTTCGTGCACGATCACGCAGCGGCCGGTCTTGGCCACCGACTCGGCGATGGTGGCGAAATCCAGCGGCTTGAGCGTGGCGACGTCGATGACTTCGGCGCTGATGCCTTCGCCGGCCAGCTTGTCGGCCGCTTCCAGGGTTTCCTTGACCTGCGCGCCCCAGCTGACCAGGGTGATGTCGCTGCCGTCGCGCAGCACGTAGCACACGTCCAGCGGCAGCGCTTCGCCGTCGTCGGCGACCACTTCCTTATACTGGCGATAGATGCGCTTGGGCTCCATGAAGATCACCGGGTCCGGGTCGCGGATCGCCGCCAGCAGCAGGCCGTAGGCGCGCGCCGGCGAGGACGGCAGCACCACGCGCAGGCCGGGCACGTTGGTGAACAGCGCTTCGTTGGCTTCGCTGTGGTGTTCCGGCGCGCGGATGCCGCCGCCCCACGGCACGCGCAGCACCATCGGGCAGCTCAGACGGCCGCGGGTGCGGTGACGGAAACGCGCGGCGTGGCAGATGATGTGGTCGAGCATCGGATAGACGAAGCCGTCGAACTGGGCTTCGGCGATCGGCTTCATGCCCTGCGCGGCCAGGCCGACAGTGAGGCCGGCGATGGTGGTTTCGTCCAGCGGCGTGTCGAGCACGCGCTCGGGGCCGAACTGCTGCTGCAGGCCGGCGGTGGCGCGGAACACGCCGCCGTTGACGCCGACGTCCTCGCCCAGCACCAGCACGGTGTCGTCGTGGCGCATCTCGTAGGCCAGCGCCTGGGTGATGGCTTCGATCAAGGTGATCGCCGCCGGGGTGGCGACCGGCTGCGCGGTGTCGATCTTGGCTTGGGTGGCGGCGTTCATCGGCGGCCCTCCTGGGCGAGCGCTTCGGCGCGTTGCGCCTGCAGATCCGCCGGCATGTCGGCGTAGAGGTAATCGAACATGGCTTCGACCGGTTGCACCGGCGTTTCCAGATAGGCGTTGATTTCGACGTCGACCTTGGCCGCGCATTCCTCGGCCCAGGCTTTTTCCAGTTCTTCGTTCCACACGCCCTGGGCGGTGAGGTAGGCCCGCAGGCGCGGCACCGGGTCGCGGGTCCAGGCGTCTTTGACCTCGGCCTCGTCGCGGTAGCGGCGCGCATCGTCGGCGGTGGTGTGGTCGTGCAGGCGATAGGTCATGAATTCGATCACGCTGCCGCCGCCGCCGTTGCGCGCCAGCTCGGCCGCGCGGCGCATGCCTTCGAGCACCGCGATCAGATCGTTGCCGTCGACCTGCAGGCAATGCAGGCCGCCGGCCAGGCCCTTCTGGGCCAGGGTCTTGGCGCCGGTCTGGGCCGAGCGCGGCACCGAGATCGCCCAACCGTTGTTGATCACGCACAGGATCAGCGGCAGCTGGTAGGCGCCGGCCGAATTCAGCGCGGCGTAGAAGTCGGTCTTGGACGAACCGCCGTCGCCGCAGCAGGCGACCGCGAGATTCTTTTCCTTGCGCAGCTTGAACGCCAGCGCGGCGCCGGCAGCGTGCAGGCATTGGGTGGAGATCGGCACCGACCAGGCGAAGTCCTTGCGCGGACCGGCGAAGTCGTTGCCGCGCTCGTCGCCGCCCCAGTACATCAGCACTTCGCGCGGCTGCACGCCGCGCATGAACTGCGCGCCGTATTCGCGATAGCTGGGCGCGAACACGTCGTCGGGCTTCATCGAGGCGCCGATGCCGACGTGGGTGGCTTCGTGGCCCAGGCAGGCGGCGTAGGTGCCGAGCTTGCCGGTGCGCTGCAAGGCGATGGCCTTGCTGTCGAAGGTCCGCACGAACAGCATCTGCTTGAACAACGGCAGCAGGACGTTGGCGTCCTTGAACGCGGCCGGAATCTCGGCGACGGGCTTGCCGTCGGCGCCGAGGTATTGGAGGTATTCGATTTCGAACGTCGCGGCGACGGTCATCGGGAAAGGTCCTCACGGAAAAGGGATGAGGTCCGAATCGTTCCGGTCCCGGATCCAGTGCCGGGCGCGCTGGTCAGCTTCAGACTGGCTGGGTCCGGATTCCGCGCATTAAGCCGGGAATTCCGGGCCGGGCTAAAGCCGCGGCGCCCGCTGGACGGGCGCTGCGTCATGGCGCGGATGATACCCAAAGGCGCGTTAAGCGCCGTTGCGCGGTGCGGCATGCAAGTTTCGCCGGAACGCGCTAGACGCCAAATAACGTCAGGACGGCGCGGTATGGATTCGGGCGCTGCCGCACGCCGCGAACGCGCCGCCGGTCGGGTTTCGATCCGCCGCCGGCCGGTGCGCGACCGGCATCGCGCAAAAAAAAGCGCGGCCGGAGCCGCGCTTTGATCTTGCATGCCGCGTTGGCGGGTTTTCGCCGCGGCCGGAACCGGGCGCGGACGCCCGGTTCCGCCGCGGCCGATCACCACCAGCGACCGGTCAGCTGCACGAGGTGGAAGTCGAAATCGTTGAACGGATTCGGATCTTCCACCGCCGACGCGGCCAGGCCGGTCAGCAGCAGTCGGCGGTCGAACAGGCCCGGACGCGGCGCGACGATGGCGAAGTCGAAGCGTTGGCTCGCGCCGGCGGCCAGACGCGCGCCTTCGCAAGTGGCTTCGAAGCCGCTGCGCTGCGGCGCGACGGTGCAGTTCCAACCGGCCGGCGCGGCGATGGAGACGTTGCCCGCCGGCGCATCGCCGTACAGGGTCACGCTCGGCAGCACCGCGACATCGCCGCCGCGATTGCGCAGGGCGACCGAGAACGCGCCGTTCTGGCCGCCGCGCAACACGCGCGGGCCGTCGACGTCGATCGCCAGGTCGGCGCGCGCGGTGGTCTCCACGTTGACCAGGGCCTGGTCGTTGCCGTCGTTCGGATCGAACGATTGCGCCTGCGCGGCGACCGCCAGGGTGGTGGTCTTGCCGATCATCGCTTCGGTTGCGTTCGCCGACAGCGCGAAGGTCGCGCCTTCGCCGTTGGCCAGGGCATCGCGGTTGCAGGCGACGTGGGTCGAACCGGCGTTCACCTGCGGGGTGTCGCAGTTCCAGCCCGCCGGGGCGACCACGCTCAGCGCCGGCAGTTCGGCGTTGATGGCGAAGCCGATGCCAGGATAGTCCGCCTGTTCCGGGCCGGCGTTGTTCAGCGTCGCGCTGAACTGCACCGGACGGCCGACGCGCACCGAGGCGGTCGAGGTCGAGGCGATCACTGCCAGATCGGCGCGCCTGCGCGCGTCGATGTAGGCGACGACCGGGTCGTGGTCGGACAGGCGCGAGGGCGAATCGGCCAGGCTGCGGTTGATCTCCGGGAAGTCGGCATTGATGCGGGCGTGGTCGAGCTTGAGCCCGGCCGCGGCGCCGACCAGGGCCTGGTTGGCGAGCACGTGGTCGATGGTCTGCGCGCTGCCGCCGAAGGTGTAGCTGTAGCGCTGATCCGGCGTTTCCAGATCGCCCAGCTTGACCAGGTTCGGTTCCACCAGGTCGGCGCCGTCGCCCGGCACCGCGGTCTGGTCGTCGGGCGTCGGCGTGCCGGCGACGGTGTTGATCACGTCGGTCAGGCCGTCGTTGAACTCGAACGCGTTGAAGTCGCCGAGGGTGACGATGCGTTCGGCCGGATTGGCGAGCTGGCGTTCCTGGATGAAACGGGCCAGGAACTCGGCCTGGGCCTGGCGCTTCATGCGCACGCGATGGCCGGCGGCGTCGTCGAGTTCGCTGTCGATCAGCGAGCGCTGATGGACCAGGATCACCGTGACCGGGAAGCTGCGGCCGTCGGCGCCGTGCACGGTCGCCTGCAGCATCAGCGGCGGGCGGTCGTTGAGCTGGCCGCTGCTGCCGTCGGGCTGGGTCCAGGTCGCGTCCTTGCCGACCTGGGTCACCGCCTGCACCTCGACCCGGGCCTGGCCGCCGAAGTCGGCGGTCTTGATCAGGTAGCCGACGTCGATGCCGCCGATGTCGTTGCCTTCCTGCAGGTAGGCGACGTACTTCGGATCGGGGCGGCCGGCGGCGACCGCATCGGCGTTGACGCGCGCGGCGATGTCTTGCAGCGCGGTCAGGTTCTCGACTTCGATCAGGCCCAGGATGTCGGGCTGCTGCAGGTAGGAGATGCCCTGCGAGACCTTGCCGAGGCGGCGCGCGTAGGCCTCCGGGGTCAGCACCGGTTCGCCGATCGCCGGGTCGTTGACCGCGTCGAAGAAGCGCTCGACGTTGTACGAGGCGATGGTGAATTCCCACGGCAGCGGCAGGCGCGAGGCGACCGGCTGCATGCCCTGGGTGATGGTCGACAAGGCGGCCGGATCGCGCAGGATGGTGTAGCGGCGGAAGCCGTAGTCCAGCGGGCCGGTGAGGTCGGTGACGACCGCGCCGGTCGACAGGTTGAAGGCGGTGCCGCCGAGCGCGTCGCTGTCGACGGTGATCAGTTCCGGATTGAAGTCCCAGCGCGGGATCGGCGGAATGCTGCCGCCGCCCGGCGCGGCGTCCGGCGCCTGGATGCCCGGTTCGCGGAACGGACGCGGCACGCCGGTGACGACCACGTTGAAGATGCCGTTGCCGCTGCCGGTGGCGTTGGTTTCGTTCTTCGAACCCTGGGTCGGCGAGACCACGGTGGCGCTGGGGATGACCACCCGCATGCCCTCGAAGCGCTCGAGCTGGTCCAGGCCGCCGTCCGGCGAGGGCAGGGAGGTGCTCAGCGCGACCGCCTGCGGCAGGGTGTTGGGACCCATCACCGCCGGCTGCGACACGAACACGACCTGCACGCCGTTGCCGAGTTCGGTCAGCGGCAACTGGCCCGGGTCGGCGGTCGGGATGTATTCGATCACCTGACCGCTGGCGCGCACGGTGTTGCCGACGGCGGCCGCGGCCGGGACCGGGCTGCCGGTGAACACGAACACGGCTTCGGAGGTGGCCGGGTCGGCGTCGATCTGGTCGTCCGGCGCTTGCAGGAAGAAACCGTTGCTCTTGCGGCCGGTGACGATGCCGGAGGTGTAGACGCGCTGGCCGACCAGCGGCGAGGTCTGGCCGCTGCCCTGGATGGCGTGGATCGCGGTCAGCTCGACTTCGTCGTTGACGATGGTGCCGATCGCTTCGCCGTCGCCGAGGCGGGCGCCGGTCGGCGAACTCAACCGGACGAAGAAGGTTTCGTCGCCCTCGGTGTCGCTGTCGTCGTTGACCTGCACGGCGACGGTGGCGCTGGTCTGGCCTTCGGCGAAGGTCACGGTGCCGTTGGCGACGTTGTAGTCGCCCGCGGCGCTCGCGCTGCCGTCGGCGGTGGCGTAGCGCACGCTGACGCCGCCGGCCGGCGCCGGTTCGGACAGGGTCACGGTGAACACGAACTCGCCGGCGTTTTCCAGCCGCAGCACGTCGCCGATGCTCAATACCGGCAGATTGGCGCCGCCGCACGAGAACGCGGCGCTGGCGCGGTTGCGCGGCGCGGCCGGCGCGGTGGCGAAATCGGCGCCGTTGACGTCGGTATCGGTGCAGCCGTTGTCGGCGCGCAGCGCGGCGAGAATCGCGCTGAGCGTGGCGGTGGGCTGGCTGCCTTCGGCGCAGTTGGTGCCGCTGCCGTAGCCGACGAAGTCGATGCTGCCGAGCGGGCAGGCGCCGCTGAGGGCGTTGTTGTGATTGACCAGGGCGACCTTGCCGGCGCCGCCGGCCATCGCCAGGGTGCCGATCGCGTCCGGCGTCGGCAGGGCGACCGTGCCGCCGCTGCCGTCGGCCTGCTTGATCAGGTAATAGCCGCCCGGCGCGATGGTGCCGGTCAGCGGCGTGCGCGACCAGTTCGAACCGGTGCTGGAGGCGTACTGCACGCTCCAGCCGGTCAGGTCGACCGGGTCGCTGCCGTTGTTGTGCAGCTCGATGAAATCGCTCTTGAGCGTGGCGCCGGAATTGCCGCCGCCGCCGTAGACCTGACTGATGACGACTTGGGCGTGGGCCGATCCAGCCGAAGCCAAAGCCAACAACAATGCCGCCGAAAGGCGGCTGAAGCACTTATCCATGTTTCTCCCCATGTGAACGCCTGGATCCCCCCGGACACGCAGACGGGGTGGATTGTGCCCTAATGCTCACTTCTTGGCGTTGCACGGCGATGACGCCGCGCCTGCGTTTTTTCGACGGCCGTCGCGAACTGCGCCGGCCCGGCCGACTGGCGCCGCTGGACGAGCCCGATTCGGGCCGAAACGGCCGGGGCCGTCCGTCGGCGAAGCCCCCCGGCCGGAGCCGGGGGGCGGTACCGCGGTTCAAACCTGGAGGAACTCAGGGCTGGGGCGTGCCGGCGGCGACGATCGGCAGCGCCATCCGGGCGGCGTTGTTGGCCGGGTCCGGATCGGCGGACGGGGAGGTCACCGAGGCCGCGAGTTCGACCGTGCGCCCGGCCATGGCCGCGTCGGTGGCGCTGCGCAGATGGAACCAATGGCTCTGGTGCCCGGTGCTGTCGACCGGCTCGCCGGTGCAGGCCACGCTGGTGTGATCGCCTACGATCGTGGGAGCTTCGCAGCGCCAGCCCGGCATGACCGCACTGACCTCCAGGTTCGGCCAGGCGCCGGACAGGGCCAGGCCGAGGCCGACCTGGCGCGCCCAGTCCGGGCCCTGGTTGTCCACCGACACCGACAGTTCCAGCGGGCGTCCGGCCTCCAACTGGGATTCGCCGTGCAAGGGGCCGGCCCAGACCCGCAAGTCGGCGTGGGTCCGCGGCACCAGCCGCAGGTGCAGCGGGTCGACGTCGCCGGCGCGCATCGGCACCGAGTCGTCGTCGCGCAGCACCGCCGGGTAGCCGGCATTGCTGCGCAGGCGCTGCACCTGGATCCGGTCGGTGGCGGCGATCAGGCGCTCGTCGGCGAAGGCGTGCTGCAGTTCCTGGCGGCTGCCTTCGTCGATCGAGGAATAGCGCTCGGACTCGGGTTCGGTCGCGGTGAGCTTGAGCAGGTCCGGATCGAAGCGGTCGATGCCGTCGCCGAGCACCATCGTGCTGACGCCCTCGCTCGGCCGGCCGGTCAAGGTGCCGATCGGATCGACCAGGCCGTCGTTGAACGCGTGCGCGTCGAACTTGCCCAGCACCAGCAGCGGCAGCGCGTCGGGGTCGCTTTGCTGTTGCCGCACCCAGCCGGCGATGAACTCGGCCTGCAGGTGGCGGCGGTCGCGCTGCAGTTCGGCTTCCGGCGTATCGGCGTCGCTGCCGGCCATCGGCGCCAGTTGCACCAGCAACAGGCGCTGGCGGAAACGGTGGCCGTCGAGGGAGTGGATGGAGGCATCGATGCTCAGCGGCGCCTGATCGAACAGCACTGCCGCCGGACCGCTGCCGCCCGGCAACAGCGCGTCGCGGCCGACCTGGGCGATGTGCTCCACCACCACCCGCGAGCCCCACGGGCCGACTTGCTCGCTGCGGGCGAGGAAACCGATCTGTGGCTTGAGCGGATCGACGTTGGACAGGGCGATGGCGCGGTACTGCGGGTCGGCATGGCCGAAGGCCACGGCGTCGCGGTTGATCCGCTCGGCCAGGCGCTGCAGCAAGGGCTCGTTCTCGATCCCGGTGATCGCGACCAGATCGGGCATCCGCAGGTTCTCGCGGATGCTGCGCGAGATCTTGCCCAGACGCCGCTCCAAGGCATGCGGCGGCGTCGCCGGCTGACCGGAGCCGGGCGGGCTGTACTCGTCGTAGAGGTCGCTCAGGTCGTAGCTGACCACATGGGTCGGGCGCTGCTGCGGATCGCCTTCCTCGATGCGCGGCGGTGCCGGCGGCGATTCGCGCACGATCAGTTGCGCCTCGCGCTGCAGCATCACGACGTAGCGGCCGCTGCGTTGGTCCAGCGGACCGATCACGCCGTCGACGCGTGCGCCGACGCCGAGATCGACCGGCGCATGGCCGTCGGCGTCGCTGTCGACGCCGACCACCTCCTGATTGCCGTCCCAGCGCGGCAGCCAGCCCTGGACCTGACCGTGGAAGATCGGCGGATAGCGCGTGCCCGGCTCGCGCATCGGCGCCGGCTGGTCGTAGGGACCGAGCGCGACGTGGAAGCGGCCGTCGCTGCGGGTGCGCTCCTGCGCGGCATCGAAGACGCCGCCGGTCGGTCCGACCACGCGCACCTCCGGCAGGCCCACGCGCATGCCTTCGAACGCTTCGTAATCCGGCGCGCCGGCGACCGGGGCCCAGGGCAGCAGCGGCGCCGGCGGCAACGGCCGCGGCGACGTCGTCAGCGCAACGACCGCCGGCGAGCCCGCGATCGCGGTCATGGTGCCGCGCATGGGATGGGCGCCGCCGTCGGACAGTTCCGCGACCGTGCCACCGACGCGCACGCGCAGGCCGCGCCATTGCGGATCGGGCCGAGCGCCGGTCTGCACGAACAGTCCCTGCGACGTGTTCGGATCGCCGTCGCTTTCGAACTCTTCGCTCTGCAGATAGAAGCCGTCCTCGCTCAGCGCGGTGACGATGCCTTCGACCGCGACGAACTCGCCGCGCAACGGCGAGATCGCGCCAGGCCCTTGCACCGCCGGAATCGGCACCACCCGCAGATCGTCGTCGAGGATCGTGCTGAAACCTTCCAGGGCGACGCTGCCGTCCTCGCCGATCGCGCCGGACAGGATCTGCGCCTTGATCTTGACCGTTTCGTCGCCTTCGTAGCGGGTGTCGCCGCGCACGCCGAAGCTGAGGTGGACGCGGTCCTGGCCGGGGCCGATCATCGCTTCGTACTCGAACGGCAGATAGTCCTCGTCCGCGCGGGCCGTGCCGCCGTCGGCCGAGCTCACCCGCACCCGCACGCCGTTGCCGTCGGCCGGGCGATCCAGGCGCAGTTCGATCGGGAACGGCGCGATGTCGGCGTCGCCTTCCTTGAGCGCGATCGGCTGCAGCGACAGCCGCGGCGGCGGTTGCTGCGGATCGTCGTTGACGATGACGGCCTGGAGGTTGAGGTAGTCGCCGTTGGCGGTCACCGCGCCGGAATGGACCTTGATCTGCAGGGCGACGGTTTCGTCGGCTTCGATCAGCGCATCGCCCTTCACCGGCAGGGCGAAGCTGGCTTCGGTCTGGCCGGCGGGGATGGTGCCGCGCAGGTCGATCGGCAGATAGTCCTCGCCCGCACGCGCCGTGCCCTGGCCGTTGCTGAAGACGCTCCAGCTGACGCCGCCGATGCCGGCGGGACGGTCCAGCTTGAGCTTGAACAGGAACGGCGCGATATCGCCGTGGCCTTCGGCCTGGGCGACATCCAGCGCCGACAGGCGCGGCGGCGGACCGGGCGGGCAGGCGCGCACGGCCGAGTTGCGGGTGCGCGGCGTCGGCGAGCCGATGTTGAAATCGGCGCCGTTGACCTGGGTGTCGACGCAACCGCCGTCCTTGCGCAACTGCGCGCTGGCGATGCCGGCGGCCGGCGTCGGCGCCGCGCCTTCGGCGCAGTCGATGCTGCCGTAGCCGACGAAGTCGATCGAACCGGTCGGGCAGGACACGTTGATCGGGTTGTTGTGATTGACCAGGGCCAGCTTGCCGTTGAGCTGATTCAACGAAAGATTGCCGGCGAGGTCGTAGGCGGTCAGCGGGCTGGAGCCGACCGAAACGCGCTGGCGGATCAGGAAGTAGCCGCCCGGGGCGATGACCCCGCTCAGCGGCGTGCGTTGCCACGCGTTGGCGCCGTTGACCGGCGCGTAGTGCAGGCTCCAGCCGCTGAGGTCGACCGGCGCGCTGCCGTTGTTGTGCAGTTCGATGAAATCGGCGTTGTAGCGTGCGCCGCTTTGGCCGGCGCCGGCATAGACCTGCGAAACGACCACCTGCGCCTGCGCGGCGCCGGCCAACGCCAAAGCGATGCCGGCCGCGAGGGCGCGGCTTGCGAATTTATGCATGGATTCCCCTTGAGAATGCGCCTGCGGGACGTGCTTGGCAGGCCCGGCCATTGTGCGCTGGGGGTGTCGCACCGGCCGCGACCGTTGCGCTCGTGCGGCGCCGGCGTTGCGCGCGCCGGGCCCTGCGCCGGCTGGGTTTGCGCTACGCTTTGCGCCCCTGCCGCGAGCTGTGCCGTATGTCCGTCGAAAAGAACCAGCGCGAACTGGAAAGCGGTATCCATACCGACCTGCACGGACGCATCACTTACGGCGGCTATCTGCAGCTGGACAAACTGCTGTCGGCCCAGCGCGGCCTGTCCGATCCGCCGCACCACGACGAGATGCTCTTCATCATCCAGCACCAGGTGTCGGAGCTGTGGATGAAGCTGATCATCCACGAGCTGACCGCCGCCCTGGAGCATCTGCGCCGCGACCAGGTCTGGCAGTGCCAGAAGGTGCTGGCCCGCTGCAAGCAGGCGCTGCGCCAGCTGACCGAGCAATGGTCGGTGCTGGAAACCCTGACCCCCTCGGAGTACATGGGCTTCCGCGAGACCCTGGGCCCGTCCTCCGGCTTCCAGTCGCTGCAGTACCGCACCATCGAGTTCATGCTCGGCAACAAGAACGAGGCCATGCTGCGGGTGTTCGCCTACGACCCGCAGGGCCAGGCGGCCCTGGAGCAGGCGCTGGCGGCGCCGAGCCTGTACGACGAATTCCTGATGTATCTGGCCCGGTTCGGCCACGCCATCCCCGCCGACCATCTGCAGCGCGACTGGCGCCGGCCGCACGTCAGCGACCGCGCCCTGCAGCCGGTGTTCGAGCGCATCTACGAGAACACCGACCGCTACTGGCGCGAGTACGCCCTGTGCGAGGACCTGGTCGACCTGGAGACCCAGTTCCAGCTGTGGCGCTTCCGCCACATGCGCACGGTCATGCGCATCATCGGCTTCAAGCGCGGCACCGGCGGCTCCAGTGGGGTCGGCTTCCTCAAGCAGGCGCTGGAGCTGACCTTCTTCCCCGAGCTGTTCGAGGTCCGCACCACGATCGGCGCCGGTCCCGAGCGCGGCGACGGCTACTGAGCCCCTTCGCGCTGCGGCGGACCGGGTCCGCAGTCCGCCGGCGCGGCCCGCCCGACCGGGCGCCACAGAGGCGGTCGGCGAGCCTGTCCGCACGACCCGTCGGCGCGCAGTCGCCCCTCGACCGGCCTGCGTAGCCGTATTTGCGCGGCCGATCGCCGACGTTCGCCCTTCGCCAGCACCCGAACGGCGAACTTCGATCCGCCCGATGGCGCAAAAATCTCCCCCGTTCAGCTGCTTGGGCGGGCGATTGTTGCATTGCAGCACAGCGCGGCGGCTACGACTAAGGTTTGACGGGACCGCCCCGGGCCGGTAAATCTCCCCGGCCCGTGCCGTCGGCGTGGGATTTTTATTCAGTTTCCACACGACAGGGGACACCGCATGAGCGGAGCCGCTACAACGACCTCGGGCCAGGCGCCCATTCCGGAATTCCAGCAGCGACTGGGGCATCCTAAGCCCCTGTGGATGCTGTTCATGACCGAGTTCTGGGAGCGCTTCGCCTTCTACGGCATCCGCTGGGCGCTGGTGCTGTACATCGTCCACCAGTTCCACGGCGGCGACGCCGCCGGCGAAGCGCCGGCCAACCGCATCTACGGCGCCTACCTGGCCCTGGTCTACGCCGCGGCGATCTTCGGCGGCTACATCGCCGACCGCGTGCTCGGCTACCAGCGCTCGATCCTGCTCGGCGCAGTGATCATGTCCGCGGGCCTGTTCATGATCGCCTTGCCCAACGAGCAGATCTTCAAGCTCGGCCTGGCCACGATCATCTGCGGCAACGGCCTGTTCAAGCCCAATATTTCGACCATGGTCGGCAAGCTCTACGCGGTCGGCGACGAGCGCCGCGACTCGGGCTTCACCATCTTCTACATGGGCATCAACCTCGGCGCGATGCTGGCGCCGCTGCTGACCCAGTACCTGGCGCAGAAGATCTTCGGCAGCGAATCGCTGCCGGACTACAAGATCGTCTTCATCTCCGCCGGCGTCGGCATGTTGATCAGCCTGGTGTGGTTCTGGATCGGCCGCGCCGGCCTGCAGGGCATCGGCCGTCCGCCGGAGAACCAGGGTGATCGCCGCAAGGTGCTGTACGTGTTCCTCGGCGCGCTGGTCGCGATCCCGATCGTGTACTTCCTGCTGGCGATGGGCGCCGGCGCGCTGCAGGGCGTGCTGACTGCGATGTTCCTGGGCCTGTGTGGCTTGCTGTTGGTCGAAGGCTTCCGCGAGGGCGCGGTGCAGCGCGACAAGGTGATCGCGATGCTGATCATCTTCACCTTCAACATCCTGTTCTGGATGTTCTTCGAGCAGGCCGGCAGCTCCTTCACCTTCCTCGCCGACAAGATCGTCGACCGCGACATCTTCTCCGGCGCGATGGCGGACTTCGTCTACAGCCTGAGCGGTGAGCGCGTGTTCCCGACCGCCTGGTTCCAGTCGGTCAACTCGATCGCGATCATCACCCTGGCGCCGCTGATCGCCTGGATCTGGGTGGCCATGGGCCGCGCCAATCCGTCGATCCCGCGCAAGTTCAGTCTCGGCCTGATCTTCAACGGCCTGGCCTTCCTGTTGCTGATGTTCGCCCTGGGCAGCCTGCTGGACAACGGCAAGATTCCGTTCTGGACCCTGTTCGCGGTGTATTGGATCCAGTCCATCGGCGAGCTGTGCCTGTCGCCGATCGGCCTGTCGATGGTGACCAAGCTGGCGCCGGTGCGCCTGGTCGGCTTCGGCATGGGCGGCTGGTTCCTGTCGACCGGCATCGGCAACAACCTGTCCGGCATCTTCGCCGGCCACGTCAGCGGCGAGGGCGGCATGACCACGACTTCGGCGTTGGGCGGCTACACCTTCGGGTTCTGGGCGCTGGTCGGCGCCGGCGCGCTGCTGTTCCTGGTCGCGCCGCTGGTGCAGAAGCTGATGCACGGGGTGAAGTAACCGCCTCTGCGGCTGCGGCGTCCGCTGGATGCCGCGGTCCGCGCAGCGATCCAAAGGCGACGGCTGCGGCCGTCGCCTTTTTCGTTGGCCCGCCCGGCGCGTCGCCCCCTGTGGGAGCGGCGTGAGCCGCGGCAACCGAAGCGACGTGCGCAAGCGCAGCCGCAGAAACCCGGATAAGCGCTGGCGTTCTGCCGCGCTTGGGCTTACGAGAGGCTGGCGCGGCATTCCACCGCTTCGGCGGTCGCGGCTTACGCCGCTCCTACATAAGCGGGTGCGCCGCCGGGCCTATGCTCTGCCGAATCCCGAATCCCGAATCCCGAATCCCGGCTCAACGCGCCGCCGCCAGCTCCGCCTCGGCCTGGATCTCCAGCTCGTCCAGGCGGTCGAGCAGGCGGAACAGGGCCTCGCGTTCGGCGGTTTCGATCCCGGCCAGCAGGCGCTGTTCGAAGGCCAGGGCCATCGGCGCGACCTCGTCGTAGATCTTGTAGCCGTCGGCCGACAGCTGCAGCACCGAGCGGCGGCGGTCGTCGTCGTGGGTGTCGCGCTCCAGCCGGCCGGCGTCGATCAGGCGCGCGACGGCGCGGCTGACCGCGACCTTGTCCATCGCCGTGCGCTGGGCGACCTCGTTGGCGGACAGGCCCGGGAAGCGGCCGAGCACGGCCATGACCCGCCACTCGGTCACGCTGAGGGCGAAGCGCTCGGAATAGACCCGGGCGATCGCGCCGCTGACCCGGTTGGACAGGACCGAGAGCCGGTAGGGCAGGAAGTGGTCCAGATCCAGTTCGGCATGGCGCGGTCCCGCGCCACGGCGGGCCGGCGCGGAAGCGGGGGCGCCGCTGCGCTGTTCAGGATCGGGCGATTCGGATTGGGACGGTGGTCGATTCATGCTGCACTGTGCCTTGCTTATGGTTTCATGTGAAACTATAACGACCCCTTAGCCAAGGCCGTCCGCAGCGGACCCGGCCGCCACCTGAGAACAATGCCATGAATGCGCAGCCCAACCTCGGCATGCAGGTCACCACCTTCGAGAACCCCCTCGGCATCGACGGGTTCGAGTTCGTCGAGTTCGCCGCCCCGCAGGGCCAGGGCGAGCGCCTGCACGATTATTTCCGCCGCCTCGGCTTCAGCGCGGTGCTGCGCCACAAGACGCGCCCGATCACGGTGTACCGCCAGGGCGGGGTCAACTTCCTGGTCAACGAAACCCCCGACAGCTTCGCCTCGGCCTTCGCCGACGCCCACGGCCCTTGCGCCTGCGGCTTCGCGATCCGCTTCCAGAAGCCGGCGCAGCAGGTCTACGACACCGTGCTCGGCAACGGCGGCGAAGCGGTGACCGAGCGCGCCGACACCCGCGCCATCGACGCGCCGGTGGTCAAGGGCATCGGCGACTGCATGCTGTACCTGGTCGACCGCTACGGCGCCAAGGGCGACCCCTATGCCGACTACGAGCCGATCCCGGGCGCCGAGCAGAACCCGGTCGGGTTCGGCCTGACCTTCATCGACCATCTGACCCACAACCTGTACTTCGGCAACATGCAGAAGTGGTCGGACTACTACGAGCGGTTGTTCAACTTCCGCGAGATCCGCTACTTCGACATCAAGGGCGCCAAGACCGGCCTGGTGTCCAAGGCCATGACCGCGCCGGACGGCATCGTGCGCATCCCGCTCAACGAATCCAGCGACCCCAAGTCGCAGATCAACGAGTACCTGGACGCGTACAAGGGCGAGGGCATCCAGCACATCGCCTGCTTCACCGACAACATCTACGACACCGTCGAGGCCATGCGCGCCCAGGGCGTCGAGTTCCTCGACACCCCGGACACCTATTTCGAGGTGATCGACCAGCGCGTGCCGAACCACGGCGAGGACGTGCCGCGCCTGGCCAAGAACAAGATCCTGATCGACGCCGACCCGGAAACCCATCAGCGCAAGCTGCTGCAGATCTTCACCCAGAACGCGATCGGCCCGATCTTCTTCGAGATCATCCAGCGCAAGGGCAACGAAGGCTTCGGCGAAGGCAACTTCCAGGCCCTGTTCGAGAGCATCGAGCGCGACCAGATCAAGCGCGGCGTGCTGTAATCGCCAGGCTTGCGCCGGCGCGCCGCAAGGCGCGGCGACCAGCGCGCACGGCGCCCGCTAGGGCCGCTTGACGCGGCCGCGCGGGCCTCGGCACGTTTACCCGGTACTCGACCCCGATTCTTTCCACGGCTGCGAGCGCAGCGAGCGAAGCGACCCATGGCACCGATCAGCAATGGCTACCAAACCGGTTTCGGCAACGAGTTCGCCAGCGAGGCGATCGCCGGTACCCTGCCGCTGGGGCGCAACTCGCCGCAGCGCGTGGCCCACGGCCTGTACGCCGAGCAGCTGACCGGCACCGCCTTCACCGCGCCGCGCCACGCCAATCGGCGCAGCTGGTTGTATCGCATCCGCCCCGCGGCCATGCACGGCCCGTTCTCGCCCTACGCACAGCCGGCGTTCCACAACGATTTCGGCGACGGCGCGGTGAGCCCGGAGCAACTGCGCTGGAATCCGCTGCCGCTGCCGCAGGCGCCGACCGACTTCCTCGACGGGCTCTACACCATGGCCGGCAACGGCGGTCCGGCGGCGCAGACCGGCGTCGGCATCCACCTGTACGCCGGCAACCGCGACATGCGCGGGCGCTATTTCTACGACGCCGACGGCGAGCTGCTGATCGTGCCGCAACAGGGCCGGTTGCACATCGCCACCGAGCTGGGCGTGATCGAGGTCGAGCCGCAGCAGATCGCGGTGATCCCGCGCGGTGTGCGCTTCGCGGTGAGCCTGCCCGACGGCGCCTCGCGCGGCTACGTGTGCGAAAACTTCGGCGCTTTGCTGCGCCTGCCCGACCTGGGCCCGATCGGCAGCAACGGCCTGGCCAACCCGCGCGATTTCGAAACCCCGAACGCGGCCTACGAAGACCTGGAAGGCGAGTTCGAACTGATCGCCAAGTTCCAGGGCCATCTGTGGCGCGCGCCGATCGGTCATTCGCCGCTGGACGTGGTCGGCTGGCACGGCAGCTACGCGCCGTACCGCTACGACCTGCGCCATTTCAACACCATCGGCTCGATCAGCTTCGACCATCCCGATCCGTCGATCTTCCTGGTCCTGCATTCGCCCAGCGACACCGCCGGCACCAGCAACATGGATTTCGTGATCTTCCCGCCGCGCTGGCTGGTGGCCCAGGACACTTTCCGTCCGCCGTGGTTCCACCGCAACATCGCCAGCGAGTTCATGGGCCTGATCCACGGCGTTTACGACGCCAAGGCCGACGGCTTCGCGCCCGGCGGCGCCTCGCTGCACAACTGCATGACCGGCCATGGCCCGGATGCGCAGACCTTCGAGAAGGCTTCGGCCGCCGACCTGTCGCAGCCGCATGTGATCGTCGACACCATGGCTTTCATGTTCGAGACCCGCGCGGTGATCCGGCCGACCCGGCAGGCGTTCGAGGCGGCGCACCGGCAGCGCGACTATCAGGCTTGCTGGGCGGGGCTGCGCAAGCATTTCGTCGCGGGTTGAGCGCGGCCCCGGGCGGCGGCGCCCAGGGACGTCGTTTCGATGATCGCGGCCCGTGCGCGCCTGCACGAGTGCGGCGCCGCGGTGTGCGACGGCGCCGTTCGCGCTGCATTCACGCCAGCGGGCTAGGCTGCACCGGCCCTCGTACCGCGCCGTGCGCACCGGAGTTTCGTCGATGAAGTCGCTGCCGTCCTCGTCCGTTCCGACCTTCGCCTGCGCGGTACTGCTCGCGTTCGGCCTGAGCGCCTGCCAGCGCGAGGCCCCGCCCGCGGCCGAACCGGCGCCACCGGCCGCGAACGCTGCCGATCAGCCGGCCGAAGACGTGCCGCCGGCCACCGCGCCCGCGCCTGCGCCTGCGCCGGCCGATACCCTGGCCCGCTTCGACGGCTACGGCGACCTGCGGTTCGGCATGAGCGCCGAGCAGGCGCGCCAGGCCTGGGGCGGCGAACTCAAGGGCGAGGCCACCCCCGACGGCGGCTGCTATTACCTGCAGCCGCAATGGGCCAAGAACGCCGCCGAGTTCGGCCTGATGTTCGAGAACGGCCAGTTCGTTCGCGTCGACGTCGGCAACGACAAGGAAACCGCGCCCGGCGGCGGCCGCCGCGGCATGAGCGCCGAACAGATCCGCGGCCTGTACGCCGGCCGGATCGAAGAGCAGCCGCACAAATACGTGGAAGGCGCCAGGACCCTGCGCGTGAGCGACGGCGCCGGGGGCAAGGGCGCGCTGGTATTCGAGACCGACGCCGCCGGCCAGGTGACCGCCTGGCGGATCGGCCTGCCGCCGCAGGTCGATTACGTCGAAGGCTGTTCCTGACGCCCGCCGCGCTCGGCGCGGCACATTGGGGCGGAGCGCGGGGGCGGCGCAGCGCAACGACGCTCGGCCGCGGCCGAGTGTGGCTAGAATCCAGGCAACGACCGCAAGGGGAAGACCGTCATGTTCGAAGCCGTCGGCTTGTTCGTATTGGGCCTGCTGCTGCTGGCGCTGGGCGGCGATTCGATCGTCAAGGGCGCCTCGGGCCTGGCCCAGCGCTTCGGCGCCTCGCCGTTCGCGGCCGGGCTGATCCTGGTCGCATTCGGCACCTCGTTGCCGGAGCTGGCGGTCAACCTGCAGGCCTTCGTGCGCGGCCAGCAGGCGCTGGCGCTGGGCAACGCGGTCGGCAGCAACATCGTCAACTTCGGCCTGACCCTGGGCCTGGCCGCGCTGGCGGCGCCCTTGCTGGTGCGCTGGCGGGCACTGGCGCCGCTGCTGGTCGTGCTGTTGCTGGGTACCGTGGCGACCATCGTGCTGGGCCTGGACGGCGCGCTGAGCCGCGGCGAGGGTCTGGCGATGGTGTTGGCCTTCGTCGCCGTGGTCGCGTTCGCGGCCGCCCGCACCCGCCGCGAAGCGCCGGAGCTGCAGGACGCCATCGCCGCGTTCGCCATGACCCAGACCCACCTTGGCCTGAACCTGGTGCGGGTGCTGATCGCGGTGTTCCTGATGCACCTGGGGGCCTATCTGATCGTCGGCGGCAACGGCCTGTGGAACTTCGGCGCGTCGCCGGCGCTGAGCGGCGGCCTGGGTTCGCCGAACGCGGCCATCATCGGCGCGGCGATGGGCCTGTCGCCGCTGCTGACCGGCCTGTTGCCGGTGGCGATAGGCACCGCGCTGCCCGAAGTCGCCGCGGCGATCGCGGCCGCGCGCCGCGGCCAGGGCGACATCGTGGCCGGCCACGTGATCGGCTCCAGCCTGTTCAACCTGCTGATCGTGATCGGCGGCATGGCGGCGCTGCGCAGCGTGCCGCTGCCGGCCTCGTTCGTGCGTTTCGAGCTGCCGGCCGCGGCGTTGTTCGCCTTGATGCTGTATCCGATGCTCAAGGGCGATCTGCGGGTCAGCAAGCGCGAGGGCACGATCCTGCTGGTCGCGTTGCTGGTGTGGATCGGCTTCGAAGTGGCGATGCTGCACAGCTGAGCCGGTGCCGGCGGCCGGTTTTCGCCCGGCTTTGGCGGAGGCTGGCCCTATAATGGGCCGATGAGCGAAACCAACCTCCCACCGCGGCTGCCGCGGCGCGCGTTGCGCGCACTCAGCGAGTTCTTCCGCCTCGAGGCGGCCGGCGGCATCGTCCTGATCTGCGCCGCCGTGCTGGCGCTGATCGCCGCCAATTCGCCGCTGCGCGACGCCTACGAGGCGTTCCGCGCGATCCCGGTGCAACTGCGCATCGGCCCGCTGGACATCGACAAGCCGTTGTTGCTGTGGATCAACGACGGCCTGATGGCGGTGTTCTTCCTGTTGGTCGCCCTGGAAATCAAGCGCGAGGCGCTCAGCGGCCAGCTGGCCGAGCGCTCGCAGCTGGTGCTGCCGATGGTTTGCGCCAGCGCCGGCGTGATCGTGCCGGCCTTGCTGTTCTTCGCCCTCAACCGCGGCGATGCCACGGCCATGCGCGGCTGGGCGGTGCCGACCGCGACCGACATCGCCTTCGCCCTGGGCGTGCTGGCCCTGCTGGGCTCGCGGGTGCCGGTGGCGATGAAGCTGCTGTTGTCGACCATCGCGGTGGTCGACGACCTGATCGCGATTTTGATCATCGCGTTCTTCTATTCGCACGGCCTGTCGGCGACCGCGCTGATCTGGGCCGCGGTGGCGCTGGCGGCGATGTGGCTGCTCAACCGGCGCGGGGTGACCGCGCTGGCGCCGTACTTGGCGCTGGGGGCCGTGCTGTGGGTGTGCGTGCTCAAGTCCGGCGTGCACGCGACCCTGGCCGGCGTCGCCACCGGCCTGCTGATCCCGCACGTCGACAAGCGCAACGCCATCGACGACGAGACCGAGCACTCGCCGCTGGAAACCCTGGAGCACGCGTTGCATCCGTGGGTGGCCTACGCGATCCTGCCGCTGTTCGCCTTCGTCAACGCCGGCCTGGCCTTGGGCGGAATCCAGTTGCAGGACATGCTCGATCCGCTGCCGATGGGCGTGGTGCTGGGCCTGGTGGTGGGCAAGCCGATCGGCATCGTCGGCGCCGCGCTGCTGATGCGCGCGCTGGGCTGGGCGCGGTTCCCGTCCGGCATGGACCTGCGGGCGATGTTCGGGCTCGGCCTGATGTGCGGCATCGGCTTCACCATGAGCCTGTTCATCGCCTCGCTTGCGTATCAGGACCCGTCGCGCTACGACGAAGCGGTACTCGGCATTCTCGGTGCATCGCTGCTGTCGGCGCTGATCGGTTACTTCTGGCTGCGCGCGGTGCTGCCGGCGCGCGGCGGGCAGGGTTCGCACGAATGAAGCATGCGTTGGTGTTCGGCGGCAGCGGCCAGATCGGGATTCCGCTGCTGCAACGGCTCTATCACGCCGGTTGGCGGGTGACCGCGATTTCCCGCCACGAGCAGCACGACCGTCCCGGCCTGCACTGGCTGCACGGCGACCTGGACGCGATGCCGCCGTTGCCGGCGCGGGTCGATGCGATCTTCAGCTGCGGGCCGCTGCTGAAGTTCTCGCGCTGGTACGCGCAATCGGGCATCGAGGCCTCGCGGGTGATCGCGTTCGGTTCGACCAGCGCCGAAACCAAGCGCGGTTCGGCCGATGCCGACGAGCGCCGGGTCGCGGCCGAGCTGCGCGAAGGCGAGGCCAACCTGTTCGCCGCCGCACCGCCGCGCAGCGATGCGGCGACGGTGCTGCGGCCGACCCTGATCTACGGCGCCGGGCGCGACCAGACCCTGACCCGCATCGCCCAGCTGGCGCGTCGCTTGCGTTACTTCCCGCTGCCGCGCGGGGCCAACGGGTTGCGCCAGCCGGTGCACGTGGAAGATCTGGCCGAGGCGGCATTCACGGCCTATGGCGCGCCGGCGACTTGCGGCCAGGTATATGCGGTGCCGGGCGGCGAAACGCTCACCTATCGCGAAATGGTCGCGCGGACCCTGGCCTGCCTGCGTCCGCCGGTGCGGCTGATCGAGCTGCCGTCGCCGATCTTCAACCTGGCCTTGCTCGCGGCGCAGGCGACCGGGCGCGCGACCGGCCTGGGCGAGGCGGCGGTGCGGCGCATGCGCAGCGACATGGCCTTCGACGCGGCGCCGGCGCAGCGCGATTTCGGCTACGCGCCGCGGCCGTTCCGGCCCACCGCCGAGATGTTCGACACGCCGAGCGAATGAGGCCGGCGCCAGTCGGCGTGGTTGCTTCAGGGGCAAGCAGCGGCGCAAGCCGCGACCGCCATCCCTCAACTTCGCCGCGTCTTGTCCTGCGCCCCTTGTAGGAGCGGCGTAAGCCGCGACCGCCATCCCTCAATCTCGCCGCGTGTTGTCCTGCGCCCCCTGTAGGAGCGGCGCAAGCCGCGACCGCCATCCCTCGATCTCGCCGCATCTTGTCCTGCGCCCCTTGTAGGAGCGGCGTAAGCCGCGACCGCATTCTTGCGGTCTCGCGCCGTTGGTCGCTCTAAAGCTCTAAAGCTCTAAAGCAAAGCTTCCGTCCGCAAGCGGCCGGGTTACTTTCTTTGTCCAAGGCGACAACGTCCTACGGGATTTCCTTCGGTCAAAAGTAACCAAAGAAAACGCCATGGCGGTTTCGGATCAAAAGCCACTATGGGACGAGGTTTTCGCCGGGCTGCTCCGCACAAGCCATCCCTGGCCTGGCTGCACACGGGCCGCATCCCTGCGGCCGCCCTTCGGGGCTGCTGTTGTTCTCGCGAGTTCGTTGCGCCGCCAAGCTCTTACGGCAACGGCAACGGCAACGGCAATGGCAATGGCAATGGCAATGGACGGCGACGGCGGTTACTTCCGCGTCCGCGACTTGGCCAGGGTGCGCAGGGCGATCGCCAGCACGCCGCCGAGTACCATCGCGCCGCCGATCCACAGCCGCGGGCCGGGGCGGTCGCCCCAGAAGGCGATGCCGAGGGCGATCGCGAACACCGGCACCAGCAGCAGCCAGGGCGTCACCTGCGCTACCGGGTAGCGCTGCACCAGCACGTAGTACAGGCCGTGGCCGAACAGCGAGGACACGAAGGCGGCGTAGGCCACGCCGAGCCAGGCGATCCAACTGACCGAACCCAGCGCAGCCAGGCCGCCGGGTTCCAGGACCAGACTCACGGCCAGCAACGGTGTCACCGCGATCAACGCCGTCCAGCCTTGCTGACTGACCATGTCCAACCCGCGCAGGCCTTTCATCAACACCGTGCCCAGGGCCAGGAACGCGGCCGAGACCAGCATCAGCACCAGCGCCAGCGGCCGATCCAGCACCAGCGGATCGAAGCCCAGCACCAGCACGCCGGCGAAGCTGATCGCGATCGCCGCGCCGGTGCGCCAGGCGAAGCGCTCGCCGAGCAACCACCAAGCCAGCAGCGCGGTCATCGGCACGTAGCTTTGCAGCACGATCGCCGGCGAAGACAGATCGCCGGCGGCTTTCAACGCGCTGAAGCTGAGGCCGAAATGCAGCACGCCGATGCACAGGCAGACCGCGATCAGGCGCGGCCACTGGCCCGGCGGCGGACGCTTGAGCAGGAACGCCAGCGGCAGCGCCAGCAGGGCGAAGCGCAGCGCGGTGAACAGGAACGGCGGAATCTCGCGCAGGGCGAAGGCCGAGGTCAGGAAATTGAGCGCCCAGGACAGGACGACGAGCAGCAGCAGGACGAGATCGCGGACGGGCATGGGGGCGGCGGCTGGGCTATCGTGGCCGGCTGGACGGCGGCCCCAACGGCGGGGCGGAGGACGGCATTGTGGCGCATGACTCGGTAACCCCGCTGCTCGCGGCGGTGGGCGTGTTGTTGGCGGCGATCGCATATTGGACGATCGCGGCCTGGTGGTTGCGCGCCGGCGTGGCGCGCGCGTTCGGCGCGCGGCCGGCGTTCGGCGCGGTGTTGTGGACGGTGCTGTTCGGCGTGGTGGTGTGGGCGATGCTGGCGGTGACCGGTTTGATCCTCGCCCACGGCAGCGCGCTGAGTTCCGGCCCGCCGTTCGCGGCCCTGGCCTTCGTCCTGTCGCTGCTGGCGCTGGCCCTGGGCGTGCGCCTGTTCCTGCCCGGGCCGGACGGCGCGCGCCTGCGCTGGACGCGCGCGTTGGCGGTGTCGCTGCTGCCGGCGCTGTGGCTGTGGGGCGCGGCTCTGGCGGCGGCGCGCTATGCGGCCGCCTGAGGGCGCTCAGTAGCGCCAGCCGAGCTTGCGGTACAGCTTGGCCAGCACCCAGGCCGGGCCGATCAGCAGATAGGTCAGGTCGGTCAGGAAGCTGGGCTTCTTGCCTTCGATCTTGTGGCCGACGAACTGGGCGATCCAGGCCACCACGAATACCGTCATGGCCGTCCACAGCAGCGCGCTCAGGCCGAAGCGCTGCGCGATCCACCAGGTCAGGGCCGAGAACACGGCGAACTGGATCAGCATGCCCAGTCCGAGCGAGCGCGAAGCGCGGTAGTAGTACAGCATCGCGCCGAACATCGCCGCCGCGGCCCAGATGCCGGGGCGGAACCAGGTGCCGGGCGCGGGGATGCACCACAGCAGGGCGATCACGCTCCACAGGATCGCCGGCACCGCGATCACGTGGATGCGTTGGTTGACGGCGTTGCGGTGGTCGCCGGAGTAGCTGGCGAACCAGCGGTCGATGGGGCGTTGCGTTTCGGCGGCGGTGCTCATGCTCGGCTCCCGGTGGGGCGGAACGGCGCCGGCGTCGGCGGGCGGACGCCCGTACGGCCGGCCAGGGCGACGCTCAGTGCGCCGCGGCTTTCGAGAATAGCTGGATCACCGCCACGCCGGCCACGATCAGGCCGATGCCGAGGACCGCGCCGGCGTCCAGGGTCTGCTGCATGAACAGCCAGCCGATGGCGGCGATCAGCACGATGCCCACGCCCGACCAGATCGCGTAGGCGACGCCGACCGGCACCGTGCGCAAGACCAGCGACAAAAAATAGAACGCGGTGCCGTAGCCGGCGGCGACGAGCAGCGACGGGACGGTGCGGGTGAAGCCGTCGGAGGCCTTGAGCGCGCTGGTGCCGACCACCTCGGCGACGATCGCGATCGCCAGGTAGAGATAACCGATGTTCATGCGATGCCCGTGCGATGGGAGGTGCGGGCAGGGTAGCGCGCATGTTCGGACCTGTATCCGTGACCGACGGGACAGGCGCAGTGTGGCGCGGATCGGTGCGGACCGGCGCGGCGCGGCGGCAGGTTGGCCGCGGCGCCGCCCTCACTTGGCCGCGGACGCCCCGCGCCGGGGCGTCCGACGGGATCAGTCGACCGAAATCCCGGCCAGCTTCTGCAGCGCTTCGGCGTACTTGGCGCGGGTGCGCTCGATCACTTCCGCCGGCAGGCGCGGACCCGGCGGCGTCTTGTCCCAGTCCAGCGTCTCCAGGTAGTCGCGCACGAACTGCTTGTCGTAGCTCGGCGGGCTGGTGCCGACCTGATACTGGTCGGCCGGCCAATAGCGCGAGGAGTCCGGGGTCAGCATCTCGTCCATGACGTAGAGGCGGCCGTCGGCATCGGTGCCGAACTCGAACTTGGTGTCGGCGAGCAGGATGCCGCGCTCGGCCGCGTAGTCGGCGGCGTAGCGGTACAGGCGCAGGGTGGCGTCGCGCACCGCCTCGGCCAGCTCGGCGCCGACCGTGCGCACCGCGGTGTCGAAGTCGATGTTCTCGTCGTGGTCGCCGACCGCGGCCTTGGTCGAGGGGGTGAAGATCGGCTCGGGCAATTGCTCGGCCTGGCGCAGGCCGCTGGGCAGGGCGATGCCGCTGATCCGGCCGGTGCGTTGGTAGTCCTTCCAGCCGCTGCCGATCACGTAGCCGCGGGCGATGCACTCGATCGCGACCGGCTTCAGGCGCTTGGTCACCACCGCGCGCTTGGCGTACAGCGCCGCGTCCACGCCCTCGGGCAGGACCGCGGCGACGTCGATGCCGGTGAGGTGGTTGGGAATGATGTGCGCGGTCTTGCCGAACCAGAAGTTGCTGATCTGGCACAGCATCTCGCCCTTGCCCGGGATCGGGTCGGGCAGGACCACGTCGAAGGCGCTGAGGCGGTCGGTGGCGACCATCAGCAGGCAGTCGCCGCCCGGGGCGGCGCCGGCCGGCAGGCGCTCGGCGGGCAGGTCGAAGACGTCGCGGACCTTGCCGCGATGGCGCAAGGGCAGGCCGGGCAGTTCGGATTGCAGCAGTGTGGTCGTCAAGGTGGAAACCCCGATGGCGGTGCGTGGACCCCCTGTCGCCGGTCGCCGGAGCCCGCGAGGCTCGCGCGCGTGCGCGACAGGGCCGGGCAGTGTACGCCGGCTGGGCGCCGCGTGCAGGTAGACTGGCGTCCGGCGGCCCGGGGCGGGCCTGGGCGGGGCCGCGAAGGCCCGGGACGGCGGGCGCGATGCAGCGCTGGTACGGCAAATTGCTGGGTTTCTTCGCCGGCGCGGCGCTGCTGCGCGCCAACCCCTTTCTCGGCGCGGTGATCGGCCTGCTGATCGGCCACGCCTTCGATTCGGACTGGTTCCGCCTGCGCGGCGACGACCCGTATGCGGCCCTGGGCCTGACCCGCGAGGCCAGCGACGCCGAGGTCGACCAGGCCTACCGGCGCCTGATCGCCCAGTACCACCCCGACCGGGTGGTCAACGCCGCCCCCGAGCTGCGCGAGCAGGCCGAGCGGCGGGCGCGCGAGCTCAATCGCGCCTACGACCGGATCAAGACCCTGCGCAAGAACAGGAAGTGAGCGCATCGGAGACGGCAAATCCCGAGGCCCGAGGCCGGCCGACGCCTGTCCCCTCCACGCTGGCGCCGGCCTTTTGCGGGACAATACCCGCCTGTCCTCCCCGAGCCGCGCCCATGCAATCCACCGTCATCGCCCCTTCGATCCTTTCGGCCAATTTCGCCAAGCTCGGCGAAGAGGTCGACAACGTGCTCAAGGCCGGCGCCGACTGGGTGCATTTCGACGTGATGGACAACCACTACGTGCCCAATCTGACCATCGGTCCGATGGTCTGCGAAGCCCTGCGCAAGCACGGCGTGACCGCGCCGATCGACGTGCACCTGATGGTCGAGCCGGTCGACCGCATCGTGCCGGACTTCGCCAAGGCCGGCGCCAGCCTGATCAGCTTCCATCCCGAAGCCAGCGCCCACGTCCACCGCACCGTGCAGCTGATCAAGTCGCATGGTTGCCAGGCTGGGCTGGTGCTGAACCCGGCCACGCCGGTCGAGGTGCTGGAGTGGGTGCTGCAGGATCTGGACCTGGTGCTGCTGATGTCGGTCAACCCCGGCTTCGGCGGGCAGAGCTTCATTCTCTCGGCGCTGGACAAGCTGCGCCGGGTGCGCGAGATGATCGACCGCAGCGGCAGGCCGATCCGGCTGGAGATCGACGGCGGGGTCAAGGCCGACAACATCGCCGAGATCGCCGCCGCCGGCGCCGATACCTTCGTCGCCGGTTCGGCGGTCTTCAACGCGCCGGATTACGCCGAGGTGATCGGCAAGATGAAGGCGGCGGTGGCGGGCGTGCGCGGCTGAGCGAGGCGCGCGGTTCGGCCGCGGCGAAACCAAACCGCGGCATGACCCGCTGCGCTTCCCTTGGCGCGGCGTACGCCGCAGCTGCGCAGCTTGGCTTCGATCGGCGCCGGTTTCCTCGTGCTGCGCCCGTCGCGGCTTGCGTCGCTGAGGCGCAGGCCGCGGTAGGCGCGGGCGCGACGGCGTGGCATGGTGGCGTCATCGGGCAGCCGGAGCGACGCGATGAACACCTGCGATCTGTGCGATCTCCACGAGGAGCGAGTGCGCGTGCTGGAGTTGCCGCTGCGCGATTACGGCGGACGTTTGGCGTTCGACGGCCGGGTCAGCACGATCAAGGCCTACGAAGACAATTCGCTGGTGCGCGAAGCGGTGGCCGAGGACGGCCGCGGCCGGGTGCTGGTGATCGACGGTGGCGGTTCGATGCGGCGGGCGATGCTCGGCGATCTGCTCGCGGCCAAGGCCTTGGACAACGGTTGGGCCGGGGTGCTGGTGTTCGGCGCGATCCGCGACAGCGGCGCGATCGGGGCGATGGCGCTCGGGGTCAAGGCGCTGGGCACCTGCCCGCGCAAGACCGACAAGCTCGGCCAGGGCGCGCGCGATGTGGCGGTGGAGTTCGGCGGGCTGGTCATTCGCCCCGGCGAGTGGTTGTGCGCCGACCAGGACGGGGTGGTGCTGGCCGATGAAGAACTGCGCTAGGGGCGCTGGGCGCTAAGCCGCGGGGCGCGCTCGTCCGCACCGGATCGGTCCGGGCGGCCTGACGGTCTGCGTTCCTGCCGGTGCCTGCTGGCGCAACGAAAAAGACGCGGGCCTGGCGGCCCGCGTCCGGAAGATTTGGAGGCAATCCAGCCTCCGCCCGTCGTCCCTGATATGGCCTCCCATATTCCGGATCGACGATGACAAGTGTGTGACATTCGTGGCGAATCTTGATGTTCACCGCGGCTTGAGCCGCGGCTGCTAGCCTCGCCGGACTCCGATCCGCCCTGGAACCTTCATGTCCGCACTGCGTTGGCGCCTGATCCTCAACGGCAAGTCCGCCGGCGACGACTCGCTGCGCGAGGCGGTGGCGGCTTTGCGCGAAGACGGCGTGGCGCTGGACGTGCGGGTCACCTGGGAAGGCGGCGACGCCGAACGCTATGTCGCCGAGGCTATCGCCGACGGCGTCGACAGCATCGTCGCAGCCGGCGGCGACGGCACCCTCAGCGAGGTCGCCACCACGCTGGCGCATCGCGACGAAACCGCCACGCAGTTGCCCAGCCTGGGCCTGGTGCCGCTGGGCACGGCCAACGATTTCGCCGGCGCGGCCGGCATTCCCGATGCGCCGCACGAGGCCTTGCGACTGATCCGGCGCCGGCCCGCGCAGGCGATCGACCTGATCCGTCTGCAGGCGCCGGACGGCGTGCATTGGGCGGCGAATCTGGCCAGCGGCGGCTTCGGCACCCAGGTCACCTTGGAGACCGACGAGGGCCTGAAGAAGATGCTCGGCGGCCTGGCCTACCTGGTGACCGGCATCGCCAAGCTGGGCCGGATCGAACCGCTGCGCGCGCGCCTGCACGGCGACGGTTTCGATTGGGAGGGCGACTTCATCGCCCTGGGCCTGGGCAACGGCCGTCAGGCCGGCGGCGGCCAGGCGCTGTGCCCGGACGCGATGATCGACGACGGCTTGCTCGACCTGACCATCGTGCCGGCGCTGTCCGGCGAAGTCGGCGCGACGGTGCGCACTTTGCTGACCGAAGGCAAGCACGCCGCCCTGGACCGGATCGCGACCCGCGCGCGCCTGCGCCGGGTCGAGATCGACGCCGCTGCGCCGCTGACCCTCAATCTCGACGGCGAGCCGGTGCAGGCGCGGCATTTCCGCGTCGACTGCGTGCCCGGACGGGTGCGCATGCACCTGCCGGCCGACTGCCCTTTGCTGGCCGCCGCCGGGCCCGCGACGCTGCCCGGCGCGCTCGCCGGCTGACCCGTCGCGCGGCGTGCGCGAAGCGGTTACAGTGTGGCCATGAACGCCTGGGCGAACCCGCACTCCTTCTGCGCCGACGTGGGTTGGCGATGGTGGCCGTCGGCCATCGTCGCTCCTGCCCACTCGCCCATGAAGGAACCGCCGCGTGATCTCGCACGAACTCTTCCAGCAGCAAGCCGCTAACGGCTACACCCGCATCCCGGTCGTGCGCGAGGTGCTGTCCGACCTCGATACGCCGCTGTCGGTCTACCTCAAGCTCGCCGACGGCCCGCATACCTACCTGTTCGAATCGGTCGAAGGCGGCGAACGCTTCGGCCGCTACTCGATCATCGGCCTGCCGGCGCAGCGTGTGTACGCCTTCGCCGGGCATACCCTGTTCGTCACCGAGCACGGCGAATTGGTCGACAGCCGCGTGGTCGAGGACCCCTTCGCCGAAGTCGAACGCCTGCGCACCGAGTACCGGGTGCCGAAGATCGACGGCCTGCCGGGCTTCACCGGCGGCCTGGTCGGCTGGTTCGGCTTCGAGTGCGTGCAGTACATCGAGCGCCGCCTGGCCGGTGGCGAGAAGCCCGACGAGCTCGGCACGCCCGACATCCTGCTGATGCAGAGCGAGGAAATCGCGGTATTCGACAACCTCAAGGGCCGGCTGTACCTGATCGTGCACGCCGATCCGCGCGAGCCGCAGGCCTTCGCCCGCGCCAACCGCCGCCTCGACCAGCTCGTGCACCGCTTGCGCATCGGCGGCGCCAGCTACCCCGAGACGCTCGATCCGGCCGGCCTGGACGAGGGCGACTTCGTTTCCGGCTTCACCCGCGAAGGCTTCATCGAGGCGGTGGAGAAGTCCAAGGAACTGATCCGCGCCGGCGACATCTTCCAGGTGGTGCTGTCGCAGCGCCTGAGCGTGCCGTTCAAGGCGCGCCCGGTCGACGTCTATCGCGCCCTGCGCGCGCTGAATCCGTCGCCGTACATGTATTTCCTCGACGTCGGCGGCACCCAGGTGGTCGGTTCGTCGCCGGAGATCCTGGTGCGCCTGCAGGACGGCGAAGTCACCGTGCGCCCGATCGCCGGCACCCGCCCGCGCGGCAAGACGGTCGAGGAAGATCACGCGCTGGAAGCCGAACTGCTGGCCGACCCCAAGGAGCGCGCCGAGCACCTGATGCTGATCGACCTCGGCCGCAACGATGTCGGCCGGGTGTCCGAAGCCGGCACGGTCGAAGTCGGCGAACAGTTCGTGATCGAGCGCTACAGCCACGTCATGCACATCGTCAGCGAAGTCACCGGCCGCCTGCAGCCGGGGCTGAGCTACGCCGACGTGCTGCGCGCGACCTTCCCGGCCGGCACGGTCAGCGGCGCGCCGAAGATCCGCGCCCTGGAAGTGATCCGCGAGCTCGAGCCGGTCAAGCGCAACGTCTATTCCGGCGCGGTCGGCTACATCGGCTGGCACGGCGACGCCGACACCGCGATCGCGATCCGCACCGCGGTGATCCAGGACGGCCGCCTGCACGTGCAGGCCGGCGCCGGCATCGTCTACGACTCCGACCCGCAGAAGGAGTGGGAGGAGACGATGAACAAGGGCCGCGCGCTGTTCCGTGCCGTGGCCGAGGCGGCGCGCGGTTTGTAAGTGTCGCGCAAGCCCTTGTAGGAGCGGCGTGAGCCGCCACAACCGCAGGGACGAATACCACCGCATCGGTCGAAGCGATGCGGCCCGGCTGTCGTGTGGGCCGCACATGCGAGGCGGGCGGCTCTGGTCGCCGCGCTCGCGTACATCGCTTCGACGGTCGCGGCTCACGTCGTTCCCACAAAAAAGACGCACAGCGCGGCTTGCGGCGGCGGATTAAAAAAAGTTCATGCGCAGGAAAGCTGCGCGGCAGGGGCGAGGGCGCAATCTGAGCCGGCGATGGGGACACGCCCCACCGGCCCAGACTCCCAACCCCGAACTGCAAGGAGCTTCCCATGAACGTCCGCAACGCCCTGATCGCCGTCGCCCTGACCGCGTTCGCCGGTTCCGCTTTCGCTGCCGCGCCGACCACGGCCGCCGGCGCCGCGCCGGCCGCGAAGACGGTCAAGCACGCCCACCACAAGGCCAAGAAGGCGGCCAAGCCCGCGGCCGCCGCCACGGCGCCGGCGTCGAAGTGAGCCCGCGCCGGCCGCCGCCCGGCGCGGATCGTCTCCGTCCGCTGCGCACCGCACGACCCCACTGCGTCGGTCGCCGGCCGGCCCGCTCGCCCTGAGCCCCCGAGCCCCACGCATCGTCGGCGTGGGCCCGATGCCCCGCCGGCCGAGCCGGCGGGGCATCGCCTTTGCGTCGCGGCTGATTTACCTCGCGGCCTCGACGGGCGGCGTATCCTGTCGCCGTCCTTGTTGCGCCGTCGCGAGTCCGGAGTCGGCATGCGCGTCCTGATCGTCGAAGACGACCCCCATACCGCCGGTTTCATCGCCAAGGGCTTGCGCGAGGACGGCCATGCGGTCGACCACGCCGACAACGGCAAGGACGGCCTGTTCCTGGCCACCACCGAACCCTTCGACGCGATCGTGCTCGACCGCATGCTGCCCGGGCTGGACGGCATGACCGTGCTGCAGACCCTGCGCGGCGCCGGCAACCGGGTGCCGGTGTTGCTGCTGACCGCGCTCGGCGAAATCGATCACCGCGTCGAAGGCCTGCGCGCCGGCGCCGACGATTACCTGGTCAAGCCCTTCGCCTACGCCGAGCTGTCGGCGCGGCTGGACAGCATCGCCCGCCGCGGCCAGGCCGGCGGCAGCGAGCCGACCCGGTTGCGGGTGGCCGACCTGGAACTGGACCTGCTCAGCCGCGAAGCGCGCCGCGGCGACAAGCGCATCGAGCTGCAACCGCGCGAGTTCCGCCTGCTCGAATACCTGATGCGCCAGGCCGAACGCGTGGTGACCCGGACCATGCTGCTGGAAGCCGTGTGGGACTACCACTTCGATCCGCAGACCAACGTCATCGACGTGCACATCAGCCGCCTGCGGCAGAAGATCGACCAGGGCTTCCCGCGCCCGCTGCTGCACACCGTGCGCGGCGCCGGCTACCGGCTCGGCGCATGAGCCGCTGGCGGCCGTGGCCGCGTTCGACCAGCGCGCGGCTGGCGCTGGCGGTGACGGTGTCGTTCCTGCTCGCCTTCGTCCTGCTCGGCGTCGGCGTGCACTACGCGGTGTCGGCGATGCTGACCCAGGACGCGCGCGAACTGGTGCGGGTCGACGCCGCCGGCCTGATCGAGTTGTACCGCGACGACGGCCGCGCCGCGCTGCTGAGCGAATTGCGCGAACGCATCGCCGGCGACGAGGACCCGGATGCGGTCTACGCCCTGACCGCGAACGACGGCCGCATGATCGCCGGCGATTACCCGCGCTTGCCCAACCATCGCCGCGGCGCGCGCTGGATCGAATTCACCGAGCGCGACGGCGACGGCGAGCGGCGCGTGGTCGCGCAGTTGCAGCGCCTGCCGGACGGCAGCGTCTTGCTGACCGGCACCCGTACCCGCAGCCAGGACCGGTTCCTGGCGCTGATGCTGCGTACGGCACTGATCGCGCTGGCGTTCGCGGCGAGTCTGGGCGCCTTGATCGGCTGGCTGACCTCGCGCTGGGTGTCGCGCCGGCTGCGCCATCTCGACGACACCGCGGCGCGGGTCGGCCACGGCGAACTCGGCCTGCGCGCCACCCCCGACGGCAGCGACGACGCCTTCGACCGGCTCGCG
Source organism: Lysobacter antibioticus HS124 (assembly GCF_000336385.2). GTDB lineage: Bacteria > Pseudomonadota > Gammaproteobacteria > Xanthomonadales > Xanthomonadaceae > Lysobacter > Lysobacter firmicutimachus. The sequence goes on along the minus strand of NZ_HG424471.1, from coordinate 9,029 downwards.
CGCCGCTTCAACGCCATGCTCGACCGGATCGAGGAATTGCTGGGCGGCGTGCGCCACGCCACCGACCACATCGCCCACGACCTGCGCACGCCGCTGACCCGGCTGCGCAACCGCCTGGAGGAGTTGCGCGCGCGCGCCCAGGGCGAGACCGGCGCGCGCCTGGACGCAGCCATCGCCGAGACCGACCAGTTGCTGCAGTCCTTCGGTGCGCTATTGCGACTGGCGCGGATCGAAGCGCAGCCGCCGGTGCACGACGAGCCGGTGTTGGACCTGGCGGCGTTGGTCGCCGACGCGGTCGAGCTGTACACGCCGATCGCCGCCGAGCGCGGCATCGCATTGCGTGCCGCCGCGGCGGCGCAGGCGCGGGTGCGCGGCGACGCCGACCAATTGTTCCAGTTGCTGGTCAACCTGCTCGACAACGCGGTCAAGTACGCGCCGCCGGCGACCGAGGTCGAGGTCGCCCTGCGGCGCGAACGCGACGAAATCGTGCTGGAGATCGGCGACCGCGGCCCGGGCATTCCGGCCGCGGACCGGGAGCGGGTGTTCGACCGCTTCCAGCGCCTGGAGGCGCACCGCGGCTCGCCCGGTACCGGCCTGGGCATGAGCCTGGTGCGGGCGATCGCGCACCGCCACGGCGGCCGCATCGCGCTGCTGGATCAGGCGCCGGGGCTGCGGGTGCGGGTGAGCCTGGCGAACGCGGACTGAGGCCGCGGCCTGCGGCCGGCCCGGGCGGCGCCGTACGGTCGGGCCGGCGGGGGGCGGAGGGGGGCGGAGGGGCCGGGCTCTCGCGCAGACCCGAGCCCAGCGGTTACAGTAGGGCCATGATCGTTCGCGCAATTCCGCAGAAATCCGCATGGGCCGGCCTGGGCTGGCGATGGTGGCGTGCCGCCTTCGTCCCCGCTTCGCCGACCTCCGAGGATTCGCTGCGTGACCCCGCCTACGACCCCCGTCCCGCCGGACGCTGAATTCCCCCGCCGCGCCCGCGCGCGCCGCCCCGCCGGTTCCGCGCCGGCCGGAGCCCGCTCCGCTTCCCGTAATTCCCCTCTCCACCGGCCTGCGCGCCGGCGCGAGCGCGTGCGCCCGTCCGCGGTCGCCGCGTGCGCCGGGTCGCAGCCGGCGCAACCCGCCGCCGGCATCCTGGCCGGCCCGCACCCCGGCATCCTCCGCATTCGAGGCGCGTCATGTCCGTCCTGATGATCGACAACTACGACAGCTTTACCTACAACCTGGTCCAGTACCTGCAGGCGCTGGGCGCGCAGGTGCGGGTGATCCGCAACGACGAGCTGTCGGCGGACGAGATCGAGCGCCTGGCGCCGGAGCGGATCGTGATTTCGCCCGGCCCGTGCACGCCGGACCAGGCCGGGGTGTCGCTGGACGTGATCCGCCGACTGGGCGCCACCACGCCGATCCTGGGCGTGTGCCTGGGCCATCAGAGCCTGGGCCAGGCCTACGGCGGCCAGGTGATCCGGGCCAAGCGGATCATGCACGGCAAGACCTCGCCGATCCGGCACGAGGGGCGCGGCGTGTTCGCCGGCCTGCCGGACGGCTACGAGGCGACCCGCTACCACTCGCTGGTGGTCGAGCGCGAAAGCTTGCCGGATTGTCTGGAGGTCACCGCCTGGACCGAATTCGAGGACGGCGGTTTCGAGGAGATCATGGGGCTGCGCCATCGCCAGCATCCGGTCGAGGGCGTGCAGTTCCATCCCGAGTCGATCAAGACCGAGCACGGCCATGCCCTGCTGCGCAATTTCCTGCAGCGATGACGGCGCGCCCGCGCTACTCGGTACGCGACCTGCGCCACGGACGCGACGGCGAACGATGGCGAGGCTGAGCCCGCCGTACCCGCCGACCGCCGCACCGTTCTCCTACCAGGCCCCGATCCCATGCCCTTGAATCCGCAAGAAGCCCTGCAACGCACCATCGAGCACCGCGAAATCTTCCACGACGAAATGGTCGAGCTGATGCGCACGATCATGCGCGGCGAAGTTTCGCCGACCATGACCGCGGCGATCCTGACCGGCCTGCGGGTCAAGAAGGAGACCGTCGGCGAGATCGCCGGCGCGGCCACGGTGCTGCGCGAGTTCGCCCGGCCGGTCGAGGTCGCCGACCGCAGCCATTTGGTCGACATCGTCGGCACCGGCGGCGACGGCGCGCACACCTTCAATATTTCCACCGCGAGCATGTTCGTGGTCGCCGCGGCCGGAGCCAAGGTCGCCAAGCACGGCAACCGCAGCGTCTCGTCCAAGTCCGGCAGCGCCGATGTGCTGGAGGCGCTGGGCGCGGCGATCGAGCTGCAGCCCGAGCAGGTCGGGCAGTGCATCGAGCGCGCCGGGATCGGCTTCATGTTCGCGCCGGTGCACCACCCGGCGATGAAGGTGGTGGCGCCGGTGCGGCGCGAGATGGGCGTGCGCACGCTGTTCAACATCCTCGGCCCGCTGACCAATCCGGCCGGCGCGCCGAGCATCCTGATGGGCGTGTTCCATCCCGACCTGGTCGGCATCCAGGTGCGCGTGCTGCAGGAGATGGGCGCGCAACGCGCGCTGGTGGTGTGGGGCCGCGACGGCATGGACGAGCTTTCGCTCGGCGCAGGCACCCTGGTCGGCGAGTTGCGCGACGGGCAGGTGCGCGAGTACGAAGTGCACCCGGAGGATTTCGGCATCGCCATGGCCGCCAGCCGCAACTTGCGCGTGGCCGACGCGGACGAATCCAAGGTGCTGTTGCTGCAGGCGCTGGAGAACCGCGACGGCCTGCCGCGCGAGATCGTCGCGCTGAACTCCGGCGCGGCGCTGTACGCGGCCGGCAAGAGCGAAAGCATCGCCGAAGGCATCGTCCTGGCGCGCCGGGCGATCGCTTCGGGCGCGGCGCGGGCCAAGCTGGACGAATTCGTCGCGCTGACCCGGGAATTGGCGGGGGCGTGATCGCGGCATGCAGGATCGAATCTCTCGTGACCGCACTTTTTCACAGGGGCGCAGGGACAGGGGGCAGCGAGCGGCTCGGCCCCGGACGCGCCGGTTCAACCGGCTCGATGCTGCCGTTGTCGTTCCTTCCTTTGAAAAAAACGGGCAGGGGGGACTTGCCGTTGCCCTTGCTTCTGCCTTCTTCCTGACCCGGGAGCCCGCATGACCGCCCGCTTCGCCCGACTGCCCAGCCCGCCGTACTACGCGGTGATCTTCAGCTCGCAGCGCAACGGCGAGGACGACCCCGGCTACGGCCAGGCCGCGCAGCGCATGGTCGAGCTGGCCGCGCAGCAGCCGGGTTTCCTCGGCGTCGAATCGGTCCGCGGCGACGACGGCTTCGGCATCACCGTAAGCTATTGGGCCGACGAGGCGGCCATCGCGGCCTGGAAGCGCCAGGCCGAGCACGCCGCCACCCGCGCCTACGGGCGCGAACATTGGTACGACCATTTCGAACTGCGCGTGGCCAAGGTCGAACGCGCGTATGGGAGCAAGAGCAGGGCATGAGCGACATCCTCAACACCATCCTGGCGCGCAAGCGCGAAGAGATCGAACAGCGCAGCCGGGTGCGTCCGCTGGTCGACGTGCGCGCGCGTGCGCAGGCGATGCAGCTGCCGACGCGCGGTTTCGTCGATGCGATCAAGCGCAAGCACGCCGCCGGCGAGGCGGCGGTGATCGCCGAGGTCAAGAAGGCCAGCCCGTCCAAGGGCCTGATCCGGCCCGACTTCAAGCCGGCCGAGATCGCGCGCAGCTACGAAGCCGGCGGCGCGGCCTGCCTGTCGGTGCTGACCGACGTCGATTTCTTCCAGGGCAGCAACGCCTATCTCGGCGAAGCCCGCGAGGCCTGCGCGCTGCCGGTGCTGCGCAAGGATTTCACCGTCGATCCGTACCAGATCTACGAGGCGCGCCTGATCGGCGCCGACGCGATCCTGCTGATCGTCGCCGCGCTCGAAGACGGGCCGATGATCGAGATGGCCGGCCTGGCGATGGAGCTGGGCATGGACGTGCTGGTGGAAGTGCACGACATCGACGAGCTCGAACGCGCGCTGCAGACCGACTGCGAGCTGATTGGGGTCAACAACCGCAACCTGCGCACCTTCCAGGTCTCGCTCGACACCAGCCTGGAACTGCGCAGCGCGGTGCCGCCGGACCGCACCCTGGTCACCGAAAGCGGCATCGCCACCCCGGCCGACGTCGCGCGCATGCGCGCGGCCGGCATCGAGACCTTCCTGGTCGGCGAAAGCTTCATGCGCGAACGCGACCCGGGCGCGGCGCTGCAGCGGCTGTTCGCGGCGTGAGCGCGGTCCGGCCCGCGCACTTCCCGCCGGTGCGCGAGGGCGCGCCGCTGGTGGTGTTCGATTTCGATCACACGCTGTACGACGGCGATTCCGGCAGTCATCTGTTCGCCTGGCTGATCAAGCGCTCGTGGTGGCGGATGGCGCTGGCGCTGCTGATCGCACCGGTGGCCGGGCCGATGGTGGCCTGGCTGCCGACCCGCCGGCGCGGCATTTCCGCCTTCGTCTGGATCGGCACGGTCGGCCTGAGCCGGGCGCGCGGCCTGGACGCGATGATCGACCGCTACGTGGCCCTGCACACCGCGCAGATCCGCGCCCGCCTGCTGCCGATCGCCCTGGACGTGCTGCATCGCCACCGCGTGCAGGGCGACCGGGTGGTGGTCGCGACCGGCGCGCCGCCGGAACTGGCGCGGGCGATCCTGGCCTTCGTCGCCCACGAGGACGTGCCGGTGGTCGGCACCCTGGTCGGCCCACGCCTGGGCGCGCTGGCCGCGCGTCGCCACTGCCATTCGGACATGAAGATGACCATGCTGCGCGAGGTCGGTTTCGACGCGCCGGTGGAGATCGCCTACTCCGACAGCAGCGCCGACCTGCCGCTGTTGAAAGCGGCGCGCGCGCCGGTGGTGGTCAATCCCAAGGCCGGGCGGGTGGACATGTTCCGCCGGGTGCTGCCGCCGGGCACGCCGATCCTCAACTGGGGCTGCCCCGGCCGGGCCGGCGACCCGGTGGCCCCGGCCGACCCCTGAGGCCAGCGGGGGGCGCCGGCGCCGGCGTGGCCCGGTGGAGGCCGGCATCGGCCCGACACGAAAGCGGTGATCCGCCCTGCGCGGCGGCTTCCCGGGGATTGGCCGGATCGGCCGATCCGCCGGATTCGAGGCCGCTGCGGCGGCGCTTCGATAGACAGGGTCAATCGCCGAGGGTCTTGACGAACTTCACCGAGCCGTCGGCATAGCCGCAGCGGCGGTAGAACTCGTGGGCCTCGAGGCGGGCGCTGTTGCTGGTGACTTCGATCCGGCTGACCCCGTCGCGGCGGGCGCGGCGCTCGACCTCGCGCAGCAGCAGGCGGCCGATGCCCTGGCGATAGCAGGAGCGGGCGACCACCAGGGCGGTGATCCGGGTCAGGTCGGCGCCATGGGTCAGCGAATAGCGGGTATGGCTGGCGACCAAGCCGCAGGCGTGGCCGTCGAGTTCGGCCAGCAGCAGGTAGTGGCGCGGGTCGTCGCGGAGCACGGCGATGCGCTCGGCAGCCTCATCCCGGGTGCAGGGGTAGCCGAGCTGGCTCAGCAGCTCGGCCACGTCGCTGGCGTCGCCCAGTTCCGCGAGCCGCACCCGGGGTGCGGTCTCGGCGGACGGTGCGACTCGTCCCATCGGGACTTAGCGGGTCCCGTACAGAACGACGGTCTTGCCGCGGGCGTGGAGCTTGCCGTCGGCCTGCAGCTTCTTCAGCACGCGGCCGGCCATCTCGCGCGAGCAGCCGACCAGGCGCGAAAGCTCCTGGCGGGACACGCGCAGCTGGGTGCCCTGCGGGTGGCTCATGGCCTCGGGTTCCTTGGCCAGGTCGTGCAGGGCGCGCACGATGCGGTCGGTCACGTCGAGGAAGGCCAGGCGGCCGGCCTTGCGGCTGGTATCGAGCAGGCGCCGGGAAATCTGCGCGCCGATCGCGTACAGCAGCTTGGGCGCGTCCAACGACAGCCGGGTCAGCAGCAGGTCGTAGAGGCGCTCGTGGCCGATCTCGGCGAGCTCGCAGGTGCTGCGGGTCCGCAGGATCACCTCGCGGTGGTCGCTCTCGATGAACAGGCCGAGTTCGCCCACGAATTCGCCCTGGCCGAAATAGCCCAGGACCAGTTCGCGGCCGTCCTCTTCTTCGGTGATGATGCTCACCGAGCCGGAGACGACATAATAGAGGGTGCTGGCCGGGTCACCGGGGCGGAACACGTCCGTGCGGGACGGGTAGCGGCGGCGATGGCAGTGGGCCAGGAAACGTTCGATCGTTGCGCCGTCAGGCAACAACGGGCTGTTGGTTCGGCGCAGTGCGGTCAAGGGAGCTACCGGGTTGGCGGACATTGGGAGTGGGCTTCGTCTGTCGGCCGAGCTTAGGGCGATCCGGCCGCTGGGGCAAATCCTGCCCCTGAAAATCCCGGTCCGATAGAGAGCGATGATGGAAGCGCAGAAGCGGTCACGCTTTTGTAATCGACAACGCCCAAAAACGCGGTGCGTTTCCCCCCGGGGCCAATTGCCTCATAATCGCGGCCCTCGCCGTCCGTCCGGATCCTCCTACAGTGGTCAAGCCGTTGCCGCGCCTGCGGTTGCAGGGTTTCAACAACCTCACCAAGGCCCTCTCGTTCAATATCTACGATGTCTGCTTCGCCGCCTCGGAAGACGAGCGCAGGCGCTATATCGAATACATCGACGAGGCGTACAACGCCGACCGCCTCACCCAGATCCTCACGGATGTGGCGGAAATCATCGGCGCGAACATCCTCAACATCGCCCGCCAGGACTACGACCCGCAGGGCGCGTCGGTCACCATCCTCATTTCCGAGGAGCCGGTGATCGACAAGAAGGCCGCCGGCAAGGAGATCATCTCCGACGCCGTGGTCGCGCACATGGACAAGTCGCACATCACCGTGCACACCTATCCGGAAACCCATCCGGACAGCGGCATCGCCACGTTCCGCGCCGATATCGACGTCGCCACCTGCGGCGTGATTTCGCCGCTGAAGGCGCTGAATTACCTGATCGAAAGCTTCGAGTCCGACATCGTGGTGATGGATTACCGCGTGCGCGGCTTCACCCGCGACATCAAGGGCAAGAAGCACTACATCGACCACAAGATCAATTCGATCCAGGATTATCTGGCCAAGAACATCAAGTCGCGCTACGAGATGCTCGACGTGAACGTCTATCAGGAAAACATCTTCCACACGAAGATGCACCTGAAGGAATTCGACCTCGACACCTACCTGTTCGAGGAGAAGGCCAAGAACCTGTCGTTCAAGGAGCGGATGAAGATCGAGGCGCGCCTGCGCCGCGAGATCGAAGAGCTCTACCACGGCCGCAACCTGGCCGATTGAGTCGGTTGCTGCGCCGCAACGCCAAAGCCCGCCGCAAGGCGGGCTTCGCGTTTGCGGGCGGGCGATCGGAACGAGGCCAGGGTCAAGGCAGGAGCAAATCCCCAGTCCCCTGTTTCAACGGGGACTTCGGCGAGGCGGAAGGGCCTGGCCGGCGCTTGCCGCTTCAAGACCAATCCCGAATCCCCAATCCCCAATCCCGGCCGTTCAGATCCTGTAAGCGACCGACTTCATCAGCTTCGACGCCGCCGCCATCAGCGCCGGCACCGGCATCGGCAAGATGCGCGCGCCGGCGGCCTCGGCGTTTTCGGCATGGCGGGCTTCGTCGGCTTTCATCGTGCGCAGGATCGCGCGGCTGCGCTGGTCGCCTTCGGGCAGCGACTGCAGGTGCTCGTCGATATGGGCCTCGACCTGGCGCTCGGTTTCGACCACGAAGCCCAGGTTCCAGCCGTCGCCGCGCAGGCCGGCCAGGGCGCCGATGGCGAAGCTGCCGGCGTACCACAGCGGGTTGAGCAGGCTGGGGCGGCTGTCGAGTTCGCGCAGGCGGTCGGCGCACCAGGCCAGGTGGTCGGTCTCTTCCTGGGCGGCGTGCAGCAGGTGTTCGCGGGTGGCCTCGTCGCGCGCGACCGCGGCCTGGCCGCAGTACAGCGCCTGGGCGCAGACCTCGCCGACGTGGTTGATCCGCATCAGCCCGGCCGAATGGCGGCGCTCGTCGGGCTCCAGCACCAGCTCGGCGGTGCTGCCGGCCGGGTTGGGGCGCTCGGCCGCGGGCGCGCCGAACACGGTGTCGAGGGCGCGCTGCGCTTCGGCCAGCGTGCGGTCCAGGGGGGTGAGGCGGCGGGTCGTCATGAACGCGATTCTACGGCGCGCGCGTCAGGGTTGCGGGCCCGGAGGCGGGTGGACAAATCGTCCGGGACGGGGGCGGCCCGGCCGTCGCTGGGGCGAAAGCCGATGCTCGGGGCGTTGCCTCGGTGCGGCCCGGGTTCCCGCCTGCGCAGGACGGTCGGCAAGCGGATCGAGCCGGGGTGGGGCAGGCGGCGATTACGCCGCTTGCTCCGCGTCCAGGCATTGCGCCAGAAACTCCAGCGGATGCAGCACGGGCAGACCGGTGCCGCCGGCCAGATGCAGGCGGCAGCCGATGTTGGCGCTGAGCAATACCGTCGCGCCGCTGCGCGCGAACTGCTCCAGCAGCGGTGCGCGGAAATCGGCGGCGCGCGCCGGATCGGTCAGCATCTGGCTGCCGGACGCGCCGCAGCAGCCGTAGCCGGCGTCGAGTTCGACCACCTGCAAGTGCGGCACCCGCGCCAGCAGGCGGCGCAGGGCCGGCGCGGAGCGCGACAGGTTGCGTTGGCTGCAGGGCAGGTGCAGGGCCACGCGCTGCGCGGCCGGGCGGAAGCGCAGGCGTTCGCCGTGTTCGGCGAGGAAATCGATCGCGTCGCGGGCGCCGCCCAGCGATCGCGCCAGCGACTCGTGGCAGCCGCTGGCCAGGGTCAGCACGGTCCGGTGGCCGGAGAAGGCGCGGCGGTTGGCGTCGGCCAGCGCCTCCGCGCCGGCGGGGTCGCCGGCATGGGCGTGCAGGGCGCCGCAGCAGCCCTGGCCGGCGGGTGCGTCCAGGGCGATGCCGACGGCGGCCGCCAGGCGAGCCAGCGCCGTACGCAGCGGCCGTTCGTAGGCGCCGGCGACGCAGCCCACGAATACGGCGGGGCGGG
>NZ_HG424470.1 GCF_000336385.2 Lysobacter antibioticus HS124 | reverse complement strand
CGCCCAACCGCCGCTGTGCACGACCTCGGCGAAACACGAGGAATGGCGCTTGAATGAACCCGACGCCGACGAGGACACCCACACGTTGCTCTGGTTGCTGCCCCAGCCGCCGCCGAGCGACATGTCCAGCGACGACATCGGGTAATTGCCCGAGCCGGTGTTGGTGTGCGCGCCGCCGACGTGCCAGCGCTGGCCGCGCGGATACGGGAACTGCAGGAAGCCGTTCGGCGGGCCGGCGAGCGCGGCGACGTCGCCCTGCGCGGCGAAGCGCGGCGACGGCGCCTTGGCCTTGCGCGGTTCGTTGAACAGGCGGCCGTAGACCAGTTGGAACTGGCCGTCGCCGAGCAGCGCGGCATTGGCTTCGTTCTCGCCCGACTGCGCGTACAGCGCCTGCAGCGGATTGGCCCGCGCCAGCGGCATCGGTCCCTTCGCCGCGAGATCGGCGTCTTCGCGTTCGTACAACGCCTGACGCAGCGCCAGCGCGACCTCGCGGGTCTGGCCGTTGAAGTCGCCGGCCTGGGCCAGCTTGCCGAACGGACGCCGCAGCGCATCGCGGCTGGCCTGCTTGCGGCTGACCGCGCCGCTCTGCTGTTCCATCAACGCGATCAACACCTTCGGGCTGATCGCGCTGTAGCCGGCCCAATGCGAAATCGTTTCGGCATACGGCCGCAGGTGCGGCGCGTGCTTGTCCAGGTAGCGCTCGATGTCGAAATCGAACATCTCGTCGTAGGAATACACCAGGTCGCGGCTGTTCAAGCCGCCCGCATCGGCGCGTTCGCCCGCCGCCGCAGCGCCGCCGAGCGCCGCCAGCACGCCGCCGGCGAGCACCGCACAACCCACTTTGGAAATTCGCTTCATGTCGCCCTCTTCGCTGATGGATGTAGGCGACTGCGCGCGTACCTCAGCGCACGGACAACGCTCGCTTCCGCCGCCCTGAAGAACGCGAGCGGCCCGACTCTGCCCGCTGTCGTGCGCCGATGCCGCGCGATTGACGCGTCGCGTCTAGTCGCGAATGCGATGGCTTCGACGCTTTGGTTATTCCAATCGGCGCGATGCGCCGCAGCCCGGGAATACGCGAAACAGCCGAGGTATGGAGTGAGACGCAAGACCTTGCAAAAGCACACCTGTTCGCTCGCCATGGGCGACGCATCGCCTGCGTCGCCCGCGTTTGCTGCAACGCATGACGAATCCGCGTGAACCGCGATCCCGGCCGCCGCGCATTTGCGGCCGCGGGGCGGCCACCTCGAAGCGGGGCGACCGGCGTCGCCGCACGCGCGTTGCGCAGCGCCTGCGGCTGATCGCGCGGGCGAGCGCCGCCCCTCGCCCCGGCCCGGCGGGCGGACGACCGTCCGCCGGAAACCCGCGCGCCCCCTCTTGACGCGCCGCACAACGCCGGGTTATTGCTAGCCCCATGCACCCCGCCATCGCCCTCGTCCGCCACGCCTCGACCCGGTCCGCCGGCTCGTCGTCGTGCGCGTCGATGTCGATTACCACCACCGGTACCGGTACCACCTCGCCAGGGGTGCGGACGGGCGTGTCCAGGTAAACCACCACGCCGCTCCGCACCCGACCAGGGTGCGGGCTGGCAGCCTGAACCCGGAACCGGACGCGGAGCTCCACCAGGAGCCTCCCCATGTCGTCCGCCCTCTCCCAAGCCGCACTCGAATCCCCCGCGCTCGATCGCGACGCCGATGCGTCCGCGCCGGACGCCTCCGATCCCGACGCCTGTCTATCCGGGCCCATCGCCCGTCCGGCGCCGCTGCCGCAGCGCCATGCGCATAAATTCGGCGGCAGCAGCCTGGCCGATGCGGACCGCTATCGGGTTGCGGTCGGCCTGCTCGACGACGGCGCGCCGCAGCGGCTGGCGGTGGTCTCGGCCATGCAGGGCGTCACCGACGCGCTGGTCGCCCTGACCGCCGCCGCACGCGCGGGCCAGGACTGGGCGCCGGCCTGGTCGGCGCTGCGCAAGCGCCATGTCGAAACCGCCGATTCGCTGGACCCGCACCGCCGCCACGGCACGCGCGAGGCGATCGAGGCCGAGTGCGAAGGCCTGCGCCAAGCGCTGGAACGGCTGGCCGCGCAGGACGACGCCGCACTCGCCGCAGCCCTGCCCGGTCTCGGCGAAGTGCTGTCCTCGTACCTGATCCTGGCCGCCCTTGGCGGCGCGGCGGCGGGGTGGAGCCGGCTGGACGCGCGCGAAGTGCTGGTGGTGCACCCGGGCGAGATGGGCGTGGGCGTGGACTGGGCCGCGAGCCGCGAACGCTTGGCCGATTGGCGCCGCCGTCACGACGACCGCCACGTGGTGATCACCGGCTTCGTCGCCCGCGACGCGCAGGGGCAGGACACCACGCTAGGCCGCAACGGCAGCGACTTCTCCGCGGCGATCTTCGCCAACCTGTTCGACGCCGACGCGCTGACCATCTGGACCGACGTCGACGGCGTGCTCTCGGCCGACCCGCGGCTGGTGCCGGATGCGGTCTGCCTGCCGTCGATGTCCTATGCCGAAGCCTGCGAACTGGCCTACTTCGGCGCCAAGGTATTGCACCCGCAGACGCTGGCGCCGGTGCAGCAGCGCGGCATCCCGCTGCGCATCCGCAACACCCGCAATCCGCAGGCGCCCGGCACCTTGATCAGCCTGCACAGCCAACCCGACGCGGTGCCGGTCAAAGGCCTGAGCCTGGTCCACAACCTGGCCGTGCTGGAACTGGTCGGCAACGGCATGGTCGGCGTGCCCGGCACCGCCGAACGGCTGTTCGGCGCGCTGCGCGGCGCCGGCGTGTCGGTGACGATGATTTCGCAGGGCTCGTCCGAGCATTCGATCTGTTGCGCGGTGCGCGCCGATCAGGCCGAACGCGGCCGCGCGGCGATCCTGGCCGCGTTCGCCGATGCGATGGCCGACGGTCAGGCGCAGGACGTCACGGTCACCCCCGACGTATGCGTGCTGGCCGCGGTCGGCGACGGCATGGTCGGCCTGCCCGGCGTCGCCGCGCAGTTGTTCGACGCCCTGGCCAAGGCGCGGGTGAACCTGCGTGCGATCGCTCAGGGCGCCGGCGAGCGCAATATCTCGGTGGCGATCGCCGCGCGCGACGCGACCCGCGCCCTGCGCGCCGCGCATTCGGCGTTCTGGCTGTCGCCGCACTGCATCTCGATCGGTTTGATCGGCCCCGGCAAGGTCGGCCGCGCCCTGCTCGCCCAGCTCGCCGCCGCGCAGCCGCGCTTCCAGCGCAACTCGCGCCTGGACCTGCGCTTGCGCGCGCTCGCCGACAGCCGGCGCATGCATCTGGCGCCGCGCGCGCTGGCGTTCGAGGACGGCGCCGCGGCCTTGTCCGAAGAGCACGAAGCGCTGGACTTGGAGCGGTTCGCCGAGCACGTGCGCGCCGAGCACATTCCGCATGCGCTGATCGTCGACTGCAGCGGCAGCGACGCGGTCGCCGCGCATTACCCGCAGTGGATCGCCGCCGGCATCCACGTGGTGACGCCGAGCAAACACGCCGGCGCCGGCCCGCTGGAGCGCTATCAGGCGATCCGCGAAGCCTCGCGCAACGGCGGCCAGTTCCGCTACGAGGCCACGGTCGGCGCCGGCCTGCCGGTGATCCAGACCCTGCGTTCGCTGCTCGACACCGGCGACGAACTGACCGAAGTCGAGGGCATTCTGTCCGGCACCCTGGCCTGGCTGTTCAACCGTTACGACGGCCGCACCGCGTTCTCCGAACTGGTGCGCGAGGCGCACGCACTGGGCTATACCGAACCCGATCCGCGCGACGATCTGTCCGGCACCGACGTCGCGCGCAAGCTGGTGATCCTCGCCCGCGAAGCCGGCCGCGCCTTGTCGCTGGAGCAGATCGAGGTCGAAAGCCTGGTGCCCGAGGCGCTGCGCGAGGTATCGAAAGAGGAATTCTTCGAACGCCTGCACGAACTCGACGCGCCGCTGCAGCAGCGCTTCGACACCGCCCGCGCCGCCGGGCTGAGCCTGCGCTATCTGGCCCGGCTGGACCGCGCCGGTCGCGCCAGCGTCGGCGTGGTCTCGCCGCCGCCGGGGCATGCGGCTTTGCACGGCGCGCTGACCGACAACCTGATCCAGTTCCGCACCCTGCGTTACGCGGATAATCCGCTGGTGGTGCAAGGACCGGGCGCCGGCCCGGACGTTACCGCCGCCGGCGTGTTCGGCGACCTGCTGACGATCGCGCAAGCTTTGGGAGCCCGTGCATGAGCGCTGCTATGTCTTCACCCGCCGCCGAACCGTCCGCGTCCGCGGCGCGGCAGGCGCGGGCCTTCGCCCCGGCCAGCGTCGGCAACATCGGCGTCGGCTTCGACGTGCTCGGCCATTCCATCGCCGGCCCGCGCGACGTGGCGACGGTGCGGCGCATCGACGAGCCGACGGTGCGGATTCGCGCGATCCGCGGCGAGGTGCCGGGCGCGGATGCATTGCCGCTGGAGGCGGCGCGCAACACCGCCGGACAGGCGCTGATCTGCCTGCGCGAAAAGCTCGGCCTGGACTACGGCTTCGAACTCGAACTCGACAAGGGCATTCCGCTCGGCTCCGGCCTCGGCGGCTCGGCCGCGTCCTGCGTCGCTGCGCTGGTCGCCGCCAATGCCTTGCTCGACCGGCCGCTGTCGCGCGAAGCGCTGTACGAATTCGCCCTCGACGGCGAGTCGGTGTCCAGCGGCAGCCGCCACGGCGACAACGTCGCGCCGATGCTGCTCGGCGGCGTGGTGATGGCGACTTCGACCAAGATGATTGCGCTGAGCGTGCCCTCGTTCCTGCATGCGGTGGTGGTGCATCCCGATCAGGTGCTGGAAACCCGGCGCGCGCGCGCGGTACTGGCCGAGCCTTATCCGTTGGCGCAGGTGGTCAGGCAGAGCGCGCATCTGGCGCTGTTCCTCACCGGCCTGCAACGCGGCGACGTCGAGTTGTTGCGCGAAGGCCTGGTCGACCTGTTGGTGGAACCGCGCCGCGCGCCGCTGATCCCGGGCTTCGCCGAAGTCAAAGCCGCCGCACTGGCCCAGGACGCGCTCGGCGCCAGCATTTCCGGCGCCGGTCCGAGTTGCTTCGCCTGGTTCGCATCGGAGGCGCAGGCGCAGGCCGCCGCCGCGGCGATGCGCGCGGCGTTCGCCGCCGCCGGTTTTGATTCGCGCGCCTATGTCGGGCCGGTGGCGGGGCCGCGGGCGGAGGTGATCGGGTAGGCAGAGCAAAGGCCAATCCCCCCTGCCCCCTTTTTCAAAAGGGGGGAACAGCAAAGGCTACGGACCAGAGCCTCGGCATCTACCTAATTCAACCTGCTTGTCTTCCCCCTTTTAAAAAGGGGGGGACCGAGGGGGATTTGCTCTCCCCGCAAGCACCCACGGCCCCATCACCGGACTCCGCATGAACTTCCTCAGCACCCGCGGCCGCACCGCCCCGACCCCGATCGACGCCGCCCTTGCCGCCGGTCTCGCGCCCGACGGCGGGCTCTACGTTCCCGAAGGCATTCCCGCACTGGACCAGCCACTCGCCGCCGAGCGCCTGCCCGACACCGCGCATGCGCTGCTCGCGCCCTACTTCGAACAGTCGTCGCTGCGCGAACGGCTCGGCGAGATCTGCGCGCAAGCGTTCTCGTTCGATGCGCCGCTGCGCCCGCTGGCCGGCGCCGACGACTGGCTGCTGGAGCTGTTCCACGGCCCCACCGCGGCGTTCAAGGACTACGCCGCGCGCTTCCTCGCCGGTGCCCTGGCCGGCCTGCGCCGGGACGGCGACGCGCCGACCACGATCCTGGTCGCGACCTCGGGCGATACCGGCGCCGCGGTCGCCGCCGCTTTCCACCGCCGGCCCGGCTTCGAAGTGGTGATCCTGTATCCCGACGGCCGGGTCTCGCCGCGTCAGGCCCATGGCCTGGGTTGCTGGGGCGACAATGTGCGCGCGCTGCGCGTGGACGGCGATTTCGACGCCTGCCAACGCCTGGTCAAGCAGGCCCTGGCCGACGAAGTGCTGCGCACGCGGTTGCCGCTGAGTTCGGCCAACAGCATCAGCCTGGGCCGGCTGCTGCCGCAAGCCGCCTACTACGCCCACGCCGCCGGCCGGCATTACGCGCAGCGCGGCGAGCCGCTCAACTTCATCGTCCCCACCGGCAATCTCGGCAACGCCTGCGCCGCCTTCGTCGCCCGCCGCATGGGCCTGCCGATCGGCGAAATCGCGCTGGCCACCAACGCCAACGACACCTTGCCGCGCTATTTCGCCGGTGCCGACTACGCCGCCCAAGCGACCCGCGCCACCCTGGCCAACGCCATGGACGTCGGCGCGCCGAGCAACTTCGAGCGCCTGCGCCACTGGCACCGCGACGACGCCGAACTGCGCGCGGCAGTGCGCGCAGTCGGGGTCGACGACGACACCATCCGCGCCACGATCGCCGCGGCGCCGCAACGCCATGGCGTGGTCCCCTGTCCACACACCGCGACCGGCCTGCGCTTGCTCGAGACCCTGCGCGCGCAGGGCGACGAACGGCCGTGGGCGGTGGTCGCGACCGCGCATCCGGCCAAGTTCGACGGCATCGTCGAGCCGCTGGTCGGGCATGCGGTGGAACCGCCGCCGGCATTGGCCGCATCGCTGGCGCGGCCTGCCTCGGCCGAGCCGCTGGCGGCGAACTACGCCGCATTGCGCGATCGCCTGCTCGCCACCGCCTGGGCCTGAGCGGCCCAGCGGAGGAGCGGGTTGGGCCACCGGCTTAACCCGCCCGATCCCTTTAGCGGTGCTCCATCGTCGCTTTCGCGATCGCTGGGCCGCCCGGCACACACGCGGCAAGCGGCTGAACGCACTGAACGCACTGAACGCAAGCAATGCTGCGATGTTGCAACGCGAGCGGCGAGTTGCCGGCCTTTTTCTCCTGGAAGCACACTAGTTTCGGATCTACTCAGCGCGAACGTGCCAGGAATGAAGGGGGCCTAGCCTTAGCGGCCCCTTTCGTTCCCAGGTTCCCTGTGACTGCTCGCACGCCCCGCGATGGTTTTCCAAGAAACTATTGACAAGCCGCGAACGGGCATGTTCTTCTCGTTCGCATGACGCAGCGCAGCACTCACTCGCAGACGACTTCGCTCCGGGCCGCCCAGGCCTCGAACGGCGCCGCGCGCGTTGCGCTCAAGGTCGCGCCCGCGATCGCCACGATTATTCTCGTCCTCGTACTTATTACCTCGCTTACCAGCGCGGGAGTCGGGTTCGTGTAGCAAAACCACACAACCCAAGGTCGAAAGAACCTCGAACCCCGCGCCCCAAAGGCGCGGGGTTTTTCGTTTTACGGCCCTGGGTTCCTGCAAACGCCGCACGCGGATCGTGCGGACACGCGCCACGGACGCGCAACACAGGAACCGTTGTACGTGAGAAGCAACGCCATCAAGCAAGGCCCGGCCCGAGCCCCCGCGCGCGCGATGCTGCGCGCCACCGGCCTGGACGACGCGGCCATCGCCAGACCGCTGGTCGCCGTGGTCCACACCTGGTCCGACGTGTCGCCGTGCAACATCACCCTGCGCGATCTGGCCCAGCACGTGCGCCGCGGCGTGCACGACGGCGGCGGCACGCCGATCGAGTTCAACACCATCGCCGTCACCGACGGCATCGCCATGGGCAGCGACGGCATGCGCGCTTCGCTGGCCTCGCGCGAGACCATCGCCGATTCGATCGAACTGGCCGTGTCCGGCCACTGCCTGGACGCGATGGTGCTGCTGGTCGGCTGCGACAAGACCATCCCGGCCGCGGCGATGGCCGCCGCGCGCCTGGATATCCCGACCGTGATCCTCTACGGCGGCACGATCATGCCGGGGCATTGCCCGTCCAAGCGCGGCACCGGCGAGGACAAGCCGCTGACCGTGCAGGACGTGTTCGAAGCGGTCGGCGCGCACTCGGCCGGGCGCATCGACGACGCCGAACTGCACCGCATCGAAGCCCATGCCTGTCCCGGCGCCGGCGCCTGCGGCGGCCAGTTCACCGCCAACACCATGGCCATGGTGCTGACCTTCCTCGGCCTGTCGCCGCTGGGCCTGAACGACATTCCGGCGATCCACGCCGACAAGCCCGAAGCCGCACGCGCCTGCGGCGAGATGGTGATGCAACGCCTGCGCGACGGCCGGCCGGGACCGCGCGAACTGCTCTCTCCCCAGGCGCTGCGCAACGCCGCGCGCGCGGTCTCGGCCACCGCCGGCTCGACCAATGCCGCCCTGCACCTGCTGGCGATCGCCCACGAAGCCGGCGTCGCTTTCGACCTGGAAGAGTTCGAAGCCGCCGCGCACACGCCGGTGATCGCCGACCTGAAACCGGGCGGCCGCTACACCGCCGCGGAAATGTTCGAATTCGGCGGTGCGGCACTGGTGGCGCGCGAACTCAAGGCGGCCGGTCTGATCGAGGACATTCCCACGGTCACCGGCCGTTCCTTTTTCCAGGAGCTGGCGCAGGCGCGGATGAGCGATGCGCAGGACGTGGTGCGTCCGGTCGCCGACCCGATCAAGCCGCGCGGCGGCTACTCGATCATCTACGGCAACCTGGCGCCGGACGGCTGCATTCTGAAACTGGCCGGCCACGGCCGCGAGCATTTCGCCGGTCCGGCGCGGGTGTTCGATTCCGAAGAAGCCGCGTTCGCCGCGGTCCAGGCGCGGCAGATCCATGCCGGCGACGTGGTCGTGATCCGCTTCGAAGGCCCGACCGGCGGTCCGGGCATGCGCGAGATGCTGGCGGTCACCGCGGCCCTGGTCGGCCAAGGGCTGAGCAACGACGTCGCCCTGATCACCGACGGCCGCTTCAGCGGCGCGACCCACGGCTTCATGGTCGGCCACATCTCGCCGGAGGCCGCGCACGGCGGCCCGATCGCGCGGCTGCGCGAAGGCGACGTGGTCAGCATCGACGTCAAGACCCGCACCCTCAACGTCGCCGCCGACCTGGCCGCGCGCGAACCGGCGCGGATGGCGCCGCGCGTGACCACCGGCGCGCTGGCCAAGTACGCGCGGCTGGTCGGCTCGGCCTCGCGCGGCGCGGTCACCGCGCCCGGCCCGTTGCAATCGCCGGCGACGAAAAAGATCGACGCGGCGTTGATCGACAACGCCGTCCCCGAACCCGCCTGACGCAACTCGTTCCTCTCCCCTCGCTCCTCTCCACTCACTTCTCCCGAGACCACCATGACCACCAGCACCGCCTCCCGCCCCAAGATCGCCATCGTCGGCTACGGCAGCCAGGGCCGCGCTCATGCGCTGAACCTGCGCGACTCCGGCTTCGACGTCACCGTAGGCCTGCGCCCGGGCGGCCCGACCGAGATCAAGGCCAAGGCCGACGGTTTCGCCGTCGCCACGCCGGCCGAAGCGGTCGCCGCCGCCGACCTGGTCGCAGTGCTGACCCCGGACATGGTCCAACCGCAGCTGTACCGCGACGTCATCGAACCGAACATCCGCCAGGGCGCCTGCCTGCTGTTCGCGCACGGCTTCAACGTCCACTACGGCCAGATCGCGCCGCGCGCCGACCTCGACGTGGTCCTGGTGGCGCCCAAGGGTCCGGGCGCGCTGGTCCGCCGCGAGTACGAAATCGGCCGCGGCGTGCCCAGCGTCTACGCCGTGCACCAGGACAAGAGCGGCCGCGCCGAGGAGTTCGCCCTGACTTACTGCGCCGGCATCGGCGGCGCGCGCCAGAACGCGATCAAGACCACCTTCAAGGAAGAGACCGAGACCGACCTGTTCGGCGAGCAGGCGGTGCTGTGCGGCGGCGCGACCAAGCTGGTCCAGGCCGGCTGGGAAACCCTGGTCGAAGCCGGCTACCAGCCGGAAGTCGCGTACTACGAGTGCCTGCACGAACTGAAGCTGATCGTCGACCTGTTCTACGAAGGCGGCGTGACCCGCATGCACGAATTCATCAGCGAGACCGCGCAGTACGGTGCGCTGACTCGCGGCCCCTACGTGGTCGACGACAACACCAAGGCGCAGATGCGCAAGGTCCTGGCCGAAATCCAGGACGGCACCTTCGCCAAGCAGTGGATCGCCGAATACGCCGCCGGCAACGCCCACTACAAGGCGCTCAAGCAGGGCGACCTGGAGCATCCGATCGAGGCGGTCGGCAAGAAGCTGCGCGCCAACATGAAGTGGCTGGACACCGCGCCCAAGGCGCAGCCCGCCGCTCCTGCCGCGACCCGCGGCGAACGACAGGAAGAGGCCGCCTGATGAACGGTGCCCGCTGGCTGGTGCAAGCACTGGCCGCAGAAGGCGTGGACACGCTGTTCGGTTATCCGGGCGGCACCATCATGCCTTTCTACGATGCCCTGCACGGGTCGGACCTCAAGCATGTGCTGGTCCGTCACGAGCAAGGCGCGGCTTTCGCGGCCAACGGCTATGCCCGTGCCAGCGGGCGAGTCGGCGTCTGCGTAGCCACGTCCGGTCCGGGCGCTTCCAACCTGGTCACCGGCATCGCCGACGCGATGCTGGACTCGGTGCCGATGGTCGCCATCACCGGCCAGGTCGCGACCACGCTGATGGGCACCGATGCGTTCCAGGAGCTGGACGTGTTCGGCATGACCCTGCCGATCGTCAAGCACAGCTTCCTGGTGCGCAGCGTCGACGAGCTGCCGCGGACGGTCGCCGAGGCGTTCCGCCTGGCCCGTTCCGGCCGCCCCGGCCCGGTGCTGATCGATCTGCCCAAGGACGTGCAGAACGCCGACGCCTCGCATCTGGCCGCGCACGCGCCGCTGCCGGTCGACCCGGTGCCGCGCGCGCCGGACGCGGCCTACCACGAAGCCGCGGCGCTGATCGCGCACGCGCGCAAGCCGCTGATCTACGGCGGCGGCGGCATCGCCCTGGGCGGCGCGGTCGAATCGTTCCGCGCCTTCGTCGAAGGCAGCCAGATTCCGGCGGTGCTGACCCTGAAAGGCCTGGGCGCGCTGCCGGCCGAACACGCGCTGAATCTGGGCATGCTGGGCATGCACGGCAACCGCGCCGCCAATCTGTCGGTGCAGGAATGCGATCTGCTGATCGTGGTCGGGGCGCGCTTCGACGACCGCGCCACCGGCAAGCTGGCCGAATTCGCGCCCAACGCGCGGGTCGTGCACATGGACCTGGACGCCTGCGAGATCGGCAAGCTGCGCTACGCCGACGCCGCGGTGCAGGGCGACCTGCGTCGTTCGCTGGACGCGCTGACAGCGCCGGTCACCGCCCAGTTGCAGGGCCGCAACGGCGGCGCCCGCCGCGCCTGGCGCGACACCTGCCTGCAGCGCAAGCGCGATTGCGCGCCGCGCTACGACGCGCCCGGCGAAAGCGTGTACGCGCCGGCGCTGCTCAAACGCCTGTCGGAACTGGCGCCGGAGGCGGTGGTCGCCTGCGACGTCGGCCAGCACCAGATGTGGGTCGCCCAGCACTGGCGCTTCGACGACCCGCGCAAGCACTTGACCAGCGGCGGCCTGGGCGCGATGGGCTTCGGCGTGCCGGCGGCGATGGGCGCGCAGCTCGCCCATGCCGACGGAGGCGAGCCGGAAGCGCGGGTGATCTGCGTCAGCGGCGACGGCTCGTTCCTGATGAACGTGCAGGAGCTGGCGACCATCGCCCGCTACCGCCTGCCGGTGAAGATCGTCCTGCTCGACAACCAGGCCCTGGGCATGGTGCGGCAATGGCAGGAGCTGTTCTTCGAACGCCGCTATTCCGAAATCGATCTGTCCGACAACCCGGACTTCTGCGCCCTGGCCGCCGCATTCGGGGTCAAGGCGATGTACGTCGACCGCGCCGACTCGGTCGACGAGGCCCTGGCCTACATGCTGGAAACCCCGGGCCCGGTGCTGCTGCACGTCGCCATCGACCAGGCCGCCAACGTCTGGCCGCTGGTGCCGCCGAACCACAACAACGCCCAGATGCTCGATCCCGAAGCGGCCGACGCCGACGCGATCGTCAGTCTGAGCCCCACCACCCCCAACGCGACGGAGGACGCCCATGCGATACCAGCTTGATCTGACCCTGCGCCAGGCCGAAGGCGCGCTGGCTCGCGTACTGGGCGCCGCCGAGCGCCGCGGCTTCCGTCCGCTGTCGGTGGACGGCGAAGCGCAACCCGACGGCGATCGCTGGCACCTGCGCATGACGGTGGAGGGCGATCGCGCCGACACCGCGCTGCAGACCCAGCTCGCCAAGCTCTACGACTGTCTTGCCGTTGAGGTTTCCCCATGCACCTGACCGCCGAAACCCTGGAACGTCCGGCCGCGGCCGAAAACCAATCGCCCGCGCAAGCCGCGGCTGCGACGCGCGAGCGCGCGTATGCGCCGGCGCGCAGCGAGGCGGCGCGCGCTGAAGTCGAGACGTCGGCCGCGGCTCGTAGTCCTGAGTCCCGCGCTCGTAGCGAAGTCCCGACTTCCCAGCGAATGCCGCTCATTTGGTTCGACGGCCGGTTCATCCCCGGCGACGCGCCGGAAGCGCCGCTGACCACCCACGCCATGCATTACGGCACCGCGGTGTTCGAAGGCATCCGCAGCTACGCCACCGTCGACGGCGGCGCGGCGGTGTTCCGCCTGCCCGAGCACATGGAGCGCATGCGCAAGGGCGCGGACATGTTCGGCATCGACTTCGACGTCGAGCGCGCCAGCCAGGCGACCCTGGCCACCCTGCGCGCCAACGGCCACCGCGACGCCTACATCCGCCCGCTGACCTGGATGGGCACGGGCAGCATCGGCCTGGACGTCGATCCGCTGAGCCAGCACTTGATGATCGCGACCCTGCCCAAGGTCGTGCATCTGGGCGGCGCGCGCACCCGCCTGACCGTGTCGCCGTGGAAGCGCAACCCGGCCACCTCGCTGCCGGCGCTCAAGCTCAGCGGCGCCTACGTCAATTCGATCCTGGCCAAGCGCGAAGCCAAGCAGCGCGGCTTCGACGAAGCCTTGTTCACCGACGACAAAGGCTATGTGGTCGAGTGCACCGGCGCCAATGTGTTCATGGTCAAGAACGGCGTGGTGACCTCGGTCGAACATCGCGACGCCCTGCCCGGCATCACCCGCGACACCATGATCGAGCTGTCCGGCGCGCAATCGCGCGAGGTCACCCTGCACGAGCTGCTCGACGCCGACGAAGTCTTCGTCTGCGGCACCGCCGCCGAGGCCACCCCGATCAGCGTGCTGGACCGCCGCGAATTCGGCGACAACCCGGTCACGCGCGAGCTGGCCGCCCTGTACGCACGCGTCGTGCGCGGCGAAGAGCCGCGCTACGCCGCCTGGCTGACCGCGGTCTGAGCCATGGATTGCGACGTAGCCAGCCTGGCCACGCTCAGCGCCGCCGACCTGTTGGCGGCGCAAGTGCGGCTGAGGCGTTATCTGGAGCCGACTCCGCTGCACCACGCCGAGCGCTTCGGCTGCTGGTTGAAACTGGAGAACCTGCAGCGCACCGGCTCCTACAAGGTGCGCGGCGCGCTCAACGCCCTGCTGGCCGGGCGCGAACGCGGCGATCATCGTCCGGTGATCGCCGCCTCGGCCGGCAATCATGCCCAGGGCCTGGCCTGGGCCGCGTATCGCCTGGGCATCCCCGCGATCACGGTCATGCCGCGCACCGCGCCGCAGACCAAGGTCGCCGGCGTCGCCCATTGGGGCGCCACCGTGCGCCTGCACGGCGACGGCTACGACGACGCCAAGGCCTTCGCCAAGGAACTGGCCGAGCAGCACGACTACCGGCTGCTGTCGGCCTTCGACGACCCCGACGTGATCGCCGGCCAGGGCACGATCGGCCTGGAACTGGCGGCCTTCCTGCCCGACGTGGTGCTGGTGCCGATCGGCGGCGGCGGCCTCGCCGCCGGCGTGGCGATGGCGTTGAAGTCGCAGCTGCTGGCGGGCGGCGCCGCCGGCCGCAAGGTGCGGGTGATCGGCGCCCAGGTCGAAGGCGTGGACTCGATGGCGCGCGCCCTGCGCGGCGACCGCCGCCTGCTCGAGCCGGCCGCGACCCTGGCCGACGGCGTGCGGGTCAAGGAGCCCGGCCGCCTGACCGAGCGCGTGCTCGGCGAAATGCTCGACGACGTGGTGATCGTGCGCGAAGCCGAGCTGCGCGAAACCCTGGTCCGGCTCGCGCTGGAAGAACACATCATCGCCGAGGGCGCCGGCGCCCTCGCCCTGGCCGCCGGTCGCCGCATCGTCGGCAAGCGCAAATGCGCGGTGGTGTCCGGCGGCAACGTCGACGCCGGGGTGCTGGCGCAGCTGCTGTCGGACGTGCGGCCGCGGCCGCCGCGGCGCCCGCGCCGGCGCAACCGCGAAGCGCTCGGTCGCGAAGCGGCCACCGTCGAGGCGGACATTTACAAGCTCGCCAATCTCGATCCCGCGATGCGACTTAGTCGGGGCCGCCGCGGCCCCGACTCCCGCCCCAGCGACGATGCCACGACTTCCAACCCGCGTTACGCCGTATTAGAGGATTGATTCCCATGAACGACACGTCCGGACCGGTAGTACCGACCGACGCGCCGCAACAACAGGTCACGATTTTCGACACCAGCCTGCGCGACGGCGAGCAGTCGCCGGGCTGCAGCATGACCGCCAGCCAGAAGCTGCGCTTCGCCCATGCCTTGTCCGAACTCGGCGTCGACGTGATCGAGGCCGGCTTTCCCGCCAGTTCCGAGGCCGACCTGGAAGGCACCCGGGCGATCGTGCGCGAAGTGCGCGGCTCGACCCTGGCGACCCTGGCCCGCTGCCACCCCGGCGATATCGAAGCCTGCGCGCGTGCCCTGGAAGGCGCGGCCAAGCCGCGTATCCACGTGTTCATCTCCACCAGCCCGCTGCACCGCCAGCACAAGCTCAACCTGGACAAGCAGCAGGTGACCGAGCGCGCGATCGCCGCGATCGAGCAGGCGCGCCGCTACGTCGACGACGTCGAGTTCTCCTGCGAGGACGCGCTGCGCACCGAGCACGATTATCTGGTCGAGATCTGCAGCGCCGCGGTCGCCGCCGGCGCGCGCACGCTGAATATTCCCGACACCGTCGGCTACACCACCCCGAGCGAGATCCGCGCCCTGTTCGAACACCTGCGCGGCAACGTGCGCGACGCCGACAAGGCGGTGTTCAGCGCCCACTGCCACAACGACCTGGGCCTGGCCGTGGCCAACAGCCTGGCCGCGATCGAAGGCGGCGCGCGCCAGGTCGAATGCACCATCAACGGCATCGGCGAACGCGCCGGCAACTGCGCGCTGGAAGAGCTGGTGATGGCGCTGCGGGTGCGCAACGCCTACTACAACGTCGGCACCCGCATCGACAGCCGCCGCCTGGTGCCGACCTCGCGCCTGCTGTCGCGCATCACCGGCATGGTGGTCCAGCGCAACAAGGCCATCGTCGGCCAGAACGCGTTCGCGCACGAATCGGGCATCCACCAGCACGGCATGCTCAAGCACCGTGGCACCTACGAGATCATGCACCCGGAGACCGTGGGCTGGGCGCAGTCGCAGATGGTCATGGGCCGCCACAGCGGCCGCGCCGCGCTGAGCGACCGCCTGCAGGCCTTGGGCTTCAGCCTGGACGAGGCGCGTTTGAACGCGGTGTTCGCCAGCTTCAAGGCGTTGGCTGAGAAGAAGCGCGAAGTGTTCGACGCCGACCTGGAGGCGCTGGTGCTCGGCGCCGACGCCAAGGCCGCGCGCGGCTACCGGCTGGTGCGCGCCCACGTCAGCACCGGCGTCGCCGACGGCAGCTTGCCGACCGCGAGCGTGCAGTTGGTCGAGCCCGACGGCGCCACGATCAGCGAAGCCGCGGTCGGCGACGGACCGGTGCACGCGCTGTTCGCCGCCCTGGCCCGCGCTACCGGCATCGCCCTGCGCATCGACAGCTACAACGTCTCCAGCGTGACCACCGGCGACGATGCCCAGGGGCAGGCCAGCGTGACCGCGCGCGTGGACGGGATCGAGCTGACCGGCTCCGGGACCAGCACCGACATCATCGAGGCCAGTGCGCTGGCCTGGCTGGAGTTGGCCAACCGCTTGCTGCGCACCCGTCAGCAAGCCGAGTCGCAGCCGCACAAGGTCGCCGCCACCGCCTGACCTGAGCCCTTCTCCCGCAACCGGGAGAAGGGACACCGAAGATCGAACCATTCAAGCCGAAAGCCATAGTCGCCCCCATCATGACTTCAGCCACCCAGCCCAGCACCCTGTTCGACAAACTGTGGGACGCCCACCTGGTCGCGCCCGAAAGCGAGGCCGCGCCCGCGGTGCTGTACATCGACCTGCACCTGATCCACGAGGTCACCTCGCCGCAGGCCTTCGCCGAACTCGAAGCGCGCGGCCTCACGCCGCGCCGCACCGATCTGACCAAGGGCACGCTCGACCATTCCACCCCGACCCTGCCCGCCGGCGCCGACGGCCGTCTGCCCTACTACACCGCCGAGGCCGAGCATCAGGTCGACACCCTGCGCCGCAACTGCGCGCGCCACGGCATCGAGCTGTTCGATTTCGACAGCGCCCATCGCGGCATCGTCCACGTGATCGGCCCGGAACTCGGTCTGACCCAGCCCGGCCAGACCATCGTCTGCGGCGACAGCCACACCGCCACCCACGGTGCGTTCGGCGCGCTGGCCTTCGGCATCGGCACCAGCGAAGTCGGCCACGTGCTGGCCACCCAATGCCTGCTGCAGCGCAAGCCCAAGACCCTGGCGATCAACATCGAAGGCGAGCTGGCCCCCGGCGTCGGCGCCAAGGACCTGATCCTGCACGTGATCGGCGAAATCGGCGTCAACGGCGGCACCGGCCACGTCATCGAGTACCGCGGCTCGACCGTGCGCGCGCTGTCGATGGACGAGCGCATGACGGTGTGCAACATGTCGATCGAGGCCGGCGCCCGCGCCGGCCTGATCGCGCCGGACCAGGTCACCTACGACTATCTGGCCAAGACCCCGCGCGCGCCGCGCGGCGCCGACTTCGAGCGCGCCGTGGCGCGTTGGAGCGAGTTCAAAACCGACCCAGGCGCACGCTTCGACCGCGAAGTGCATATCGATGCGTCCACGATCAAGCCGACCCTGACCTGGGGCACGCACCCGGGCCAAGTCGCCGCGGTCGACGCGGCGTTGCCGCAGGCCGGCGACGCCGACGAGGCCAAGGCCCTGGCCTACATGGGCTTCGAAGGCGGCAGCGCGCTGGCCGGGCGTCCGGTCGACGTGGTGTTCGTCGGCAGCTGCACCAACTCGCGCCTGTCCGACCTGCGCCAGGCCGCCGAGGTGCTGCGCGGCCGACACGTGCATCCGCGCGTGCGCATGCTGGTCGTGCCCGGCTCCGAGCAGGTCAAGCGCGATGCCGAGGCCGAGGGCCTGGACGCGGTGATCCGCGCCGCCGGCGCCGAGTGGCGCGAACCCGGTTGCTCGATGTGCATCGCCATGAACGGCGATCTGGTCGGCGCCGGTCAGTTGGCGGTATCGACCAGCAACCGCAATTTCGAGGGCCGCCAAGGCAAGGGTGCGCGCACTCTGCTGGCTTCGCCGCTGACCGCGGCGGCCTGCGCCGTCGCCGGACGGGTGGTCGACCCGCGCGATTACCTCGCCCATGCCGCCCAAGCCTCGGCCGTCCAGGAGGTCGCGTGATGTCCGCTTCCATCGCTTCTACCGACGCCGGCGCCGGCGCCGGCTTCGTCGAACTGGTCTCGCGCACCGTGGTGCTGCGCGAGCGCAACATCGACACCGACCAGATCATCCCGGCGCGCTTTCTGACCACCACCGAGCGCAAGGGCCTGGGCAAGTTCGCCTTCAACGACTGGCGCTACCTGGCCGACGGCTCGCCCAACCCGGCCTTCGAGTTCAACAAGCCCGCAAACGCCGGCGCCGCGATCCTGGTCGCCGGGCGCAATTTCGGCTGCGGCTCTTCGCGCGAACACGCGCCCTGGGCGCTGACCGACCTCGGCCTGCGCGCGGTGATCAGCAGCGAGATCGCCGACATCTTCCGCAGCAACTCGCTCAAGAACGGCCTGCTGCCGGTGGTGGTCGAGCAGGCGCTGCTCGACGAGCTGCTCGCCCGGCCGGGCATCGAGCTGCGCATCGACGTGCGCGAACGCCGCCTGCATCTGCCCGACGGGCGCTCGGTCGAGTTCCCGCTCGACGCCTTCGCCCAGACCTGCCTCATCGAGGGCGTCGACCAGCTCGGCTATCTGCTGCGCCAGCAGCAGGCGATCAATCACTACGAACAGCGCCGCGCCGCGGCGCAATCCCCATCCCAGGAGTCCTCCCATGCGCGCTGACATCGTCGTTCTGCCCGGCGACGGCATCGGTCCGGAAGTCACTGCCGCCGCGGTCGAAGTGCTGCGCGCGGTCGCCGCCCGCTACGGTCACCATTTCGAACTGCGCGAGCACGCGATCGGCGGCGCCGCGATCGACGCCAGCGGCGAGCCGCTGCCGGCGGCGACCCTGCAGGCCTGCCAGCGCGCCGACGCGGTGCTGCTGGGCGCGGTCGGCGGCCCCAAGTGGTCCGATCCGCAAGCCAAGGTCCGCCCCGAGCAAGGCCTGCTGGCGCTGCGCAAGGGGCTGGGCCTGTATGCCAACCTGCGCCCGGTGCAACCGCACGCCGCCACCCTCGGCGCGTCGCCGATCAAGCCGCACCTGCTGGCCGGGGTCGACCTGATGGTGGTGCGCGAGCTTACCGGCGGCATCTATTTCGGCCGCAAGCAACGCAGTCCCGACGCCGCCAGCGACCTGTGCGAGTACAGCGTGGCCGAGATCGAACGGGTCGTGCGCCGCGCCTGCGAACTCGCCCGCGGCCGCCGCAAGCACGTGGTCTCGGTCGACAAGGCCAACGTGCTGGAGACCTCGCGGTTGTGGCGCGAAGTCGCGGCAAAGGTGGCGCGCGAGGAATTCCCCGACGTGACCCTGGAGCATCAGCTGGTCGATTCGATGGCGATGCATCTGATCGCCAAGCCGCGCGCGTTCGACGTGATCGTCACCGAGAACATGTTCGGCGACATCCTCACCGACGAAGCCTCGATGCTGGCCGGTTCGCTGGGCCTGCTGCCCTCGGCCTCGCTCGGCGAAGGCAAGGTCGGTCTGTACGAACCGATCCACGGTTCGGCCCCGGACATCGCCGGCCGCGGCATCGCCAACCCCTGCGGCACCATCCTCAGCGCCGCGCTGCTGCTGCGCCATTCGCTGGGCCTGGAGGCCGAGGCCGAATGCGTCGAGCGTGCGGTCGCCGCGGTGCTGGAGGCCGGCACGCTGACCGCCGACCTGGCCCCGGCCGGCCGCGCCGCGACCACCGCCGAAGTCACCGCGGCGGTGTTGGCCCAGCTCGAGCTGCCGTGTCAGGTCGCCGAGCTGCGCGATTGAGCGCAGACGACGGGCGGATGCGATGAACGCACAGCCCATTCCGCTTCCCTGAACACGCCGTATCGAACACGCCGTATCGAACTCGCCGCGGGGCGCGGCCCGTGCCGCGTCCCGCGCAACGCAAGCGTCGCGCATTACAAAGAGGTCTCTCCGGCCCGTCCGTACCCTCCTTCCCGAAGCCGGGCGGCTTCGGGATTTTTTTGCCCGCGTCACAACCGCGCGATCGCGAACCCGTCACCCGCCGTTGATGTGAACCCAGGCAACAATCGCGCCACGAGCCTGTGCCATCATCCTGACGCAACCTGGGTCGGCCACGTGCGACCTGCAGACAGTCGCGGGAACGCATGACCGAAACGGACCTCAGTGTCGACCTGCTGGTGGTCGGCGGCGGCATCAACGGTGCCGCGATCGCGCGCGACGCCGCCGGCCGCGGGTGGTCGGTGCTGCTGTGCGAGCGCGACGACCTCGCCGCGCACACCTCCAGCGCCAGCACCAAGCTCATCCACGGCGGCCTGCGCTATCTGGAGCAGTACGAGTTCGCCCTGGTCGGCAAGGCCCTGGCCGAACGCAAGCGCCTGCTGCGCATGGCGCCGCACATCATCCGGCCGCTGCGCTTCGTACTGCCGCACCAGCCGCATCTGCGCCCGGCCTGGCTGATCCGCCTGGGCCTGTTCCTGTACGACCGCCTCGGCGGACGCCGCGGCCGCGGCTTGCCCGGTTCGCGCTCGGTCAACCTGCGCAAGCACATCGCCGGGCGCCCGCTGCAGGACGAATTCGTGCGCGGCTTCGTCTATTCCGACGCCTGGGTCATGGATGCGCGCCTGGTCGTGCTCAACGCGATGGACGCCGCCGAGCGCGGCGCCGACGTCCTGACCCGCACCGCCTGCGTCGCCGCGCAGCGCGAACGCGACGGCTGGCGGGTGCGCCTGCGCGGCCCCGGCGGCCGGGCCCGCGACGTGCGCGCGCGCGTGCTGGTCAATGCCGCCGGCCCCTGGGCGGCGCGCTTCCTCGACGAGGTCGCGCGGCTGCCGCATGCGCGCCGGCTGCGCCTGATCAAGGGCAGCCACATCGTCGTGCCGAGGCTGTTCGATCACGACCATGCCTACATCTTCCAGCAACCCGACCGGCGCATCGTGTTCGCGATCCCCTTCGAACAGGCCTACACCCTGATCGGCACCACCGATGTCGACTACCGCGACGATCCCGCCGCGCCGCGCATCGACGAAGCCGAAACCGCCTACCTGTGCGAAGCCGCTTCGCGCTATTTCAAGCGGCCGATACGCCCGCACGACGTGGTCTGGAGCTACAGCGGCGTGCGGCCGCTGCTCGACGACGACAACGACCGGGCTTCGCAGATCACCCGCGACTACCTGCTCGATCTGGATCGCGGCGGCGCGCCGCTGCTGAACGTGTTCGGCGGCAAGCTGACCACCGCGCGCAAGCTGGCCGAAGAAGCTTGCGACCGGCTCGCCGACGATCTCGGCGCGGCGCGCCCGGCCTGGACCGGCGATGCGCCGCTGCCCGGCGGCGACCTGCCCGGAGCCGACTTCGACGCCTTCCACGAAGATTTCAGCCTGCGCCGGCCGTGGCTGCCGGACGCGCTGGCGCTGCGCCTGTGCCGCAGCTACGGCAGCCGCGCCTTGCGTGTGCTGGAGAACTGCGCGCGCCTGGACGACCTGGGCGACTGCTTCGGCGCCGATCTGTACGCGGTCGAAGTCGACTATCTGGTCGATTACGAATGGGCGCGCACCGCCGAGGACATCCTGTGGCGGCGCTCCAAGCTCGGCCTGCGCATCGACGCCGCGGGCGTGGAACAGTTGCAGGGCTATGTGGCGCGGCGCGTGGCCGGCCGGGCGGATGCGCAGGCGCAGGTGGGGTTCGCATGAATCCTCGTGCGCCCGCATGCGGTGCATGCGCGAGCGACGTCATCGTCGTGCCGGCACGGCCGCGCCGCCGCCCGGGTTCGGGCCGGCCCGGATCTCCTCGTCCCTTTGCATCGTCGTCCCCGCGAACGCGGGGGTCCAGGGCTTCACCGCACCAGGCACCGAAGCCTCCGGTGTCCCGCCTTCGCGGGAATGACGGCAGAACGGCGTCCCCGGCCTGACAGCCGCCTCGCAAGATCCGCCAAACCCGCACCGCTCGCGTCCCCCAGGAGATCCATCGCGATGCCCACCCCGATGTCGCAATACCTCAGCGAATTCGTCGCCACCGGCATCCTGATCCTGCTCGGCAACGGCGTGGTCGCCGGCGCGCTGTTGAACCGCTCCAAGGCGCAGGGCGCCGGCTGGGGCGTGATCACCGCGGCCTGGGGCCTGGCGGTGCTGATCGGCATCTTCATCGCCGGTCCGACCAGCGGCGCGATCATGAATCCCGCCCTGACCCTGGCCCTGGCCGCGATCGGCAAGCTGTCCTGGTCGCTGGTCCCCGGCTTCGTCGCCGCCCAGCTCGCCGGCGCCTTCGCCGGCGCGGTGCTGGTGTGGCTGAGCTATCTCGCCCATTGGCGGCTCAGCGACGATCCCGCGGCCAAGCTGGCGATCTTCTGCACCGCACCCGCCGTGCGCGACACTCGCGCCAACCTGCTGACCGAAGCCATCGGCACCTTCGTGCTGACCTTCGCCGCGCTCGCCATCGGCGCCAACAGCCTCGCCCCCGGCCTGGGCCCGTTCGGCGTCGGCCTGTTGGTGGTGGTGATCGGCATGTCGCTCGGCGGCCCGACCGGTTACGCGATCAACCCCGCTCGCGATCTCGGCCCGCGTCTGGCCCATGCGCTGCTGCCGATCGCCGGCAAAGGCGGCTCGGACTGGGGCTATGCCTGGGTACCGGTGGTCGCGCCGGTGGTCGGCGCGGTGGCGGGAGCGTTCGCGTTTCAGGCTGTGTATGGATGAGAAGCGGGCATGGGGAGTCGCAAGGCGTTGCGTCGCTGAATCGTTCCGACTCCCTCACTCGATTCCCTCTCTCGACTCTCGACTCTCGATTTCCGACTCCCGACCTCCGCACGAGTACCCCTATGGATAAGCCCTACATCCTGGCCATCGACCAAGGCACGACCAGCTCGCGCGCGATCCTGTTCGATCGCCAGGGCGCGGTGGTCGGCATCGCCCAACGCGAGTTCGAGCAGATCTTCCCGCGCCCGGGCTGGGTCGAGCACGATCCGCGCGAGATCCTCGCCAGCGTGCAGACCACCGCGATCGAGGTCATGACCAAGGCCCAGGTCGGCCCCGAGCAGATCGCCGGCATCGGCATCACCAATCAGCGCGAGACCACCGTGGTGTGGGACCGCCACACCGGCCAGGCGGTGCACAACGCCATCGTCTGGCAGTCGCGGCAGACCGCGGCGATTTGCGACCGGCTCAAGGCCGAGGGCTACGAGCCGCTGGTGCGCGAACGCACCGGCCTGTTGATCGACGCCTATTTCTCCGGCACCAAGGTCAAGTGGATTCTCGACAACGTCGAGGGCGCGCGCGAGCGCGCCGAGCGCGGCGATCTGCTGTTCGGCACCATCGACACCTGGCTGATCTGGAACCTGTCGGAGAACCGCGCCCACGTCACCGACTACAGCAATGCCTCGCGCACGCTGATGTACGACATCCACAAGCGCCAGTGGTGTCCGGAACTGCTGAAGATGCTCGACGTACCGGCCTCGATGCTGCCGGAAGTGCGCTCCAGCAGCGAGGTCTACGCCCATACCGGCGCGCGCCACTTCTTCAACAACTCGGTGCCGATCTGCGGCGTCGCCGGCGACCAGCAGGCGGCGCTGTTCGGCCAGGCCTGCTTCGCCCCGGGCATGGCCAAGAACACCTACGGCACCGGCTGCTTCCTGCTGATGAACACCGGCGAGAAAGCGGTGCGTTCGGACAACGGCCTGCTCACCACCATCGCCTGGGGCATCGACGGCCAGGTCGAGTACGCGCTGGAAGGCAGCATCTTCGTCGCCGGCTCGGCGGTGCAGTGGCTGCGCGACGGCCTGCGCCTGTTCGGCAAGGCCGGCGACTCGCAGGCCTACGCCGACCGCGCGCGCTCCACCGACGGGGTCTATTTCGTGCCGGCCTTCGTCGGCCTCGGCGCGCCGTACTGGCGCAGCGACGTGCGCGGCGCCATGTTCGGCCTGACCCGCGGCACCAGCAAGGAGCACTTCGTGCGCTCGGTGCTGGAATCGCTGGCCTACCAGACCCGCGACGTGCTCGAAGCGATGCAGGCCGATTCGGGCATCCGGCTGACTTCGCTGCGCGCCGACGGCGGCGCGATCGGCAACGATTTCACCGCCCAGTTCCAGGCCGACATCCTCGACGTGCCGCTGAAGCGGCCGCGGGTCAACGAAACCACCGCGCTCGGGGCGGCCTATCTGGCCGGGTTGGCGGTCGGCTTCTGGAACAGCCGGGAGCAGATCGCGCAGCAGTGGCAGGTCGAACGCAGCTTCGAGCCGCAGATGAGCGGCGCCGAGCGCGAGAAGTTGTATGCCGGGTGGAAACGGGCGATCGAGGCGACACTGGCGTTCAGCGTCGAGCACGCTTAGGCCTGGCGGGCTCACCCCAACCCCTCTCCCGCAGTGGGAGAGGGCCGGGGGTGAGGGCGCGCGACAGCGCGAAATCCGCAACGCCATCCGCGGCAACACGCTCCCCGCCTTTTGTCGCAAGCGGGGAAAACACCACTACCGCCGCGCTCAAGCCTCCGCCGGCACCTTGACCTTGAACCAGGCCGCGTACAGCGCCGGCAGGAACAGCAGGGTCAACAGCGTCGCGACCAGCAGGCCGCCCATGATCGCCACCGCCATCGGCCCGAAGAAGGCGCTGCGCGACAGCGGAATCATCGCCAAGATCGCCGCCAGCGCGGTCAGCACGATCGGCCGGAAGCGGCGCACGGTCGCGTCTACTATCGCCTTCCACGGTTCGTGGCCCTCGCTGCGGTCCTGTTCGATCTGATCGACCAGGATCACCGAGTTGCGCATGATCATGCCGGCCAGGGCGATCGTGCCGAGCATGGCGACGAAGCCGAACGGCACCCGGAACACCAGCAGGAACAAGGTCACGCCGATCAGGCCCAGCGGCGCGGTCAGCAGTACCATGAAGCTGCGCGAGAAGCTGCGCAGCTGCAGCATCAGCAGGGTGAACACCGCGAACAGGAACAGCGGCATGCCGGCGTTGATCGACTTCTGCCCGCGCGCGGAGTCCTCGACGCTGCCGCCGATGTCGATCGAGTAGCCGTACGGCAGCTGCGCGCGCAACCCGTCCAGGGTCGGCGAGATCTGCGCCATTGCGCTGGACGGCTGGGTACCGTCGTAGATGTCGGCGCGCACGGTCATGGTCGGCAGGCGATCGCGGTGCCAGATGATGCCTTCCTCGAAGCCGTAATCCAGGGTCGCGACCTGGGTCAGCGGCACGCTGCGGCCGTTGCTCGTCGGCACCATCAGGCTGCCGAGCATGTCCAGCTGCAAGCGCTCCTGTTCGGGACCGCGCAGCAGCATCTCGATCAGTTCGTTGCTCTCGCGGTAGGTGCTGATGTGCGAGCCCGACAGCGAACTGGACAGGAACTGCGACAGCTGCGCCGAGCTGATGCCGAGCGCACGCGCGCGCTCCTGGTCGACCTGCAGGCGCACGACCTTGTTCGGCTCGTCCCAATCCAGGTTGACGTTGGCCACGTGCGGGTTGGCGCGGATCTTCTCGCGCACCTGGTAGGCGATCTTGCGCACCTGGTCGATGTGCTCGCCGGAAACGCGGAACTGCACCGGGTAGCCGACCGGCGGGCCGTTCTCCAGCCGGGTCACGCGCAACTGCAGCTCGGGGAAGCGCGGCGCCACGTCCTCGATGACCCACTTGCGCAGGGTTTCGCGCGCTTCCAGGTCCTTGGGCATCAGCACGAACTGGGCGAAGTTGGCCGCCGGCAGCTGCTGGTCCAGCGGCAGGTAGAAGCGCGGCGAACCGGTTCCGACATAAGCCACGTAGTTGGACAGATCCTTGCGCTGCTTGAGCATGGCTTCCAGGCGCTGGGCCTGGACGGCGGTCCGGCGCAGCGAGCTGCCTTCGGCCAGCTCCATGTCGACCATCAGCTCGGGGCGCACCGAGTCGGGGAAGAACTGCTGCGGCACGAAGCGGAACATGAAGATCGAGCCGATGAAGGCGGCGATGGTGATCGCGATGACCAGCCAGCGCCGGCGCACGCACCAGGTCACCCAGCGGCGGAAGCTCACGTAGAACTTGGACTCGTAGGGGTCGTGGACGTGGCCGTCGATCGGCGGCTTGGGCGCCAGCACGCTGGCGAACATCGGCAGGCGCCGCGCCAGCGCGCTGCGCGCGTCGCGCCAGCGCGCGGCCGGCGAACCCGGCTTGGGCGGCGCCGCGGCGTGGCCGTAGTCCGGCAGCAGCTTGTCGCCGAGGAAGGGGATGAAGGCCACCGCGGCGATCCACGACACCAACAGGGCGATGGTCACCACCTGGAACAGCGAACGGGTGTACTCGCCGGTGCTCGAGGCCGCCGTCGCGATCGGCAGGAAGCCGGCGGCGGTGATCAGGGTGCCGGTCAGCATCGGGAAGGCGGTGCTGTCCCAGGCGAAAGCGGCCGCGCGCAGGCGGTCGAAGCCCTGCTCCATTTTGATCGCCATCATTTCCACGGCGATGATCGCGTCGTCGACCAGCAGTCCCAGCGCCAGCACCAGCGCGCCGAGCGAGATCTTGTGCAGGCCGACGCCGAAGAAGTCCATCACCGCGAAGGTCATCGCCAGCACCAGCGGGATCGACAGCGCGACCACCAGGCCGGTGCGCAGGCCGAGCGAGAAGAAGCTGACCAGCAGCACGATCGCGACCGCCTCGGCGAGCACGCGCACGAACTCGCCGACCGATTCCTCGACCGCGGCCGGCTGGTCGGCAACCTTGCGCAGTTGCATGCCCGCCGGCAAGGTCTTCTGCAGGCGCGCGAACTCGCCTTCCAGGGTCTTGCCGAGCTTGAGGATGTCGCCGCCCTGCTTCATCGACACGCCGATGCCGATCGCGTCCTCGCCCATGAAGCGCATGCGCGGCTGCGGCGGATCGGAGAAGCCGCGCCGCACCTCGGCCACGTCGCCGAGGCGGAAGGTGCGGTCGCCGACCCGAATCGGGAAGTCGCGGATCTGCTCGACCGAGGTGAACTGGCCGCCGACGCGGATCGGCACGCGGCTGGTCGGAGTCTCGAAGAAACCCGCCGAGACCAGCGCGTTCTGCTGGTTCAGCGCGTCCTGCACCGCCTGCGCCGGGACGCCGAGGGTGGACAGTTTCACGTTCGACAGCTCGACCCAGATCTTTTCGTCCTGGACCCCGAACAGCTCGATCTTGCCCACGTCGGTCTGGCTCTGCAGCGCCAGCTGCACGCGCTCGGCGTAGTCCTTGAGCACGGCGTAGTCGAAGCCGGGCCCGGTCAGGGCGTAGATGTTGCCGAAGGTGTCGCCGAACTCGTCGTTGAAGAACGGGCCGATCGCGTCGCTGGGCAAGGTCGGGCGGATGTCGCCGATCTTCTTGCGCACCTGGTACCACAGCGGCGGGATGTCCTTGGAGCGCATCGCGTCGCCGGCGACGAACATCACCTGCGATTCGCCGGCGCGCGAGTACGAGCGGATGTACTCGTACTGGCCGGTTTCCATCAGCTTCTTCTCGATCCGCTCGGTGACCTGGCGCGAGACTTCCTCGGCGGTGGCGCCGGGCCACAGCGTGCGCACCACCATGACCTTGAAGGTGAAGGCCGGATCTTCGCTGCGCCCCAGGCGCAGGTAGGACATGGCGCCGGCGATCGCCAGCACCAGCATCGCGTAGATGATCAGGCTGCGATGGCGCAGCGCCCACTCGGAGAGGTTGAAACGCATACGCTGGGCTCGCTTCGTTCGACGGCCGCCGCGCGGGACGCGGCGGCGGGATCTGGAGGGCGCCGGCGGACCGGCGCGCGAGAAAGTCGCGCGGTCGCTATCGCGGCGCCTGGAGGCGCCGCGACGCGCTCAGCGCGCGACCGGGTGGTTGTCGCGGTCGACCGGCTGCACTTTCTGGCCGTCGCGCAGCAGATGGCCGCCGGCGGCGACCACCCAGTCCTGCGCGCCCAGGCCCGACAGCACCGGCACGCTCTGCGCGCCGTAAGGGCCGGTGTGGATCGGCTTGAGCTTGACCGTGCCGCTGCGCGGGTCGGCGACGAACACCGCGCTGCCGCCGGCGGCGGTGCGTTGCAGCGCCGAGAGCGGCACGCTGAGGCCGGCCGAAGCGGCGCTGGGCAGATAGATGCGCGCGCTCTGGCCGAGTTCGAGCGTGCCGGCGGGCGCATCGACGCTGACCCGCGCCGCATAGGTGCGCGAGGCCGGGTCGGCCGCCGGCGCGACTTCGCGCACCCGCGCCGGCCAACGCTTGCCGGGTTGCGACCACAGTTCGACCAGGACGTCCTGGCCGGGCTTGAAGGTGGCGATCGCGCCTTCCGGCACCGCGAAGGCGACTTCGCGCACGCCGTCGGCGGCGAGCGCGAACACCTGCTGGCCGGCGGCCACGACCTGGCCGGCCTCGGCGCTGCGCGAGGCGATCACGCCGGCGCTGGGCGCGCGCAGATGGGTGTAGGCGGACTGGTTGCGGGCGACGTCGAGATTGGCGCGGGCGGCGTTGACCTGGCCCTGCGCGGCCTTCGCCGCCGCGTCCTGGGCGTCCATCGCCGAGCGGCTGACCAGTTGGTCCTTGGCCAGCTGCGCGTAGCGCACCTGATCGGCGCGGGCGCGGCCGTAATCGGCTTCGGCCGCGGCCAATTGGGCCTGGGCGGCGCGCGCCTGGGCCTCGAGATCGCCGGCATCGAGCACCGCCAGCACCTGGCCGGCGGCGACGTGGGCGCCGACATCGACCTTGCGCTCGATCAGCTTGCCGCCGACCCGGAACGACAGCGGGCTTTCCTCGCGGGCGCGCACTTCGCCGGCGAAGGCCGAGACGCCGTTCGCGGCGGCGCCCGGACGGGTCACCAACACCGGACGCGCGGTTTCGGCCTGCGGCGCGGCCTTGCTGCAGGCCGTCAGGGACAGCGTCGCGGCCAGGGCCGCGCCGAGCAGCGCCGGGGCGGCGGGCTTGGCGGAAAAAATCCGGTGACGCATTGCGGTGAGCCTCATCGGGAATTAATGTACTAGCCAGTACTGTATAAATAACAAACCCGATAGTCCAGTATTTAAGCATGATGTCGCCCCGCCCCTCCAGCCCCACCCCCGAGCCGGCCAAGCCGGCCGGCCCCGGCCGCCCGAAGGACCTGAGCAAGCGCAACGCGATCCTGGAAGCGGCCAAGCGGCTGTTCCTCGGCCAGGGCTTCGACGGCGTGAGCATGGACCAGATCGCCGCCGAAGCCGGGGTCTCGAAGCTGACCGTCTACAGCCATTTCGGCGACAAAGACAGCCTGTTCGCAGCCGCGGTGCAGGCCTACTGCCAGCAGCACCTGCCCTCGCCGATGTTCGCCCCGGAGCCGGCCGCCCCCCTGCGCGAGCGCCTGCTGGCGATCGCGACCGCCTTCTACGAGATGATCAGCTCGCCCGAGGCCATCCAGATCCACCGCCTGCTGTGCTCGCCCCAGGTGGCCCAGTCGCCGCTGTCGAGAATGTTCTGGGAGGCCGGCCCGCAGCGCCTGCACGATGAGTTCGGCGCCCTGCTGCAGCGCCGGGTCGAGGCCGGCGAGCTGGACATCGACGAGGTGACGCGGGCCGCGCCGCAGTTTTTCTGCCTGGCCAAGGGCGAGCCGCATGCGCTGCTGATGTTCGGTTGCGGCGCGCCGGCCCCGGACGAGGTGCGGGCCCATCTGGAGGCCACCGTCGACCTGTTCCTGCGCGCCTATGGCCGGCGCTAGCGGCTCGCGCCGCAGGCCATACGGTGCCGTGAGTTCTGGTGACTTTCGGCACTAAGCCCCGGCAGGGGCGTGGTTAATTCTTTTTCCGCCGGGGTGCGCGCGGTCCCGGTAGAATTCGCGATTCCCCGCGCTACATGAAGACCGCTCCCATGACTACGCTCGATTACGCCAAGGCTCGTGAACTGATGGTCGAACAACAAGTTCGGCCGTGGGACGTGCTCGACCCGCGCGTGCTCGATGTGCTGGCCGGTTTGCCGCGTGAGGCGTTCGTCGCCGAAGCGCACCGCAACCTGGCCTACACCGACATCGCCCTGCCGCTGGCGCACGGCGAATTCATGCTCAAGCCGGTGCTCGAAGGCCGCGCCCTGCAGGCGCTGGAACTCGACCCGACCGACGATGTGCTGGAAATCGGCACCGGCAGCGGCTTCCTCAGCGCCTGCCTGGGCCGCCTGGCGCGCGAGGTGGTCAGCCTGGAAATCCACGCCGACCTCGCCGCGACCGCGCGCGAGCGCCTGGCCGCGCAGTCGATCCTCAACGTGCAGGTGGTCGACGCGGACGTGTTCTCCTACCGCACCGACCGTCGCTTCAACGCCATCTGCGTGACCGGCGCGGTCGCCGAATTGCCGGCGCAGTGGCTGCAATGGCTGCAGCCGGGCGGCCGCCTGTTCGTGGTCCGCGGCCGCTCGCCGGCCATGGAAGCGATCCGCGTCACCGCCGGCGAGCGCAACGAAGTCAACGCTTCGCGCATCCAATCGTTGTTCGAAACCGATTTGCCCTACCTCGTCGGCGCCGCGCCCGCGCCCGCCTTCGAGTTCTGACCGTCCTGTCAGTTCCACGTCAGTCCCCCGTAAGAACCCGCGTGCCAGCATGCGGGTTCCCAAAAACAAGCAAGCTCAAGGAAGCCGCATGGGAAGCCGCACGATCCGCCGTCCGCTCGTTCTCGCCCTGGCCCTGAGCCTGTTGCCGACCCTGGCGTCGGCCGAGGACCTGTTGCAGACCTACGAACTGGCGCGCCAGGGCGACCCGCAGCTGTCGGCCGCGCAAGCCAATCGCCTGGCGACCAAGGAAGACCGCATCCAGGCCCGCGCCGCGCTGCTGCCGTCGCTGTCCGGCAGCGTGAGCTTGAACCGCAGCCGCAGCACCAGCCAGGGCGGCAGCGGCAGCGACGACGGCAGCGACCTGCCGGCCGGCGCGATGTTCAAGTCCGAAAGCACCAATCGCCGGTCCGGCCTGACCGCGAGCCAGATGCTGTACAACCGCGCCAGCATCAAGACGTACCAGGGCCAGAACGTGCTCAGCGAGGCCAGCGACTTCACTCTGGAGTCGGCCAACCAGGAGCTGATCACCCGCACCTCGGCGGCCTACTTCGACGTGCTGGTCAAGCTCGAGAACCTGGCCGCCGCCGAAGCCGCCGAAACCGCGCTGCAAAAGCAGTTCGACTACGCGTCCAAGCGTCTGGAAGTCGGCCTGGCGCCGATCACCGACGTGCACGAAGCGCGCGCGCAGTACGACAGCGCGCGCGCCGGCACCATCACCGCGCGCAATCAGGTCGAAGACGCCTATCAGGCGCTGAGCCAGATCACCGGCCAGCCGGTGCGCACGCTCAAGGCGCTGCCGGCCGATTTCAAGCCGGCGCTGCCGGAATCGCGCGACGTCGAGAGCTGGGTCGACAACGCGGTGCAGAACAACCCCGCGCTGCACGCGCAGGAACTGCAGGTGCGCGCCTCCGAGATCGGCGTGGAAACCGCGCGCGCCGGCCACTGGCCGACCCTGAGCCTCACCGGCGGTTACAGCGACAGCGCCACCTGGGGCGACCGCACCTTCATGGGCGCCACCCGCGATGCGCCGGGCAACTCCAGCTACGGGCCGAGCATCGGCGTCGAGCTGTCGATCCCGATCTTCGCCGGCGGCCGCATCCAGTCCGGCGTGCGCCAGGCGCTGGCGCGCCGCGATGCGGCCCAGGACGAACTGGAACGGCAGAAGCGCCAGTTGGTGCGCACTACCCGCAACGCCTACCAGACCCTGGTCGCCGGCATCAGCGAAGTCGAAGCGCGGCGCCTGGCCCTGGTTTCGGCGCAGGCCGCGTACGACGCTTCGCAGGTCGGCCTGGAAGTCGGCACCCGCACCGTGCTGGACGTGCTCAACAACCAGCGCACCCTGCTGCAGGCGCAGCAGGCCTACGCCACCGCCAAGTACAACTACCTGCAGAACCGCCTGCTGCTGGAACAGGCCGCCGGTTCGCTCGACGTGGGCGACGTGCAGGAAATCAACCGTCTGCTGACCGCCGACGCCGCGACCAACCTCGCGCCGCCGCCGAGCGGGATGCAGTAAGCCCCGCGCCAGCAGCGCGATACCGAAAAACCGCCGGCATTGCCAGCGGTTTTTCATGCCCGGGCCTCGCCTATGTAGGAGCGGCGTAAGCCGCGACTGCCGCAGCGAGGTTCTGCGCGTCGCGTCCGAAACCCACACAGCGCCTTGTACGCAGACTGCACGGCGGCTTCGGCCACTGCGCTCTCGATCACCGCTGCGGCTGTCGCGGCTTACGCCGCTCCTGCAAGAGCGCGATCACGCCGGCGGCAGCGCCGGGCGCAGCAGGGCCATGGTGCGGGCCAACGCGCCGCGGCCGAGTTCGACCAGGTCGCGGCCGGCATCGATCATCTGCGCGCGTTCGCGCGGGTCGGCCAGCAGACGCTCCACCGCCGCTTCGACCGCGTCGGCGTCGGCGCCGATGCGCAGCGCGCCGGCCGCTTCCAGGCGCTGGGCGATCTCGACGAAGTTGTGCAGGTGCGGACCGGTCACGATCGGCGTGCCGGTGGCCGCCGGCTCGAGCAGGTTGTGGCCGCCGATCGCCTGCAGGCTGCCGCCGACGAAGGCGACGTCGGCGCAGGCGTAGAAGCTCATCAGCTCGCCGAGGGTGTCGATCACGAACACGTCGTCGCCCGGCTGCGGCCAGCGCGCGCGCGAGCGCGTCGACACCTGCCAGCCCGCGCCGCGCGCCTGCTCGGCCACCACCCGGAAGCGTTCGGGGTGGCGCGGCGCCCACAGCAGCAGCAGATCGGGAAAGCGCTCGCGCAGGCGCCGGTGCATGGCGATGGTCGCCGCCTCCTCGTCCTCGTGGGTGCTGGCGGCGATCCACACCGGCCGCTCGCCGGTGTGGCGGTGGCATTCGGCGGCGAACTCGTCCAGCGCATCGGGCACGTTGACGTCGAACTTGAGGTTGCCGGTCTCGGTGACCTGTTCCGGCCGCGCGCCGAGCTGGACGAAGCGCTCGCCGTCGGCGCGCGACTGCGCCGCGACCGTGCGCACGGTGCGCAGTGCGCGTCCGACCAGCGGCGCCAGCACGCGGTAGCCGCGCAGCGAGCGCTCGGACAGGCGCGCATTGAGGATGTAGGCGGGAATGCCGCGGTCGCGGCAGCCGAACAGCAGGTTCGGCCACAACTCGGTTTCCATGATCAGCGCTGCGCAGGGCTGATGGTGGCGCAGGAAGCGCGCGACCGCGCCGGGCAGGTCGTAAGGCAGATAGACGTGCTCGACCGAATCGCCCCAGGCCGATCGCGCCCGGTCCGAGCCGGTCGGGGTGATGGTGGTGACCAGCAGGCGCAAGTCGGGACGGCCGCGGCGCAAGGCATTCACCAGCGGGATCGCCGCATTGACCTCGCCGACCGAGACCGCGTGCAGCCACAGGGTGCGGGTCTGGGCCGGGCCGCGGTAGACCGCGTAACGCTCCAGCCAGCGCTGGAAATAGGCGGGCTGGCGAAAGCCGCGCCAGATCAGGTGGTAGACCGTGACCGGCGCCAACAGGTACAGCGCGACCGAATACAGGCCACGCAACAGGCGCTCGATCAAATCCTTCCGCATCCGCCAAGGATAAAGGCTGGCGAGGTGATTCGGTCGTGCAGGCCGCTGCGGACGCCGATTTCGCGCACCGTCCCGCCCGCATCGCCGGCCCGCCAGGACGGACGCGCTCGCGGAGCGATGCGCGCGCCGGCGGGCACCCGCCGCGCAACGCGAGCCCTCGGCGCACCGGCATTCACGCCCGCACCGCATAAACTATCGCCATGGCCGATACCGCCCTGCCCCCGCGTCCGTCCCTGCTTTCGCCGCGCCTGTGGCCGATGTGGCTGGCCCTGGCCGGCATGTGCCTGGGCGCGCGCCTGCCGTGGGGCCTGCAACGCCTGCTCGGCGGCTGGATCGGTGCGTTCGCCCTGCGCGCGGCGGGCACCCGCCGACGCGCGGCTCAGA
Source organism: Lysobacter antibioticus HS124 (assembly GCF_000336385.2). Taxonomy (GTDB): domain Bacteria; phylum Pseudomonadota; class Gammaproteobacteria; order Xanthomonadales; family Xanthomonadaceae; genus Lysobacter; species Lysobacter firmicutimachus. The sequence goes on along the minus strand of NZ_HG424470.1, from coordinate 36,497 downwards.
TCAATCTGGCGCTGTGCTTCCCGGAAAAGAGCGAGGCCGAACGCGCCGCGCTGCTGCGCGAAAGCTTCCGCGACCTCGGCATCGGCTTCTTCGAATTCGCCCGCGCCTGGTGGGGCTCGGTCGCGCCGATGCGGCGCACGGTGCGGATCGAGGGCCTGGAGCGGCTCGACGAAGTCCGCGCCGCCGGGCGCGGCGTGCTGATGGTATCGGGCCATTTCATGACCCTGGAAATGTGCGGCCGGCTGATGTGCGAACACTTGCCGCTGGCCGGCATGTACCGCCGCCATCGCAACCCGGTCATGGAGTGGGCGGTCAAGCGCGGCCGCCTGCGCTACGCCAGCGCGATGTTCACCAACGAGGAAATCCGCCCGGCGATGCGCCACCTCAAGCAGGGCGGCTTCCTGTGGTACGCGCCCGACCAGGACATGCGCGGCAAGGACACGGTGTTCGCGCCGTTCTTCGGCGTGCAGGCCGCCACCATCACCGCCACCCACCAGTTCGCCCGCCTCAGCGGCTGCGCGGTGGTGCCGTTCTTCCACCGCCGCGAAGGCGCCGACTACGTGCTGCGCCTCGGCGCGCCGCTGGAGGAGTTTCCTTCCGCCGACGCCACCGCCGACAGCGCCCGGGTCAACGCCCAGATCGAGGCCATGGTGCGGCAGGCGCCTAGCCAATACTTGTGGATCCACCGCCGCTTCAAGCGCCGGCCGGCAGGCGAGATCTCTCCCTACAAGAAACAGAAGTAACCGGTTCGGGGCCGGAACCGGCGAAAGCCGCGCGTGCCGCCGCTGTTCGCTGTCTGCTATCGCCGACTCGCCGCTACTCGCTCCTGGGCTGAGCCAACAGGCTTCCCGCATACAACGCCGCCAACAACAGCGTCAGCCCGCCCCAGAAGGTCGAATAGAACGCCAGGTGGGTGTTGAGCGGGAACACCGTCACCAGCAAGGCCAGCATGGCCGGGCGCGCCGCCTCGCGCGCCTGCGCGTCGGCGAAGGCCCAGGCGCGCCAGGCCAGGGCGGCGCCGGCCAGCCACATCAGCAGGCCGAAGGCGCCGGTTTCGCTGAGTACTTCCAGCAGCAGCTGATGGGCGTGCAGGGCCGGGCCTTCGCCCCAGGAGGTCAGGCGACCGGGCTGCGGGTCGCAGGCCGGGAAGGCTTCGCGGAAACCGCGCGCGCCGACGCCGTTGACCGGATGCTCGCCGACCATGCACCACGCAGCGCGCCAGATCCGCGTGCGCCCGGACAAGGCGTTGTCGACGCCTTCGACGTCGGCGCTGACCACGTGCGCGGTGCGCGCCAAGCGCTCGTGCACCTGCGGCGAGACCCGGTCGAGCACGCCGATCGTCAGCACGCCGATCGCGAACACGCCGAGCAGGCGCTTCCAGCCGAGCAGGCGCCAGCCCGACAGCAGCAGCACCAGGCCGTAGGTGATCCACGAAGCGCGCGAGCCGGCCAGGACCACGACCACCCCGACCGCAGCTGCGGCCAGCAGCCAGCCGGCGCTGCCGAAGCGACGCCCGGCGGCGTAGAGCACGAACGGCGAGAAGCTGGCGATGACCTGGCCGAGCTTGAGGTTGCACGGACCGAGCACGCCGCTGAGACGGTCCGCGGCGGCGGTCTCGGCGGCGCTGCACATGCCGTGCCCGCTGATCGCCTGCTTGAGCGCGTCGATGCCGAAGAACAGCGGGCTGGTGCCGGCCACCCACTGGATCAGCGCGTCGACGGTCCAGACCGACAGGATGATCGCCAAGCCGCCGAAGGTGGTGCGGCGCCCCCGCGGCGAGGCCACGGCCGCGGCGACCAGCCACAGGAACGGCAGATAGCGCAGATCGACCGCGGCTTCGCGCAGGGCGCGGCCGGGATCGACCGCATCGATCGCCGAGACCAGCTCGGGCAGCCAATACGCGGCGAACAGCACGCTGGTCAGGGCCCAGGCCGGGTCGCTGAGCAGCCGCGCGCCGGTGTTGAACCGCGCCAGCGCCAGCTTGACCAGCGCGGTCAGCGCGCCGAGGGTCAGCACGCCCTCGGCATAGCCGGGCGCGAACAACAGCGCGACATAAGCCAGGATCCAGGCCGGCGCCCAGCGCCAGCCGACGATCGCATGGCGCGGCGCGGGCGCGCCGGGTTCAGCCGCGGTCGGCGCCATCGACGAGTTCGGCATAGACGGCAAGCGTGGCCTCCTGCATCGCCCGCAAGGAAAACGCCATCGTATCCACAGCCGGCGGCGGCTGCGTTAGCAATTCGCAAGCGGACCGATGCAGGGCGTCGGCATCGAACGGCGCGACCGCGCCGCCGGCTTGCGAACGCGCCAGCAATTCCCCGACGCCGCCGTGGTTCCAGCCCAGCACCGCGCGGCCGCAGGACCAGGCCTCGATCACAGTGCGGCCGAAGGCCTCGGGCTTGCGCGACAGTTGCAGCACCAGATCGCTGGCCGCATAGGCGCGCGCGATCGCGTCGGTCGGGGCGGTGAACGCCACCGCCTCGGCGATGCCCAGCGCCTGCGCCTGCTGCTCGAGTTCGGCGATGTAGGCCTCGCGGCCGGACTCGCGCGCGCCCGGCAGCCACAGCCGCGCGTCGCGGCCGTCGCCGCGCAGCGCGGCCAGCAAAGCCAGCGCATCGGCGTGGCCTTTCAGGCGCGTGCCGCGGCCGGGCAGCAACAGCAAGGGGCCGTCGCCGCCGAGTGCCGGATGGATCGCCGCGGCCCAGGCGCGTGCGTCCGGGTCGGGCCAGGGCGCGCGCGGAAACGCGGCCGGCTCGATGCCGCGCGGGATCGTCCGCAATCGCGCCGGGTCGGTGTCGGGATAGTGCTGCAGCACATATTCGCGCACGGTGCCGGACACGCAGATCACCCGCTCGCCGCGGGTCATCACCGCGCTGTAGCGCGAAGGCGAATTGAGCCCGTGCACGGTGGTGACGAAACGCGGCCGCGCGTCTTCGGCCAGGCCGCGCCAGGCCAGCAGGCCGACCCAGGCCGGCAGGCGCGAGCGCGCGTGCACCAGGTCGACGTTCTGCGCGGCCCACAACCGGCGCAGCGCGAAGGCATGGCGCAAGGTCGCCGGCGACTTGCGCCCGATCGCCAGCTCGACGTGTTCGCCGCCGAGCGCCAGCAGCTTCGGCACCAGCCGGCCGCCGGCGGAAACCACGATCGCGCGATGGCCGGCGCGCACCAGCGCGTCGGCGATTTCCAGGGTGGAACGTTCGACGCCGCCGGATTCCAGCGCCGGCAGCAGTTGCATCACCGTCAGCCGGCGCGGCTCCGGCGATGTCATGCGCGGACGATCAGTCGTCGACCAGGGTGAAATGCGCGCCGCAGTACGGGCACTGGCATTCGCGCTCGGCCTCGATCGGCAGGTACACGCGCGGATGCGAGTTCCACAGCGCCATCGACGGCAGCGGGCAGCTCAGCGGCAGGTCCGCCCGGGTGACGGTGTAACGCTGGTCGGCGTTGGCCTGGGTGGGATGGGCGTTGGCTGCGGTGGTCATGGGAAACGACGGGTGGCGACGCGGGGTGGGCAGTTTACCAGCGTGCGGCCCCGCGCCGCTGCACGCGGCCGGCCCGGACCGCTCAGGCCAGCGGCGGCAGGTCGAACCAGAGCAGTTCGGCCGCCGTTTCGCCGCGCCCGGCCAGAGCCAGCGCGCCGGATTCGCCGTGCAGGCCGAGGGCGTCGCCGGCCTCGAGCCGGCGCCCGTTGGCCTCGACCTGGCCGCGCACCACCTGCAGCCAATAGCTGCGGCCGGGGGCGAGCGGGCAGTCGGCACGGCCGTCGCGGCCCAGACGCAGCGAGTACAGGCGCAGGTCCTGGCGCACCGGCAGGCCGCCGTCGGCGCCGTCGCGCGAAGCCAGCAGACTCCATTCGCCCTCGCCGGCCGCGGCCGGCGTCGCGCGGACGCAGGCCGGGCGCGCATTGAGCCGGTCGGGCTGGATCCAGAACTGCAGAAAGTGCAGCGGCTGTTCGGCCGAAGCATTACGCGCGCCGTGGGCCAGGCCGTGGCCGGCGCCGATCCACTGCCATTGCCCGGCCTGCACCGCGCCGCCGCCGTCCAGTTCCGGGTGGGCCAGCGCGCCGCTCAGCACGAGGCTGAGAATGTCCATGTTGGCGTAGCGGTGCGGTTCGAAGCCCGCGTCGGGACCGACGCGGGCTTCGTGCACCACTCGCAACGCACCGAAGCCCATCCAGGCCGGGTCGTAGTAACCGCCGAAGGAAAACGCGTGGCGGCTCTCGCACTGGTCCGCCTGCAGCAGACCGCGGGCGGCGGATGGACGTTCGATGATCATGCCGCGCAGTTTATTACTGCTTCGGCACCAGCGCTTCGGTGGTGATGCGGATGCTGACTTCGTCGCTGACGTTCGGCGCGTACTTGCCGAGGCCGAAGTCGCTGCGCTTGAGGGTGGTGGTGGCGTCGAAGCCGGCCGCGGCGCGCTTGGCCATCGGCTGCTCGCCGATCTTGTTGATGGTCACGTCCAGCACCGCCGGCTTGGTCACGCCGTGCACGGTCAGCTCGCCGGTGACCTTGAGCTTCTTCTCGCCCGCGGCCTCGACCTTGGTGCTCTTGAAGGTGATGGTCGGGTACTTCTCGGCATCGAAGAAGTCGGCGCTCTTGAGGTGCTCGTCGAAGTCCGGCACGTGCGAGTTCAGGCCGTCCAGCGGGATGGTCACCTGCACCGAGGACGCGGCCGGCTTGGCCGGATCGTAGGTGATGCTGCCGTCGACCTTGCCGAAATGGGCGACCGGGTGGGAGAAGCCGAAATGGCTCCAGCCGGCGACGACGTCGGTGTGGTTGGGGTCGATCTTGTAGGTCAGCGGGGCGGCGACGGCGGCGCCGGCGAAAGCGAAGCCAAGGACGGCGGCGAGCAGGATGCGCTTCATGGGTGGTCTCCTCGAAACGGCGGACAGGAAGGAACGGCGGGGGAACGGCGGGAAAAACAGCGGCGGAACGGCCTCAGTCGATGCGCGCGGCTTCGTCGAAGGGCAGGCGCGGCGAACGCGGGAACAGCTTCTCCGGTTGGCCGACGCCGAGGTTGATCAGGAAGTTGGACTTGATCTGGGTGCCGGCGAAGAAGGCCTCGTCGACCTTGGCATTGTCGAAACCCGACATCGGGCCGGTGTCCAGGCCCAGCGCGCGCGCGGCCAGGATCAGGTAGGCGCCCTGCAGGCTGCCGTTGCGGAACGCGGTGGTGCGGATCGACTCGTCGTTGCCGGCGAACCAGCTGCGCGCGTCGGCATGCGGGAACAGGTAGGGCAGCTTTTCGTAGAACTCCAGGTCGTGGCCGACGATGACCGTGACCGGCGCGGCCAGGGTCTTGGCCAGGTTGCCCTCGGACAGGGCCGGGCGCAGCTTCTCCTTGGCCTGCGCCGACTTGACGAACACGAACCGCGCCGGCGACCCGTTGGCGCTGGTCGGCGCCCACTTCACCAGGTCGTAGAGCTGGCGCAGGGTCTCATCGCTGACCTCGCCGCCGAGCTCGTTATGGGTACGGGCGGTGCGGAACAGCTGATCGAGCGCGTCGTCGGTCAAGATCCGGGACATCGTTTTCTCCGTGAGGCTGCCAGGCTCGGCATGTGATCGGGAGGGGAAGTGTAGAGTCTCGATCCGACCGCAGAACCGACACCTTCGGAACGGATTAACTGCAACCGTGCAACAAAACGGCTTTCCTGCGAAAACTAGCTCCACTGCTGCAACTTGGGTCCTGACCGACGGCCGCGCCGGCAATCAGCGCCAGGCCAACGCCCTGGCCCTGGCCCTGGGCCGCGCCGCAGCCGACTGGACCCTGAGCCCGCGCGTGCCCTGGCGCTGGCTGGCGCCGCGGCGCCTGCCCGGCGCGCAACAGGCCTTCGGCCCGGCCTTCGCCCAGGCGCTGGCGGCCCCGCCGCGCCTGGCGATCGGCTGCGGCCGCCAAGCCGCGCTGGCGACCCGGCTGCTGCGCAGCGCTCACTGCGCCGCGGTGCAGATTCTCGATCCGCGACTGGACCCGCAGTTCTGGGATCTGGTGGTCGCGCCCGAACACGACGGTCTGCGCGGGGCCAACGTGGTAACCCTGCTGGGCAGCCTGAACCCGGTCGACGACCTGTGGCTGGCCGGCGCGCGCAAGACCTTCCCCGCCTTCGGCGCCCTGCCCGGGCCGCGCACCGCGCTGCTGCTCGGCGGCTCCAGCGCCCACGCCGATTTCGACCAGGACGCCTTCGACGACCTCGCCGGGCAGTTGCAGGCGGTGCTCGAACGCGAGGGCGGCAGTCTGCTGGCGACCACCTCGCGGCGCACCCCGGCGCCGGTGCGCGCACGCCTGCGCGAACGCCTGGCGCGGCTGCCGCGGGTGTCCTGGTACGAACCCGGCGAAGGCGCCAACCCTTATCCGGGCCTGCTCGGCTGGGCCGACCGCATCGTCTGCACCGCCGACTCGGTCAACATGCTGTCGGAAGCCGCGGCCACGCATGCGCCGGTATTCGCTTACGGCGTCGACCGCATCGACGGCCGGCCGCGCCGTTTCGTCGACAGCCTGCTCGGCCTGGGTCGAGTGCGGCCGTTCGACGCCTCGCTGCGCAGCTGGCCGGTGACGCCGCTGCGCGAGACCGCGCGGGTCGCGGCCGAAGTGCGGCGCCGGCTGCAACTGCCGGACTGAGCGCGGCGCGCGGCGACGCGCTCTCGGCCGCGCCGGCCTGGCGCCGGCGCCGCTACGGCGCTGCGGCGCGCAGCCCCTGCTCGCGCATGGCCGCATCGATCGCCGCGCGCGCGGCGCGGATCGCCTCGGTCTGCGCGACCCGGCGCGGGCGCCGGTCGAGGGTGCATTCCAGTCCCGCCGCGAGCAGCACCGCATGCGCCGCCGCCAGGGCCTGCGCCTGCGCGGGCGGCAGCCCGTCGGCGCGGCACGCGGCCGCGATCAGCCCGGGCGTGTCGCGCGGCCGCAGCAAGGCCGGCGCGCGCGCGCTATCGCCCAGCACCCGGTACTGGAGCAGGAACTCCAGATCGACCAGGCCGCCCTCGCCCTGCTTGAGGTCGAAATGCGCGGCGTCGCTGCGGTCGAGCTCGGCGCGCATGCGCGCGCGCATCGCCGCGACCTCCTCGCGCAGCTTGGCCGGATCGCGCGGGCGCGCCAGTGCTTGCGCGCGCACCGCCTCGAAGCGCTCGCCCAGGCCGGCGTCGCCGGCGACGAAGCGCGCCCGCACCAGGGCCTGATGCTCCCAGGTCCAGGCGCGTTCGAACTGATACTCGGAAAAGCTCGCCAGCGACGACACCAGCAGGCCCTTGGCGCCGTCCGGGCGCAGCCGCACGTCGACGTCGAACAGGCGACCGGCCGCGGTCACCGCACCGAGCAGGGCGACGATCTTCTGCGCCAGCCGCGCGAACCAGCGCGGCGCGTCCAGCGCGCGCGCGCCGTCCGACCAGGCGCCGCCTTCGACCGGCGGCGCGTCGTACAGGAACACCAGGTCCAGGTCGGAACCGAAGCCGAGTTCCTCGCCGCCCAGGCTGCCGTAGCCGAGCACGGCGAAGCGGCCGCCGGCAATGCGCCCGTGCGCCGCGGCTATTTCGCCCTCCGCCAGGGCGAGGATGCGCATCACCACGCCGTCGGCCAGCCACGCCAGCTGGCGCGCGCTGTCCTCGGCCGACTGGCGGCCGTCGCGCAGGGCCATGGCGATGCGGAAGCTCAGCGATTGCCGCACTTCGTTGAGCGCCTGCAAGGTCGCCTCGGCGTCGTCGCCGCCGTCGACTTCGGCGCAGGCCGACAGCAACTCCTCGCGCCCCGGCAGGGGCCCGACCACGCGCGCATCGAGCAGTTCGTCGAGCAGCAGAGGATGCGAGGCCAGGCGTTCGGCCAGCAAGGCGCTGCGCGAGACCACTTCGACCAGCCGGGTCAGCGCCGCCGGTTGTTCGTCGAGCAGCGCCAGATAAGCGCTGCGGCGCAGGACGTTGTGCAGCAGCGCGAGCAAGCGCTTCAACGCGAGCATCGGTTGGCTGGAACCCGCCGCGCCGTGCAGCAGCGCCGGCAGCACCCGGTCCAGGCGCACCCGCGCCGCGTCCGACAGGCCGCGCACGCCGGGGCTGCGGGCGAAATCGCGCAGCGCCGCATCGGCGTCGGCGGCGGGTTCGAAACCTGCCTCGTCGAGCACCGCCGCCTCGCCGGCCTCCGGCAGCGCACGCCAGTACGCGGTCAACGCATCGGGCGCGGCGCGGCGACGGCGCGGCGCGAGCAGCGCGTCGAATTCGGCGGTGACGCGTTCGCGGTGATGGGCGAGCTCGGCCAACAACGCCTCCCAGTCCGGATAGTCCAGACCGGCGGCGATGCGCGCGCGGTCTTCGCCGGTCGCGGGCAAGGCGTGGGTCTGCGCGTCGCGCAGCATCTGCAGGCGATTCTCCAGGCGGCGCAGGAAGCGGTAGGCCTCGGCCAGGTCGGCGCCGGCCGCCTCGCCGATCTGGCGTTGCGCGACCAGCTCGCGCAGCGCCGGCTGCAGACGGCGCCCGCGCAGTTCCGGTTCGCGGCCGCCGCGGATCAATTGCAGCGCCTGGACCAGGAATTCGATCTCGCGGATGCCGCCCGGCCCGCGCTTGATGTCGTCGGCCAGTTCCTTGCGCGCCACTTCGGCGCTGATCGCCGCCTTCATCGTGCGCAGGCCGTCGAGCGCGCCGAAGTCCAGGTAGCGCCGGTACACGAACGGGCGCAGCGCGGCCAGGAAGCGCTCGCCCGCCTCGATGTCGCCGGCCACCGGCCGCGCCTTCTGCCAGGCGTAGCGTTCCCAGTCGCGGCCTTCGCGCTGGAAGTACTGCTCCATGGCGGTGAACGACCAAGCCACCCGGCCGGCATTGCCGTAGGGGCGCAGGCGCAGGTCGACGCGATGACAGAAGCCGTCGCCGGTGATCTCGTCGAGCAGCCGCGCCAGTTGCTGACCCAGGCGGGCGAAATAGGCCTCGGCGTCGAGCGCGCGCGCCGGGTCGCGACCGTCGAACTCGGTGCTGCCGTCGTGCTCGTAGGCGTAGACCAGATCGACGTCGGAACTGAAATTGAGTTCGCCGCCGCCGAGCTTGCCGAGGCCGAACACCACCAAACGCACCGCTTCGCCGTCGCGAGTGCGGACCGTGCCGCGCTGGCGGGCGAATTCGTCCTCCAGTGCGCGCAGGGCGGCGTCCAGGCAGCGCTCGGCCAGGGCCGTGCTGCCGGCCAGGGTGTCCTCGACCCGGTCCAGGCCCAGCGCGTCGCGCCAGATCAGCCGGGTCGATCCGGCGGCGCGATAGCGGCGCAGGCGCATGCCCCAGTCGCTGCGGTGGTCGGGCGGCAGGTCCGGCGGCGCCGGCTCGGCCGCGCCGTCGTCGGCGGCCAACGCCAGCAACAAGGCCGGCTGCCGCACCAGGGTGTCGATGGCGAAGTCGCTGACGACGGCGACCCGCGCCACCCGCGCGGCCAGCTGCGGATTCTCGAGCGCGGCGCGCGCCTCGGCGGATGCGGCGCGCAAGCGCGCCAGCGCGCGTTCGGCCAGCGGGTCGGCGGCGGCGAGGGACATGGAAACGGACGGCGGAGAAGCGGTCATGCGCCGATGATCGCATGCCGCTGCAGCGGCTCCGGCAGTGGCCGCCATGCGCGTTGCGAGGCGGCCCGCGGCGACCGCGGCCGCAACGCGCGTGCGCTGCCGCAGACGGCCCGGCCGCGTCCTTGGCGCGAACGCCGTCGCAGGTACGACGGCGCCGCTGCGCGATGCGCATGCGTCCCGCGACGCCGTCGCGCCTGCGCAACCGTCGACTCGCCGTGCGCACAGCATGCCGGCAACGCCGCGCCGGCCGCGACGACAAAAGGCCGCGCAAATAAAAAGCCCGCTTCCGGTAGAACCGGTTGCGGGCTTGCTCCCTCCCCCACGTCGGGATGCGGGGCGATCGTGAAGGAACCGTTATCGGCTTTGCACGCTGCACTGCAAAACAGAACTTGCCAGTTCATTTGAAACGCGCCGCCGGCATTGCTGCCGTCCGGTTCGAAAGCCAGCAACGGCGGGACTGTTATCGATGCCACCCGACCCGGCGGTAAAACAGATCGGGTACCGCGGCGATGCGCACGCAGGAAAACTGAACAGGGCGACTGCGCGGCGATTGCGCCGACGCTGCGGCCGCAATGTGTCGTCGGTCGCAACTCTGTCCTGCCTCACGCGTGTCCAGCGTTCATCAGGTGTCGCACCTGCTGTAATCCGCGGAGCGATTCGCGTTACACGGAGGAGACGCCATGCCCCGCTCCCGCTTCCCCCGCATCGCGCGCGCGGCCCACGTCCTGGCCTTGGGCCTGGCCATCGCCGCCTGCGCGCATGCCCCGACATCGACGTCCATCAAGGAGGACCCCATGAGCACCGCCGCCAGCGGCACAACCCAAGTCACCGGCGAAGACATCAGCCGCCGCATGCTCAAGCTGATCGGCAGCCTGACGTCCAATGCCGACCTCAACGCCGATCACGTCCGCCGCCACACCGGCCTGGATGTCCAGCTCGCCGCCAACGGCGACGGCTCCTTCGGCACCGGCGCGCAGCTGAACCCGGACTGGTCGTACAACCTCTACGTCACCCGCCCGGCCGGCGAACAGAAGAACAAGCTGATCTTCGACTTCGCCCGCACCGGCAGCCAGGACGCGCCGATGACTCCGGTCTGCGGCCTGGATTTCGACCACTACGCGCGCGAGCTCAAGACCATGGGCTTCCAGGGCGATGCCAGCTACGCCGAGCACGGCCGCCTGGACCACTGGAATTTCAGCCGCACCGGTCTGTCGCTGCAGATCTTCGTCGAGGGCGAGTCCAGCGAATCGCCGGCCAAGATCGGCCACCACTGCGTCAAGACGCTCACCATCGAATAAGGCAAGGAGGCCGTCATGCCCGCCAAGATCAGTCCCGAGCTGCAGAAGCTGCTCGACGAATTCGCCAAACAGCCCGGCGTCAGCGCCGACGCCGCGGCCAATCTCAAAACCACCATCGAAGGCTCGCCCGCGCTGTCCAAGCAGCTCGACGACGCCATCGCCGGCGGCCACCTGAAGTCGTTCAAGCCGCTGACCGACCCCAACGCGGGCGGCGCCTACAACGGCAAGGAACAGGCCATGCTGTTGCCGATCAAGGGCCTGGAGAAAGCGCCCGCCGGCACCTACGACGCCGGCAACATGACCTTCGTGCTCGGCCACGAGGTCCAGCACGGCTTCTACCGCACCGATCGCGACAAGGCGATCCAGACCTTCGCCACCGAAGCCACCGCACTGTCCAAGACCGTCGCCGACAAGCACGACTACACCGCCTCGGTCGGCAAGGTGATCCAGGCCGATCGCGACAACGAGGCCAAGGCCCACATCGCCGGTTGGAACGCGTTGGTCGGCAACGTGCGCGAAACCAATCCCAAGGCCACCCTCGCCGACGTGTACGCCAAGTCGCCCGGCCGCGCCGGCGATTTCATCGACCGCACCGGCACCGCGCCGAACTTCAACTACGCGTTGAAGGCCGGGCTGACCGTCGAGGCGGACCTGTCGATGAAGATGAGCGACGACAACGTCAAGTCGATGGGCAAGTACTACTTCGACATGCCGGCGGCGCAGGCGCGCCTGGGTCACAACGGCAATTCGGACTACGCCAACTACTACGGCGCGTCCTACATGAGCTTCATCAGCCAGCTCGAGCATGCGCACGGCAAGACCGCCAAGGGCGGCAAGCCGGAAGTGCATCTCAACATGACCCAGCTCAAGCTCAACGAAAGCCTGATGGAGCAGAACGGCATCGACCTGGGCGCCAATTCGGCCGGTCGCCAGCCTTACTACGACACCAGCGGCAATCCGCCCAAGCTGGGTCATTTCGACCACACCAAGACCACCCACACCCACGTCAACATCCGCAACGCGCCGCTGGACGCGCTCAACGAGCTGCAGGGCGACCCGCATGCGCACGAGCACGGCAAGCTCGACCCGCGCCACGCCGAACACCCGGATCACCGCTTGTTCCGCGGCATCCTCGACAAGGTGCAGGGCGAGTACGCGCGCCACGGCGGCAGCCTGCCGGAACGCGACGCCGAACGCCTGGCCGCCGGCCTGGCGCTGGAGAGCAAGCGCAACCACCTGTCCAGCCCGGATCACCTGGTGCTCAGCGTCGACCCCACCACCAAGGAAATCGGCAAGACCGCGTTCCTGGTCCAGGGCGACCCGACCAACCCCTCGCACCTGCGGGTGGGCGTGTCGTTGCAGCAGACGCCGCCGACCGAAGACGCGTTCCGCCAGCTCGATGCGCTGAACCAGCAGCAATCGCAGACCCCGCAGGCGCAGCAGCAACACCAGCACCGGGCCATGCCGTAGCGGACCGGCGCTGCGGGAACGAGGACGCAGGAACGAGGAACGAGCAACAACCGGGTCGGCCCGGATTCGCTTCCCGCTCCCGCGTCCTCGGCGCCCGAAGCCGGCGCCGCCAATGCGCGACCACGGCCGCCGCCGGCTGCGACCGGTCCGTCACTTCGCCGCTTCGCCCATTGCGGTCGCGCCGCCGGCGCGACGATCCTTTACCCTGCTCGCCCCGCCAAGCAGGGAGCGTCCATGGGCAATCGGGTCTTTCTGTATCTGTGCACGGAAACCGAGGCCGCACAAGGCGGCGGCCGGCCGTTCGCCGAGGCCAAGAACCATTTCCCGCCGCTGTGGCAGCTGTTGCTCGCCGACGGCCGCGAGGGGCCGGCCAACGTCGCGCAGCGGCTGCCGTTCCTGGACACCGACACCGGCAATCTGATCGGCGACGCGGCTGCCGCCCGCGATCGCTTCTCCCTGCTGGAACGCTACGTCGTCGGCCATCCTCAACTGGACCGCATCCCCGGACTGGCGCTGCAGTTCGAAGCGTTCCGCCGCTACCTGGACGAAGAAGCGGCCCTGGTCCGGGCCGGCGCCGCCGATCCCGACGCGCCGCTGTGGTTCTCGGCCGATCTGGACGAACTGTCCTGGCTCGACGGCGACATCGACGGCTTCGTCGAGCGCATGGCCGCGCAGTGCGGCGCGTTCTGGCGCGAACTGCAGGACGCGATCGCGGCCGACCGCGCCGGGCGCGTGGCCGAACTGCTGGAAGTCCAGGGCCCGGCGTGGCATGCGGGCGAGTGGAGTTCGTGGCTGTGGCAGTTCGGCTTCGGCGGCCTCGACCATCCCTACTTCGACCAGCCCGAACGGCCACGCAGGATCGCGTTCGAAGCTTTCGAACACGACCACTACGCCGACCAGGCCGCGCTGGGCCACGACCGCATCCTGTTCGAGGCCGACGGTCTGCGCGGCCTGCGCCGGCGCGGCGAACACGACGAGCACGACCGGCTGCAACCCGGCGAAGTGCTCATTCCCGCGCAATGGCAGGACATCCTCGACGCCGGCCATGAACAGCGCGAACTGTACTGGGTCGCGCGCCAGGACCGTTACGGCCTGCTGGAGCGCCATGCCGACGGCCGCGTGCGACTGCTGCTGGAACCGGTGCTGAGCGAAGTCGACGAGTTCCAGGCGCTCGCCCCCTGCGCCCTGGCCGCGGTGCGGATCGGCGAACGCGCCGGCCTGCTGCAGGACGACGGCGGCTGGCGGCTGGCGCCGGAGGCGGCGTCGCCGCCGGCGCAGGCGATCGGCCGCTTCAGCCACGGCCGGGCATGCGCTCGCAGCGGCGAGCGCGTCGGCTATCTGGATACCGCCGGACACTGGTGCGTGCCGCCGGTCTACGACGCCGGCGGCGACTTCACCGGCGAGGGCTATGTGGAGGTGCGCCGCAAGGGCCGGTTCGGCCTGATCGACCGCGACGGCGCGACGGCGCTGGAACCGCAGTACGACGCGTTGGAATGGAACGGCGACGCGCGCGCCTATCTGGCCCGGCGCGGCCGCCAATGCGGCTGGCTGCATGCCGACGGCCGCGCCTGGGTCGCGACGGAATGGGACGAGATCGAGGCCATGCCCGCGGGCACGGCGATCCGGGTGCGGCGCAAGGGCCGCTACGGCCTGCTCGACTGGTCGGGACGCGAGTGCGTCGCGGCGGCCTATCGCGCGCTCGACCTCGACCACGAAACCTACGACGCCGACGCGCCGGTGCAGCGCGAGGCGCTGCGCTACGTGGTGCGCACCGGCGGTCGCGACGGCGGCCTGGGCATGATCGACGCCGACGGCCGCGAACTGATACCGCCGGTGTACGACGAGTTGTCGGCCTTCGCGGCCTGGATCGAAACCGGGCCGGGCGAAACGGCGGACGCGAGCGGCGAAGCCTGGCGCACGCCCCCGCACCTGATCGCGCTGCGGCGCGAAGTCGACGGCCGCGGACGACGCGGCGCCTGGGACTTGCGCTTGGGCCGCGAAGTCGTGCCCTGCGCGCACGATCGCGTGTTCGCGGCCGCCTTGTACCGCGACGGCGCCGACATCGTGGTCGGCTATCTCGTCGCCGACGAGCTGCCGGGCGCGGAGCACGAAGACGAGGGCTACAGCCGCCAGCGCATGCAAGTGCTGCGTGCCGACGGCAGCGCGCTGCACTCCGGCTACGCCTGGATCGGCGTCGCGCGGCCGCTGGACTGGAGCGAGCTGTCGGAGATCGCACAGCGTCTGTATCGCGCCTGGTCCGCGGACGACGCCGTCGAGGCGGTGCGCAGCGACGACGACGGTTTCGAATGGCTGCGCCGCGACGGCAGCCGTCGCGGCCATGTCGAGTGGCTGGCCGAGCGCTATGCGGCCGGCGACCGCGACGCCGCGTTGCGCTTGGCGCGTGAACTGCGCGACGGCTACGGCGTGGCCGCCGATCCGGTCGCGGCCCGGCGATGGATGGCGCGCGCGGCCGGCATCGCCGCCGACCCGCCGGCACGCCGCCCCGGCCTGCTCGCGCGCTTGTTCGGCGCCGCCGACGCGCGCTGGTCGCCGGACGCAGCCGCCGCCGACGGCAGCGCCGATGCCATGGACGAATTGGCGGCGATGCTGATCGACGGCGTCGGCGGCGCGCCGGCGCCGGCGTTGGCCCGAGACTGGCTCGAGCACCTGCTCGACCGGGTCGCCCCGAATCACGCGCGCGCGCAGATCCGTCTCGGTCATTTGCTGCAGAACGGCATCGGCGGCGACGCCGACCCCGAACGCGCCTTGCGCCTGTTCGAGCGCGCCGCGGCTCAGGCCGAGCCGGATGCGCTGTACAACCTCGGTCACGCGCACGAGTTCGGCCTCGGCACCGCGATCGACCACGAGCGCGCGCTGGACCACTATCGGCGCGCCGCCGAGATCGGCGACGGCGACGGCGCGCATCGCGCCGGGCTGGTCGCATTGCGCCTGGGCGCGCACGCCGGCGCCGACCGCGCCGCGGCCTGCGCCGAAGCCGCGCGCTGGCTGCGCCGTGCCGCCGAACACGACAGCTATGCCGGCGCGCACATCGCCGGCAGCGATCTTGCGGCGCTGCTGGTGCGCGGCGACGGCGTGGAGCGCGACGTCGACGAAGCCGAACGCCTGTGGCTGGCCGCCGCCGAGGGCGGGCATCGCGGCAGCATCGAACATTTGCTGGCGCTGTACGGCGACCAGGACAGCGAGCGCCACGACCCCGAGCGCGCCGCCTATTGGCGCCAGCGCCGCTGACCGCGGCGCAGACGTTCAGCGTCCGCCGCGGCGGCGGTACTCGGCCAGGTCGATGCGCAGGATCCGGCGCAGTTCCAATATCGCCTGCGGCGTCTCCTGCACGCTGTGGCCGGAAACGATCGCCTTCTCCGATTGGGCGCCGTCCAGGTGCGCGCTGGCGTAAGGCACCACGCCGTCGCTGGACTGCGCCAGCGGCACCGTCGGATCGCGCCAACCCACGACGGTGTGGAACGGCAGTCCGGGTTCCAGGCTCAGGCCGGCGGTGCTGCGCATGAACAAGGAATGCGGACTGAGATCGTCCGGCCCGGTCGGCGGACGGCCCTTGCGGAAACCGATCTTCTGCAACTGGTCCTGGTCGACTTGGCTGCGCTGGATCAGTTCGGCGGTGTCGCGCAGCACGTCGAACGGCAACCGGATCAGCTTGCGCACCATGCGCAGCGGCCAGCCGTCGGTGACCACCGCGCCGCGATGCGGCGACGCCAGGAACACGGCGCGGCCGAACTGCGGCATCGGCCGGAACACGGTCAACTCACGCACCAGCGGGTCCTCGCGCAGGCGCTGCGCGGTGGCGGCGTCGAAGTTGCTCAGGCTGGCTTCGCGCACCTGGTCGCCGCTGTCGCTGAGCAGCAGGCGCGAGATGACCCCGCCCATGCTGTGCCCGACCAGCACCGCATCGCGGCTGGCGACGTCGTCGCCCTGCGGATCGTAGTGGGCGAAGGTGCGCTGCAAGGCCGACTCGATCGCCGCGCGGTTGCCGAGGATGCTCAGATTGGTCGGATAGAACCCCTGCCACAACTGGTAGTGGCGGCGCAGGGTTTCGTCGCCCAGCACTTCGTTGGCCAGGTTGACCCAGGCCTCCGGGCTGCTGGCCAGTCCGTGCACCAGCACGATCACGCGCTTGTCCGGATCGTAGGGCTGGTTGAGATAGACCCGCGGCGAGAACGCGCGCGCCTGCTTCGGCCGCAGCAGGCTGGACAGGCTCAACCGCGCCAGTTCCGAACGCGCCAGCCAGATGCCGTAGGCGGCCGAGTAGTTGGCCGCCAGCGGCACGCTGCGCCCGGCTATGGTCTCGCTCTCGATCCGGAACGGGTTGTACACGTCCATGCGCGCGCTGCGGTCGGCGAGCACCGCATCGAGCGAGTCGCCGTCGAAACGCAAGGTCGCGGTGACCGGCAGGTAGCGCGTATCCCGATAAGGCAGGCTCGCGGCCGCAGGCCCCTGCCCCGCAGCCGCCGAGCGGCGCGGGAACACCGCGACCAGCGAAGTGCCGAAGCCGTCGCGGCGATAGACCGCACGCAGGTTGTCGAAGCCCAGCGTATCAGAAGCCAGCAACGCCTCCGGTTGCTGCTCGATCTCGGAGGATTCGTAACCGTGCAGGGCGACGCTCAGCTCCAACCCGCCGACCTGTACCGGGCTGGCGCCGACCCGGCCGCGGCTGGCTTCGAACGCGGCCTGGGCGACCACGTCGACGGCGCGGTTGTAGAAACGCAGCACCCGCTCCTGGCGCGCCTCGAACACGCGCTGCTCCGGCGTGCGCGGGGTCAGGAACAGATAGGCGTAGGCGTAGCGCGCCGCCTCGATCGCGGCGCGGGTGCGCGGATCGGCGGCCACGTCGGGCACCGCGGCCGCCGTCGGCGCGGCCGGCTTGCGCGCCAGCCCGGCGCTCTCCGCCGCCTGCGTCACCGACGCCGGCAGGGCGTTCATGCGCAACAACTGCAATTCCGCCGAGGCCGCCAGCCAATCCTCGACCGCAGCCAGCGTGCGCAGTTGGCCGATGCACGGCTCCGGCTCGCGCGCGCAGGTCTCCGCGTCCAGCCCGGCCGATCCCAGCACGCTCGCCGCCGATGCGCTCAGGCGGCCGCCGCTGAGCGCATCGATATTGCGCTCCACCGCGACGTCGCCGAAGGCGCGCTCCTTGACCTTGACCACGGCGCAACCGCTGCCGAGCAGGACGGCGAGGCCGAGCGCGAGCCAGGCGGCGGGGGATCGGGACATGGCGGATTCCGGACGGGGGCGAAGGCCATTGTCCGGGGCCCGCGGGGCGCGAGTAAATCTCCCGATCGCGAACGGCCCGGGCATCCATCGCCGCGGCTGCGCTCCGGCGACGCCCACCGCCGCCCCTCCGGCGCACAGTCCGGTCCGCGCCACCGGTCGGCGTCGGGCACGGAACGAGACCGCCCAGGTCCGTGGGGCAGCCACGCCGAGGCCTAGCGCGAGCTTCGTTCCGTGCGCGCACGCGCGCAGGCCCGCCGCGCTGGGAGCGAACGGCGGGCGTCTTCACAGCCGGCGCGCAGCGGCGTTCAACCGTATCGAGCCGGCCATCCTTTCTCCGCACCCGAGGCGCTCCTCATGCATCCGTCCGGAAATCCCGCAGAGTCCGGCCAGCCCGAGCTGCACGTCCAACACATCGCCTGCACCAACAACGCGTGGTTCTCCCTGCGTTTCGTCGTCCAGCGCGTGGAAGGCGATCGGGTGATCGGTCAGGCGCACAGGACCAGCGCATTTCCGGCCGGCCAGACCCGCAACGTGGATCTGGCCACCCTGCGTTTCCACGGAAAAGCGCTGGACATAGGCGACCGCGTGCGCCTGCGCGTCGGCGCGATCGGCGGCGGCCGGCGCGACGGCCCTTCGGTGGCTTACGCGCCCAACGGCCACACCGCCGCATTCAGTGTGCGCGGCACCACCCAGCGCTTCTCGATCAACCGCCTCTGAGGCGCCCGGCCATGGCCGCGTCCCACGCTCTCGACGGCCGATCCGCCGATTGGCTGCGCGATCACGAGCAACTGTTCGTCCGCTTCGGCCTCAACACCGAGGACGCCGACGCCCGCCGCCGCAATCGCGGCGCGCAGGTCCATATGCTCGCCGACGCGCGCTTGCCGCAGATCGCGCCGGACCGTGTGTTTCCGAACGTGGTCGCGGTCACCCGCGGCGCGGCGCTGTCGATCCGGATCCGTTCGCGTTCGCCGCTCGGCTTCGGCTTCCGCGTCGCCACCGACGCCGGACCGGTGGTGGACCGGTTGTACGCGGTCGACCGGCCCGACGCGCAGGGCTTGCGCAGCGTCACCGTCAGCCGGTTCCAACGCGACCAACGCCTGATCGTCGTCGATCCGATGAGCGCATGGCTGAGCGATTCGCGCGATCGCGATGCGCTACAGCAACTGTGGCGCTGCGAAATCTCGACCTGGGCGGTGCGCCAGTTTCTCGACCCGATCAGCGGGCGGGTCTACACCGCCAACCGTCCACGCTTCGCGGCGACGGCGGAGGCCGGGCCGTTCGAGACCCGCGGCGGCCAAGCGCTGGACGCGGCGGACGGCGCGCGGGTCCGGGTCAACCCCGGCGTGGTGCGCGGCGAGGGCGAAGCCGGGCAGCGCTTCGGACGCATCCAGGTGCAGGCCGAAGACGATCCCGAGCGCCAGCGCATCGGCTCGCTGCACGTGCATTTCTTCGTCCTCGGCCTCGACTGACCGTCGTTCGTCCCGCGCGCCGCCGCGCTTCGCACATCGCGCACCCGAGAGGTCCGCATGCTCGTCACCATCGCATTCGCCGGCGAACCCGACCGCGACATCGTCCTGCGTCTGGCGCCGGAGACCAGCCTGCTGCGGGTCCGCGAGCAACTCGCGGCCAAGGCCGGGATGCAGCCGGGCGAGCGCTTCCGCCTCGGCAGGGCCGGCCTGCATCCAACGCTCGAGGCCGAGACCACGGTCGCGCAAGCGATCGACAAGGACCAGACACTCACGGTCCGGCCGGCGCAGACCAAACGCGCGGAATCCGCGGCCAAGACGCAGGCGCAAGCGCGTCCCGCCTTGCGCCCGACCGCACCGGAGGCACGCCCGGCCGAGGCGCGTTGGGGGCTGAGGAACGAGACCGACGCACCGGATCTGCTGCCGCAGTTGCAGGGCCGGCTGGCCGGGGTCAACGCGCGCACTCCGGACGAGTTCGCCGCGTTGCCGCTGGAGACGGTGCAGGCGCTGCTCGCCACGCGCCGGCTCGACCGCGGCCTGCGCTTCAGCGCCGACCTGGGCGACAGCGTGTTCGGCGCGCGTTCGCCGCGCTCGCCGGCGGTCTATCGGCACCCGCAGCGGCCGCCGCATTCGGGCGGCGTCTCGTTCACGTCGCGCGGGCGCCTCAGCGCCACCGCCAGCCGGGTGCTGCACGAGTTGCATACCCGCAGCATCCACAACGCCAACGCCGGCGGCGGCGTCAACGGCTTCGGCCTGGGCGCGGATTTCCGCCGCGACCTCGAGCGCCTGCAGCGCAGCGAAGTCACCGCGATCCATCTGGTCGAGGAGACGATCGTCCCCAAGGTGGCGGTGACGCTGGACCCGGACCAGGATCTGGACGTCGCGCCCGAACTGGTCGAAGCGGTGGACGCCGCGCTGGCGGTGCGCGGCGGCCGGCGCAGCCAGTACCAGGCGCTGCACGAGCGCGTGTTCGCCGGGTTCGGCTATTTCTTCCCCTGCGAGACCCTGCTCGGCGGGGTGCGCATGCGCACGCTCAGCACGACCAGCGAGGATCTGCGCGAGCAGCAGCAGTTTCTGGCGGGCTTCGGCTTCGGCGCCGCCGCCAAGGACGTGCCGACCAGCCACGGTCCGGCCAGCGGCGACATCGGCTACGCGCGGTCCGAAAGCCGCCTGTCCAGGCACCGGCATATCCGCCAGCTTCGCCAACAGGACGTGCGCACGGTCGGCGGCCATCCGGCGCTGGGCCTGGCCGACGATCTGCTCCTGCAGTGGATGGCCGGCCTGGATGCGGTGGAACTGTGGGCGGCCATCGGCCATCGCCGCCTGGTGCCGATCCTGCGCTTCCTGCCGCGCCGGCAGCGCGACCGGTGCGTCGGCGTGATCGAGCCGTTCGCCCGTTCCGACCTCACCGCGCGCTTCACCGTGCTGGACATGGCCGCCTACGTGGCGCCGTTCAACCGCGCGCTGCTCGACGAGCTGATGTAGCCGCCGCAACGCGTCGGGGCGGGCCGCGCCCGACGGCGCCGCAAAAAAAAGAACCCCGCCTCGCGGCGGGGTTCCCGGTGTCGCTGCACGTGGGGCGTGGATCAGAAGTCCATGCCGCCCATGCCGCCCATGCCGCCGGCGCCCGGCATCGCCGGCTCGTCCTTCTTCGGCAGTTCGGCGACCATCGCTTCGGTGGTGATCATCAGACCGGCGATCGACGCGGCGTTCTGCAGCGCGGTGCGGGTGACCTTGGTCGGGTCCAGGATGCCGGCCTCGAGCATGTCGACGTACTCGCCGGTGGCGGCGTTGTAGCCGAACGCGCCCTTGCCTTCGATGACCTTGTTGAGGATGACCGACGGCTCTTCGCCGGCGTTGGTCACGATCTCGCGCAGCGGCGCTTCCATCGCGCGCAGGGCGATGGCGATGCCGTGGTTCTGGTCTTCGTTGGCGCCCTTCAGGCCGGCGATCGCGGCCTTGGCGCGCAGCAGCGCGACGCCGCCGCCCGGGACGATGCCTTCTTCCACGGCAGCGCGGGTGGCGTGCAGCGCGTCTTCGACGCGGGCCTTCTTTTCCTTCATTTCGACTTCGGTCGCGGCGCCGACCTTGATGACCGCAACGCCGCCGGCCAGCTTGGCCACGCGCTCCTGCAGCTTCTCGCGGTCGTAGTCCGAAGAGGTCTCTTCGATCTGCGCCTTGATCTGCTTGATGCGCGCTTCGATGCCCGAGCTTTCGCCCGCGCCATCGATGATGGTGGTGTTCTCCTTGGAGACCTGCACCTTCTTGGCGCGGCCGAGGTCCTTGATGGTGGCCTTCTCGAGCTGCAGGCCGACTTCTTCGGAGATCACGGTGCCGCCGGTGAGGACGGCCATGTCTTCCAGCATCGCCTTGCGGCGGTCGCCGAAGCCCGGGGCCTTGACCGCGCAGACCTTGACGATGCCGCGGATGGTGTTGACCACCAGGGTCGCCAGCGCTTCGCCTTCGACTTCCTCGGCGACGATCAGCAGCGGCTTACCGGCCTTGGCCACGCCTTCCAGTACCGGCAGCAGGTCGCGGACGTTGGAGATCTTCTTGTCGTGCAGCAGGATGAACGGGTCGTCCAGCTCGGCCGACATCGACTGCTGGTTGTTGATGAAGTACGGCGACAGGTAGCCGCGGTCGAACTGCATGCCCTCGACGACGTCGAGCTCGTTCTCCAGGCCCGAACCGTCTTCGACGGTGATCACGCCTTCCTTGCCGACCTTGTCCATCGCCTGGGCGATCAGGTCGCCGATGTTGGCGTCGGAGTTGGCCGAGATGGTGCCGACCTGGGCGATTTCCTTCGAGGTCGAGGACGGCTTGGACAGCTTCTTCAGCTCGCCGACGGCTTCGGTCACGGCCTTGTCGATGCCGCGCTTGAGGTCCATCGGGTTCATGCCGGCAGCGACCGCCTTCATGCCTTCGCGGATCAGCGCCTGGGCCAGCACGGTCGCGGTGGTGGTGCCGTCGCCGGCGTTGTCGGAGGTCTTGGAAGCGACTTCCTTGACCATCTGCGCGCCCATGTTCTCGAACTTGTCGGCCAGTTCGATCTCCTTGGCGACGGACACGCCGTCCTTGGTGATCGTCGGCGCGCCGAAGCTCTTCTCGAGCACGACGTTGCGGCCCTTCGGACCGAGGGTGGCCTTGACGGCGTTGGCGAGCACGTTGACGCCGCGCACCATCTTGGCGCGGGCGTCTTCACCGAAACGGATTTCTTTAGCAGCCATTGTTGCTGACTCCGGGATTTGAGATTGGGGATTCGGGATTGGCTAAGAGCGGATCAGTGGCGGGACACGGGAACGGAGGGGAACGCAGCGCACGCGCTTTGCGAATCCCGAATCTCCAATCCCGAATCCCCGCTCGCTCAGCCGACGATCGCGAGAACGTCGTCTTCCTTGAGGATCTTGTATTCGACGCCGTCCTGCTTATAGGTGCTGCCGGCGTACTGGCCGTAGATGACCTTGTCGCCGACCTTGAGCTTCGGCGCGCGCAGGCTGCCGTTGTCCAGGGCCTTGCCTTCGCCGATCGCGACGACTTCACCCTTGGTCGACTTTTCCTTGGCGGCGTCGGGGATGATGATGCCGCCGGCCGAGATTTCGTCGGCTTCGATCGGCTTGACCACAACGCGGTCGTAAAGCGGCTTGAGATTCATGGCAACCCTCTGTAAGTGCTTGAATGGGTGGGAAAAGAACCGGAATTTTAGCAGTCGCCACCGGAGAGTGCCAACGCCGGGGACGAAAGCGCCCGGACGCGCCGGGACTGGTCGCTAGATGAGGTGCGACGGACGGGTTTCAAGGGGCCGGACGAAAAAAGTCGCAACGCCGTCGCGGTCGGCTGGCCCGGCCCGCGGCCACGAGGCGCCTCCCGGCCGCGCCGCGCCGTCTCGGTGCGGGGGAGGACGGACCGGCCGGCCTCGCCGCACGGCTCAGCCCACGCCGTCGGACGCCATCGCCTCCAGATAGGCCGTCGGACTGACCCCGAAGTGGCGCCGGAACATGGCGCCGAAGGCGCTGACGCTGGCGTAGCCCGAATCCAGGGCCACCGCAGTGACCGCGGCGCCGGCCGCCAGCCGCTCGACCGCGCTCAGCAGCCCGGCGCGCTGGCGCCATTGGCGCAGGCCGTAGCCGGTTTCGAGGGCGAAATGGCGGCGCAGGCTGCGCTCGGACAGATGCGCCCAGGCCGCCCAGTCGGCCGCGCCGCGCGGGTCGGCCGGGTTCTCGATCAGGGCCTGGGCGATCTTGAGCAGGCGCGGGTCCGTCGGCATCGGCAGTCCGGGGCGGCCGGCGCCCGCGGCCGCGGCGGCGATTTCGTCCAGCGCCACCGCGATCAGGCGGGTCCGCGCCGGCGACGGGGCCGCGCCGTCGCCGAGCCGGGCGACGATCTCGCGCAGCAGCGCGGGCACGCGCAGGCCGCAAGGCTGCGTGGGCAGGGCCGCACAGGCGTCGGCGGCCACATACAGGCTCCAGCCGGCGAAGCGCGGACCGTGAGAGCGCAGCGAATGCTCGGCCTGCGGCGGAATCCACACCGCATCCGACGGCGGCACCAGCCAGCGGCCGCGCTCGCTGCCGACGGTCAGCAAACCGCGCCGCGCGCCGAGCAACTGGCCGCGGGCGTGGCGGTGCGGTGCGGTCGCGCGCGGGCCGGGCGTGTCGCGGACCACGGCGATCACCGCCGGGCCGTCGCCGGCGTCGGCCTGCGCGGCGCTCAGCCAGGCGTCGGCGGACGCGGAAGAATCGCGTCCGGCGAGGCCGCGCGAATGAGGATCGGGCAAGGTCGGCCTCCGGTTTGGCCGCAACGCGATGGAGATCGGCCGCGGCAACGTAGCAGAGCCGGAGCGCGGCGCCCAAGCTGGCGCTCCCGCCCCCAAAACCGAGGAGCCCCGCCATGCGTCCCCACGACATTCTTCCCGACGGCGCCGACACCACCGTGCTCGGCGGCGCCACCGTGCGCAAAGGCTCGGTCGCGGCGTTCCTGGCCAATGCCCGCACCCTCGCCGACCCGCAGGCCGACGCGGCGGCGCGCGCGCAGGCCCAACGGCACATCCGCGAGGTATTGCCGGCGCTGCGTGCGATCGGCTTGTTCGAGACGATGCAGATCCGCGACCCGCGCCTGCGCGCCTGGGTCGAGGCGCAGGCATGAGCGCGGCCGGCGCCGGCTCGCGCTAACGTAGTGCGGATACCGCCGTCGCGCGCCCAGCCCATCGCCAGGACCCCTCATGACCGCCACCTCCCCCGCCCGCATCGCCGCCTCGCTGGCCGAACTGTGGTCGCCGCGCGTCGTCGCCGAAGTCGACGACGCTTACGTCAAGGTCGCGCGCGTGCACGGCACCCTGGCCTGGCACAGCCACGAGCATGAAGACGAGCTGTTCTTCGTGCTCAAGGGCCGCTTGGTGATCGAACTGGAGGACCGCCGGGTCGAACTCGGCGAGGGCGAGATGTTCGTCGTGCCCAAGGGCGTGCGCCACAACCCGATCGCCGAGGAGGAATGCCACCTGCTGCTGATCGAGCGCAAGACCACCCTGCACACCGGCGACGTGGTCACCGACAAGACCCGCTCGCTGTCCGAGCAACTGCGCCCGCTCGATTGAGCGACCCGCATCGGCGGGCCGGCGCCGCGCGCAAAAGAAAAGAGCGCGTCCCGTGGAACGCGCTCTTTGGTACGGAGACGGCCTGTCCTCTGCATGGCGCTATCCGGCGCCCTTCCCCCGAACCGACCTCGTGTCTTGCCGAAGTCCCTATCGGCGTAGTGCCGATCTTGCGAAGTCCGTGTAACGGTTGCCAGCCGGCGAGGTCGCGAATGCCGCTACTATCGGTAGCACCAACGGGCAACAAGCGCCATAAGCCATTGTTTTTCCATGAAAGACGTGGCAAGCCAGAGACCGCTAGTGCACCAGCTATGGCGTCTATCGGTCACCAGGTGAAGATCGGTAGCACAATGCACTCAGCGACCACCCGATACCGGAGATGAGCCGATGACCCCGCAGCAGCGCATCCGTCTCGCCCGCCGCCACGCCGGCCTGTCGCAGGCCGCGCTCGCCGCCGCCGTCGGCGTGCAGCGCAGCGCGGTCGGTCATTGGGAATCGGCCCAGGGCAAGTTTCCGAGCATGGCCCACCTGCGCGAGCTGGCGCTGGTGACCGGGGTGCAGTTCGAGTGGCTGGCCACCGGCCGCGGCAAGATGAATCTGTCCGCCGACACCGCGATGGACTCGGTCGCCGCCGCCGAGGCCCTGCTGATCGACGACCCGCTGGAGCTGCGCCTGATCCTGGCCTTCCGCGAAGCGCCCACCCGCAGCCGGGCGCCGCTGGTCGAAGTCGCCGAGCAGTTGGCCGAATTGCGCACCGGCCGCGCGCGCTCGGCGGTGTCCAAGCGCGCAACCGGATGAGCCGGCGCAGGCGCGCGCGAAACGTGACCGCCTCCGCGCCCGCAAAGCGTGACGCAGCGCAGCAGGCGCTGTCAC
This sequence comes from Lysobacter antibioticus HS124, assembly GCF_000336385.2. Taxonomy (GTDB): domain Bacteria; phylum Pseudomonadota; class Gammaproteobacteria; order Xanthomonadales; family Xanthomonadaceae; genus Lysobacter; species Lysobacter firmicutimachus. The sequence goes on along the minus strand of NZ_HG424470.1, from coordinate 11,048 downwards.
AAACCCCGACTAGACTCGACCGGATGCGCCTGGGGGAGGCGCTTTCCGACTGCGCCCACCGTCATGCGTGCGCGTCGCCATCACAAGGAGCCGTTCGATGTCGAAGTCCGTTCGTGGCCGTTCCGTTGTTTCGTCCTGGCGCCGCCGCGCGCCGCTGGCGCTGGCGCTCGCCGCGCTGATCCCGTCCGTGGCCCCGGCCGCGGTGTTCATCAACGAATTCCATTACGACGACGCCACTTCGTCCGGCGACGTCGGCGAGCGCATCGAGGTCGTGGCCACGGCCGGCGAGACGCTCAGCAACTACCGCATCTACCTGTACAACGGCAGCTCGCCGTCGGCGGCGACCACCTACGACAACGACCTGGTGCCGGCCGGCAGCGTGGTCAGCTGCGGCGGCAGCGTGCGCATCGCCACCCTCAGCTACCCCACCAACGGCATCCAGAACGGCCCCAACGACGGCTTCGCCCTGGTCGACGGCAGCGGCAACGTGGTCCAGTTCCTCAGCTACGAGGGCTCGATCACCGCCAGCAACGGCCCGGCCGCCGGCAAGACCAGCAGCAACCTGCCGGTGTCCGAATCGGGCTCGACCGCGGCCGGCACTTCGCTGCAACTGTCCGGCAGCGGCAGCGCGTATTCGCAGTTCGCCTGGCAGAACTCGGCCACCCAGACCTTCGGCGCCTGCAACAACGGCCAGAGCTTCACCGGCTCGAACCCGAACACGCCGCCGAGCGTGACCTCGACCACGCCCGCCAACGGCGCCAGCAACTTCCCCGCCGCCGGCGACTTGGTCGCCCAGTTCAGCGAAGCGGTCAGCCTGGCTGCGGGCGCGCTGACCCTGCAGTGCGCCAGCTCGGGCCCGGTCGCGCTGACCTATCCGTCCAGCGGCACCGCGATCGCCGCCTCGACCGGCACCGCCCTGTACGCCGGCGAGGCCTGCACCTTCACCGTGGTGGCCAGCAAGGTGACCGACGCCGGCGGCGCCAGTCCGGCCGCCAATACCGTGGTCAACTTCAACGTCGCCAGCGGCGGCGGCACCGGCGGCTACTACGCCCACGTCAACACCAGCAGCCCCAGCCAGCTGCGCTGCTCGCTGCACGAGACCATCAAGGGCCATACCGTCTACCCGTACAGCGGCGGCACCACCAACACCTGGAGCATCCTCGAGATCGCCGACGAAGATCCGAACAACGCCGGCCGCATCCTCGACGCCTACCGCAACCGCAGCTTCGTCAAGGTCACCGATCGCGCCGGCAGCGGCAGCGGCCTGAAGTACAACCGCGAACACACCTGGCCGAACTCGCTGGGCTTCGGCTCGACCACCGGCAATCTCGGCCTGCCGAACGCGCCGTACACCGACACCCATATGCTGTACCTGACCGATTCGGCCTATAACGCCGACCGCGGCAACAAGCCCTATGCCAACTGCTCGCTGTCCAGCGGCTGCGGCGAGCGCGTCACCGAGGCCAACAACGGCAGCGGCGGCGGCAGCGGCGTGTACCCGGGCAACTCGAACTGGTTCAAGACCCCGGACGGCAACGCCGGCTCGTTCGAAGTCTGGGGCCAGCGCAAGGGCGACATGGCGCGCGCGATCCTGTACATGGCGATCCGCTACGAAGGCGGCACCGATCCGAACAGCGGTCAGGCCGAGCCGGACCTGGAGCTGACCGACGACCGCAGCAAGATCGTCATCACCTCGTCCTCGCCGGCCTACATGGGCCTGCTGACTACCCTGCTGCAGTGGCACCAGGCCGACCCGCCGACCGCGGCCGAGAAGGCGCGCAACGAAGTGATCTACAGCTTCCAGGGCAACCGTAACCCCTTCATCGACCATCCGGAGTGGGCGACGGCGTCGTTGTTCACCTCGACCAAGCCGGCGAGCTGCCAACTGATTCCGTAATCGGGTCGAAGCGGCCGAAGCAAGCACCACAGCAAGGCACGCCACGGACGCCCGCTCGCTGCGGGCGTCCGTTTTTTCGCATCGGTCCGTTGTCCTGTTTCATCGTGCCATCGCGTTGTTCCAGGCAATCGGCGCCGGCCGTTGCGCCGCCCGGCCGCAACCGGCGCCGAGAACAGGGGGAAGCATGAGAAGGACCTCGATCGCGCGGCTGCGCCTGCCGGCCGTGCTCGCGCTGTGCCTGGCCGCAGCCGCTTGCGCCAACTTCTCCGCGGTGGGGAAGTACTCCGACCAGACCAAGAAGCTCGCGGCCGCGTTCGCGCCGATGATGGCCGGCTCGGTGCAGAGCTGCGTCGACAACTACACCCGCAAGAAACTGATCGCCTCGCCCAGCTTCGATCCGGCGCAGGTCGAAGTCCAGGCCAAGGAGCGCTGCGCCAGCATCGCCGAGGCCAACGGCACCATCGCCGCGCTCAACGATTTGTTGAGCCAGTACGCCGATACCCTGGCCGCGCTCAGCGACAAGAAGCTGCCGTCCTACAGCGAGGACTTCGGCTCGCTCAAGGGCAGCCTGGCCAAGTTGACCCGCGACGACGGCAGCACGCCGATGCTGGAAAAGGCCCAGCTCGATTCGGTGATCGCGCTCGGCGATTTCCTGGCCCGGGTCGCCACCCAGCGCCAGCAGCGCAAGCACATCCGCGAGTTGCTCGACCATCAGGACGCGGTGTTCGTGGTGGTCGATACGCTCAAGGCCTATGCCGACCTCAACTACCGCGGCTACCTGCGCGACGAACTGCGCAGCATGGGCCCGTTGCGGCTATCGATCGAACGCGCGGCCAAGACCGAACCGCTGGCGGCCAACGCGGCCAAGGCCGCGCTGCTGACCGAAACCCGTCAGGTCGAGGCGCGCCAGGCCTCGATCGACCAGTTCCTCAAGGCCGCCGACCGGCTCAAGACCAGCCATGCCGAACTGCGGCGCAAGCTGGACAAACTCGACGACGCCGAACTGGCCAAGCAACTCAACGATTACGCCAAGGAAGTCGCCGCGCTGCGCAAGCAGCTGCGCGACGCGTTCTGAGCGACCCGGAGACCGCCATGCCCACCGAAAGCGCGAACATCCAGGCCCAGGAGGCCTACGCGATCGCCGACTCCTTCGCCCAGGTGTCGGCGCGCATTCTCGAACTGCGCGTCACCCGCGATCTCGAACCAGAGCAGGCGCGCGCCCTGGAACGCTCCGAGGACTACCTGGACGCGTTCGTGGTGCTGTTCCGGAACCACGGCATCCAGTTGCTCGGCAAGGGCGCCGCACAGGCCAAGGCCGAGCTGACCGAGGCGGTCGATTCGGCGCGCGACGCGCTGGACGACATCGCCCAGATCAAGCGCGGGCTGCGCATCGCCGCGGCCGTGGTGACGCTGGCGATCGCGCTGCAGGCCGGCGAGGCCAAGGCCGTGGTCAAGGCGATCAAGGGCGTGACCGACGCCGCCAAGGAACCGGCCACGGCCTGAGCGCGGCTCAGGCGGCGGCGTCGAACAGCACCACCGGCTTGCCGAAGCCGCGCGCGCCGGCCATCGCCGCGATCGCTTCGGCGCCGCGTTCGAAGCCGTAGCGCTCGCCGACCACCGGCTGGATGCGCGCGCGTTCGACTTCGGCCAGGAAGGCTTCGAAGTCGCGCCGGCTGCCGACGCTGACGCCGTGGATGTTGAGCTGGCGCGCCATGATCGGGCCGATCAGCTCGCCGTCCACGCGCGTGCCCTGCAGGAAACCGATCACCGCGATGCGGGCGTTGTCGGCGGCGGCGTGCAGCAGGCCGGCGAACGAAGCGCCGCCGACCACGTCGACGATGCCGTCGACGCCGCGGCCGGCGGTGGCCTCGCGCACCGCCGCAGCCAGGTCGGGGCGAGTGCGGTAATCGATCACCTCGCGCGCGCCGAGCGCGCGCAGGCGCTCGGCCTTGGCCGCGTCGCCGGTGGTGGCGATCACGTCCAGGCCGCGCGCCGCGGCCAACTGCAAGGCCATCAGCGACACGCTGCCGCTGCCCTGCACCAGCACGCTGGCGCCGGGTGCGAGTTCGAGCTTGCGCAAGGCGCTCCACGCGGTCAGTCCCGACACCGGCAGGGTCGAGGCCGCCGCATCGTCGAGGAAATCCGGCGCGCGCACCACCGCCGCGGCCGGCAACACGACCCACTGCGCCAACCAGCCGTCGAGCGGGCCGCCGAGCTTGCTGAGATGGTTTTCCGATTTGAACGGCCCCTCGATCCAGCGCGTGGTGTAGTGGCCGAGCACGCGCTCGCCCACGGCGAAGTCGCGCACGCCGGCGCCGACGGCGTCGATCCGGCCGACGCCGTCGGACAGCGGCACGAACGGACGCGGCAACTCCGGCTGGTAGCGGCCGCTGGCCAGGGCGTAGTCGCGGTAGTTGACCGAGGCCGCGGCGACGCGGATGCGCACCTCGCCGGGGCCGGGCCGGGGCTCGGGCAGCGCGACCCGGCGCAGGCTGGCGAGATCGTGGCCTTGCAGTTGGAAAGCGTCCATCGGGTCCTCCAGGGGGGGGCGGCGCGGCGGCGCCGGGGATGGACAGGCTATTGTTGCGGCATGCGCCGATATAGGATCGTCGCGACAACTCATCTTTGAGAACTGCTCAACAATGGTCGGCGGCCTGTATTCCGAACTCGAGGCCTTCGAGGCCATCCTCCGCCATGGCAGCTTCTCCGCCGCGGCGCGCCAGTTGCAGCTGACGCCGGGCGCCGTGACCCGGCGCCTGGCCGCGCTCGAAGCCCGGCTCGGGGTCAAGCTGCTCAATCGTTCGACCCGCCGGCTGAGCCTGACCGAGTCGGGCCGCCACTACTACGCGCAGGTCGCGCCGGCGCTGGCGCAGATCCTCGCCGCCGGCGAGCGCGTGCACGACCTGTCGGCGCAGGCGCGCGGCCAATTGCGGGTGTCGTTGCCGATGAACTTCGGCCGCCTGTACGTGACCCCGCACGTCGGCGAGTTCCTGCGCCGCTGGCCGCAGATCGAACTCGACCTGCAGTTCGACGACCGCTTCGTCGATCTGATCGGCGAAGGCTTCGACGCCGCGATCCGGATCGGCGCGCTCGACGATTCGCGCCTGGTCGCGCGGCGCATCGCCCAGACCCGGCGCATCCTGGTGGCCGCCCCGTCCTACCTGCAGCGGCGCGGCGCGCCGGCCGCGCCGGGCGCGCTGATCGAGCACGACTGCCTGCACTACACCCTGTTCCGCGATACGCCGGCCTGGGAGTTCCAGCGCGCGGGCGAGCCGCTGCGGGTGCCGGTGCGCGGCCGGCTCAAGGCCAACTACGGCGTGCCCCTGGTCGAGGCCGCGCTGCGCGGCGAAGGCATCCTGCAGACCGCGACTTTCGCGGTGGCCGACGAACTCGCCGACGGCCGCCTGGTCGAGGTGCTGCCGGACTGGAGCCTGCGGCCGATCGGCATCTACGCGGTGTACCCGAGCCGCGAATACCGGCCGCGCAAGGTCGAGGCCTTCATCGATTTCGTCGAACAGACCATCGGCCAGCCGGCGCGCTGGGACCGGGTCATCGCCGGCGACCGCTGAGCGGCGGCGCGCGGCGCGGAACCAAGCGCGCGCGGCAACGCTCCAAGCGCCGTCCCGCCACCGCGCCGGCGGCCCGGCCCTCATGCGCTTTTCGCGCCGGCGGGCCAAAGCTGGCGACCCAGCTCATCCCTCCTTCGCTGCGTCCACGATGCCCGTTTCCGACGAATCCGCCGCCGCTCCGCCCGCGCCCGCCTGGCGCCGCGCCCTGTCGATGCTGGCGAGCCTGGCGATCCTGGCCCTGGCCCTGCATGCCCTGGCCGGCGAGTTCAGTGCCCAGGGCTATCGTGCGATCCGCCACGCCGTGGCCCGGATCGACGACGCGCGCGTGGCCGCCGCGCTGCTGCTGGGCCTGGCCAGTTACGCCTGCCTGGTCGGCTTCGACGCGATCGGCCTGCGCCGCAGCGCCGGCCGGGTCAAACCGTTGCGCCTGGTGGTCACCGCGTTTCTCGCCAACGCGGTCGGCCACACCCTGGGCTTCGCCGCGCTGACCGGCGGCGCCGTGCGCCTGCGCGGCTACGGTGCGGCCGGCTTGTCGCTGGCCGACATCGGCCAGGTGGTGTTGATGAGCACCCTGGGTTTCGTGTTCGGCGCCTGGCTGTTGCTGGCCGGCGCGCTGTCGCTCGAGCCGGCGCCGGCCGCCGCGTTGCTGCCGCTGAGCGAAGCGGCGATCCGCGCGCTCGGCGCGGCGCTGGCGCTGGGCTTTCTCGCCTTGCTGGCGCTGGCTGGGCGCCACGGCCGCAAGCTGAGCCTGCGCGGCCATGCGCTGTGGCTGCCCGATCGCAATACCGTGCTGCGGGTGTCGGCGCTGAGCGTGGTCGAACTGATGCTCGCCGGAGGCGCCCTGTACGTGTTGCTGGCGCCGGCGCTGCCGCAGGCCGGGGGCGGTTGGTTCGGCTTCCTCGGCTTCGTCGGCCTGTATCTGGTCGCGGTGGTCGCCGGCCTGGTGTCGAGCGTGCCGGCCGGGATCGGCGTATTCGAATGGAGCCTGCTCAAGTTGCTGCCCGGCGTCGCCCCGGCCAGTCTGCTCGCCGCGGCGCTGGTCTACCGCATCACTTACTACGCCCTGCCGCTGGCGCTGGCGACCCTGCTCGGCGCGGTCGGCGCCTTGCGCGGACCGGTCGCGCGCCGCGCCGGCGCGGCGCGCAGCCTGTGGCTGGCGATCCGGCCCTGGCTGCCGCATCTGATCGCGCTGGCCGCGTTCGTGCTCGGCGCCGCGCTGATCCTCGACGGCACCCTGCCCAAGCCGCGCCATCGCCTCAGCGGCGCGCCACTGCCGCTGGTGGAAACCTCGCAGCTGCTCGCCAGCCTCGGCGGTGTGGGTTTGCTGTTGATCGGCCAAGGCCTGCAGCGACGCAGCCATGCCGCCTGGGCGCTGGCCCTGGCGGTCTGCGTGCTGATGCCGCTGCCGTCGTGGCTGCGCGGCGGCCACCTGGCGCTGGCGCTGGCGCCGCCGCTGGTCGCGCTGGCGCTGTGGGCGGCGCGGCGCGAGTTCTACCGCGAGGGCGCGCTGCTCGACGAGGCCTGGTCGTGGCCGTGGTTGCGCAATCTCGGCCTGGTCCTGGTCGCCGCGTTCTGGCTGCTGTTCTTCGCCTACAGCCACGTCGAGTACCGCAACGAGCTGTGGTGGGAGTTCCTGATCTCCGGCAATGCCCCGCGCGCGTTGCGGGCGATGCTGCTGGTCAGCGTGGCGGTGATCGCGTTCGGCCTGGCGCGCCTGCTGCACGCGACCCGCGCGCCGCTGCCGGCGGCCGACGAAGCGCAGCTGGCGGCGATCCGGCCGATCCTCGCCGGGGCCGACGACAGTCAGGCGCATCTGGCCCTGCTCGGCGACAAGGCCTTGCTGCTCGACGAAGCGCAACGCGGCTTCGCCATGATGCAGCGCTACGGCGGTTCGCTGGTGGCGATGGGCGACCCGGTCGGTCCGCCCGACGTCGCACGCGCGCTGATCTGGCGTTTTCGCGAAGAAGCCGACCGGCTCGGCGTGCGGCCGGTGTTCTATCAGGTCGGCGAACAGCACTGGCAGACCTATCTCGACCTCGGCCTGAGCCTGGTCAAGCTCGGCGAAGAGGCGCTGGTGCCGCTGCGCGACTTCGGCCTGCAGGGCGCGCAGCGCGCCGAACTGCGCCAGGCCTGGAACCGCGGCAAGCGCGCCGGGCTGTCGCTGCGCATCGTCCCCGCCGAGCAGGTCGAGCCGTGGCTGCCGGTCTTGCAACGCATCTCCGACGACTGGCTGGAGCACAAGGCCGGCGAAGAGAAAGGCTTCTCGCTCGGCCATTTCGACCCGGCCTATCTGCGCCGGCTGCCGTTGGCGGTGGTGGAATGCGAAGGCCGCGCGGTGGCCTTCGCCAATCTGTGGACCGCGACCAACGGCCGCGAGCTGTCGGTGGACCTGATGCGCCACGCCGCCGACGCGCCCAAGGGCTGCATGGATTTCCTGTTCGCCGAACTGATGCTGTGGGGCCGGGAACAAGGCTTCGAGCGCTTCTGCCTCGGCATGGCGCCGCTGTCGGGCTTGCCGCAACATCGCCTGGCCGGACGCTGGAACCGCTTCGCCAACCTGGTCGCCCGCCACGGCGAGCGCTTCTACGGCTTCACCGGCCTGCGCCGGTTCAAGGCCAAGTTCGACCCGATCTGGCGCACCCGCTATCTCGCCGCGCCGGGCGGCATGCATCTGCCGGCGGCCTTGCTCGACGTGACCCGATTGATCTCGCTCGATCCGCGCCGCGACGACGAACGCCGGCCTGCGCGACTGCCGCTGGGCGCGCCGCCTCAGGGCGCGGCGGACGCGGCCGGCGCGGCGATGCCCGCCGCCGACAACACCCGCGCGGCGACGCCGTCGTAATCGCCGCCGAGGTGGTGGTCGCCCGGCAGCGCGGCGCGCTGCGCCGCTTGCGCCGGCAAGCGCGGACACAGCGCGTCGCCGTCGTCGCGACCGTACAGGCACAAGGTGCGCGCCGCCGGCATGCGCGCGACTTCCGGCGCGATCGGCAGACCGCGGTCGCTGCCGCCGATCCAATTGCTGAGGTGGAATTCGTACTCGGCCTTCTGCCCGGGCGAGATCAGCGCCGTGCCGCGCACGGCGGCGCGCACGTCCGGCGCGAGGCGGTTATAGGCCGCCGGCAGCACGTCGGCGCCTTGCGAGAAACCGATCAGCAGCACGCGCGGCCGACGCCACTGCGCGCGGTAGTAGCGCACGATGCGCTCGAGGTCGGCGGCGAAGCTCTGCGGCGTGCGCGGGGTCCAGAAATAGCGCAGCGAATCGACTCCGACCGTGGGCACGCCGGCGCGGCCCAGCCTCGCGGCGACGCTGCGGTCGAAATCGGCCCAGCCGCCGTCGCCGGAAACGAAGATCGCGAAGCTGTCGGCGTTGCCGCCGGCCGCGGCCGCGGCTTCGACCAGCGGCAGGCCGTGCAGGTCGGGCGGCGGCGGCGGCAGGCTGACATGGCGCTGTGCGCCCAGCGCGATCAACGCCGCGCGCAGCCCCGGGGTGGCGTCGCCGCGCGCGCTGCGGGCGAAACGCCGCGCCTGCGGCACCGCAGCGACGAAACGCTCGACTTCGTCGGCCGTACAGGCCCGCGCCTGCGCCGGGTCGGCCGCGACCAGCCACGGCAGGCTCAGCGGCGCCGCTTGCAGGCGTGCGTACGCGCCGTCGGCGCGCAGCCGCAGCGCGCCGCCCGCGCACAGCGCGCGCGCCGGCGCGATGCTGGGGCAGAAGCCTTCGGACACGGCGCCCGCGAACAAACCGGCATGGCCCTGGGCGGCGATCGCATACGCCCACGCCGCCCCTTCGCCGTCACCGAGCAACAGCGGCAGGCGGTAAGTCGGCAAGCGGTAATAGGCCTGCAGGAAACGCGAGAAGTTTTCCACGTCGCCGGCGGAGAACGCGCAGTCGCCGCCGTCGCGGCGCAAGGCCGCCTGCAGCGCGCGCAGATCGATCTGCGCGACCAGGGCACCGTCGCCGGCCAACGCCTCCAGGCGCGCCCGCCGCGCGCGCGCATCGCCGTCGCCGGCGAACCACAGCACCACCCGCCGCACTTCGCCGGCCGGCAACCGCACTGTCGCGCGCTGGAAGCGGCCGTGCGAAACCGTGGCCGCCGCGGGCGCGGCCACGGCCGCGCCCGCGACGAGCGCACACAGCAGGCACAGCAGGAAGGACGCGAAGCGGATCGGTGCGGGCATGGCCGGGTCTCCTCGATCCCGTCTTATACCGGGCCCGGCGTACCGGCCAGCGCGAAGATCCGGCAGCGGCCGCCGCGCACGGCAATACGCCCCCGCAACGGCGCAGGATCGGCAAAGCCGCCCGGTGCGGCCGCCGTCGGCGGCCCGGCCCGGGGCCTTACACTTGGCCGATGCCGACCCCCACTCCGCCCGTGCTGGTGCTCAGCACCTGCCCCGACCAGGCCAGCGCCGACGCCATCGCCCAGACCCTGGTCGAGGAACGCTTGGCCGCCTGCGTCACCCGCCTGCCCGGCGCGCGCTCGACCTACCGCTGGCAGGGCGAGATCGAGCAGGCCGACGAAGTGCAGTTGCTGATCAAGACCCGGGTCGCGGTCTATCCGGCCCTGATCGAACGCCTGATCGAACTGCATCCGTATGAACTGCCGGAGGTTCTCGTGGTCGAACCGCGCGACCACTACCGCCCTTACGGCTTATGGGTGAACGAGCAGACCCCCGACCGATGACCGACCATCCGTTCCGCCGCCGGCGCCTGCGCGCCGCCGCGGCTTTCGCGTTCGCCGCCTTCGCCGCCCTGGGCAGCGCTCCCGCCCTGGCGGTGAACGAGCAGGACCTGCTGCCGGTCGACGAAGCCTTCGTGCTCGGTGCCCAGGCCGCCTCCGCCGACCGCATCGCGATCGACTGGAAGATCGCCAAGGGCTACTACCTCTACAAGCACCGGATCTCGGTGAAGGCCGACGCCGGCTTCGCCGCGCAGCCGCTGCAACTGCCCAAGGGCAAGGCCTACAAGGACGAGTTCTTCGGCGACGTCGAGACCTATCGCGAGCGGGTGGTCGCGTCCCTGCCCGGGCAGGCCCAGGGCGGCAGCGTCAAGCTGACGATCAAGTACCAGGGCTGCGCCGATGCCGGCATCTGCTATCCGCCGCAGACCCGCACCGTCGCCGTGGCGCTGCCGGCCGCCGCCGCCGCGGCGGTCGATCCGGCGCCCGCGGCCGCGCCGCTGGCCGGCTTCGGCGTGCGCGGCGGCGCCGCGTCCAACCCCTTGCTCGGCGCGCCCGCGCTGGGCGCGCCGAGCAACGCCGCCGGCGCCACCGATGCCCTGCCGCTGCCGCCGGAACAGGCCTTCGGCGTCGAAGCCATCGCCCAGGACGGCGACAGCCTGCTGCTGCGCTTCACCCCGGCGCGCGGCTATTACCTGTACCGCGACAAGACCTCGCTCAAGACCGACCGCGCCGACATCGCCGCCGGCAAGCCGCAATGGCCGCGCGGCGTCGCCCATCGCGACGAACACTTCGGCCAGGTCACGGTGTTCTTCGACCAGATCGACGTGCCCTTGCCGCTGCTGCGCAAGACCGCCGATGCGGCCAGGCTGGCCCTCACCGTCGGCTTCCAGGGCTGCCAGACCG
>NZ_HG424469.1 GCF_000336385.2 Lysobacter antibioticus HS124 | reverse complement strand
AGGGCACGCTGCTGGCCGGCGCCAGGGCGGCCGGCGGCGGCGCCGGCGGCGCCGACTTCTCCTTGCCCCATTCCATCCACAGCAAGGTCGCCACCATCAGCCAGGCGAGGATCAGGAAAGCACGGGTCTGGTTCATGGGCAGCAGGCAGGCTCAGCCGGGACCGGAGTCCGGCATGGGGGCGGAAGGGGAAGCGGCCGGCATTGTGCCGGTCGCGGCAGTCGCGGGCAATGCGAGGCCGGGCCAGGCGCCGGCACGCTTGAGCAGACTGCGGAAGTGGTTGCGCAGTTCCTCGCCGTTGCAGCGCGAGGCGCCCGGCCGGGCGACCAGGACGTAGTCGCCGGGGGCGAGCTCGCCGCGCAGATGGCGGAAGGTGTCGCGCAGCACGCGTTTGATGCGGTTACGGCCGACCGCGTTCGGATCGACTTTGCGCGAGACCGCCAGGCCCAGGCGCGCCGGCACCGCCGGATCGGCCTGGAAATGCAAAGCGAGCACGGGCAGCGCCACGCGCCGGCCATGCTTGAAGATTCGGTCGAAATCGGAACGCGCGCGAACCCGCGCGGTGCGCGGGAAGCGGTTCGAATTCATCGCAGACGCTCAGGCCGCGCCGCGCCGGATCGTCGCGATCGGCGCAGACGGCTGAAACGGCTTAGGCGCAGAGGCGCTTGCGGCCCTTGGCACGACGACGGGCGAGAACCTTGCGGCCGTCGGCGGTCGCCATGCGGGCACGGAAACCGTGGTCGCGCTTGCGCTTGAGGTTGCTGGGCTGGTAGGTGCGCTTGGTGGCCATGATCGGCTCTGGAATGGGTGACGACGAGTGGACCGCGAATTCTAGGGGCGCCCTTGGGGCGGGTCAAGCCTTTGTTTGGCTTGGTGTTTGCGCGGGTACACCCCGGCCGCCGGGCAGCCTGTGCATGAACCTGTGGATTAGTCCTGTTCCGGACCCGGTCGCGATGGTAGTCTGACCGACCCCCCGGCCTTGTCAGGCGCGATGTCCGCATCGTGCGCACGGCCGCTTTCGTCTGCTGCGCCGCCAGGCCGGCCGACCGAGTCAGTTACACGTATAAGAAGACGCATTACACAGATGGAAGCCTGGCCCCGCTGCCTCGAACGCCTCGAAGCCGAATTTCCGGTCGAGGACGTACATACCTGGTTGAAGCCCCTGCAGGCGACGCGTCGCGACGACGTGACCGTGCTGTACGCGCCCAACGCCTTCGTGGTCGAACACGTGCGCGAGCGCTATCTGGCGCGGATCCGCGAGCTGCTGTCGTATTTCGCCGGCAGCGGCGAGGTCAGCCTGGAAATCGGCTCGCTGCCGCGGGTGGCGCCGATCGCCCCGCCGGCCGAGACCGCGGCGGGCGCTGTCGCGCCGCGTCCGGTCGCGAGCGCACCGGCGGAGCCGTTCCAGGGCAATCTCGACACCCATTACACCTTCGACAACTTCGTCGAAGGCCGCAGCAACCAGCTCGGCCGCGCCGCCGCCTGGCAGGCGGCGCAGAAGCCCGGCGAGCGCGCGCACAACCCGCTGCTGCTGTACGGCGGCACCGGCCTGGGCAAGACCCATCTGATGTTCGCCGCCGGCAACGCCATGCGCGACGCCAATCCGGCGATGCGGGTCATGTACCTGCGTTCGGAGCAGTTCTTCAGCGCGATGATGAAGGCGCTGCAGGACAAGACCATGGATGCGTTCAAGCGCCAGTTCCAGCGCGTCGACGCGCTGCTGATCGACGACATCCAGTTCTTCGCCGGCAAGGACCGCACCCAGGAAGAGTTCTTCCATACCTTCAATGCGCTGTTCGACGGCAAGCAGCAGATCATCCTGACCTGCGATCGCTACCCGCGCGAAGTCGAGGGCCTGGAGCCGCGGCTGAAGTCGCGCCTGGCCTGGGGCCTGTCGGTGGCGATCGAGCCGCCGGACTTCGAGACCCGCGCCCAGATCGTGATCTCCAAGGCCAAGGAACGCGGCGCCGCGATTCCGGAGGAAGTCGCCTTCCTGCTGGCCAAGAAGATGCGCTCGAACGTGCGCGACCTGGAAGGCGCCCTCAACACCCTGACTGCCCGGGCCAACTTCACCGGCCGCGCCGTCACTGTCGAGTTCGCCCAGGAAACCCTGCGCGATCTGCTGCGCGCGCAGCAGCAGGCGATCGGCATCCCCAACATCCAGAAGACCGTGGCAGACTACTACGGCCTACAGATCAAGGACTTGTTGTCGAAACGGCGGACGCGTTCGCTGGCCCGGCCGCGCCAGGTCGCCATGGCGCTGACCAAGGAGCTGACCGAACACTCGCTGCCGGAAATCGGCGACGCCTTTGCGGGCCGCGACCACACCACCGTGCTGCACGCCTGCCGGCAGATCCGCACCTTGATGGAAACCGACGGCAAGCTGCGCGAGGATTGGGACAAGCTGATCCGCAAGCTCAGCGAGTGAGTTCGACCGCGCGGCGGTTCGCGCTCATCCGAGGAGATCGCAAGACCGCTGCTGCAGTACCGCTGTGCATGATGTCGGATCGGCCGGTTCCGCCGCGCCGGCTCGCCGTTCCGGTCGTCCGCGCCTCGCGGCTGCGCTCGCCCGGTTCGGCCGGTCCGGTTCCGCACCGGGCCAGAGACCTCGGTCCCGGTGACCGCGTCGCTGCCCTGATCGGCACCGCCGCAGCGCCGATGGACACAAGGTACTGGCTAAGTGGTTGTCGCGAAAGGCATAAGTTCGGGGATGACGCTCGTACAAGCTGTGGATAAATAAAGCGCGGGCGATCCGCCCGATTTTTATCCACAGGTTCTACCGCCTTCCCCAGGCCGCTTCCAACAGGGTTCGGAGTGATGAAAAACCCTTGCAAATCAAATAATTACTTTGGTTTTCCAGTGTTTTTCGCTGCTCCATCACCACCAAGCTTTTGATTTATACATCTCTTTTGTTTTGGGCTTAGTCCCACAGACGGCCAAGGGGTCCGCATGCGTTTCAGTCTGCAACGCGAAGTCTTTCTCAAGCCGTTGGCCCAGGTGGTCAATGTCGTCGAACGCCGGCAGACCTTGCCGGTCCTCGCCAACCTGCTCGTCCAGGTCACCGACGGGCAGCTTTCGCTGACCGGTACCGATCTGGAAGTCGAGATGATTTCCAGAGTCGCCGTGGACGACGCGAAGGACGGCGAAACCACGATCCCAGCGCGCAAGCTGTTCGAGATCATTCGCGCCCTGCCCGACGGCAGTAAGGTCACCGTCAGTCAGGCCGCCGAGAAGATCACCGTCCAGGCCGGGCGTTCGCGCTTCACCCTGGCCAGCCTGCCGGCCAACGACTTCCCGTCGATCGACGAGGTCGAAGCCACCGAACGCGTGCGGGTGCCGGAAGCGGCCTTGAAGGAGCTGATCGAACGCACCGCGTTCGCGATGGCCCAGCAGGACGTGCGCTATTACCTCAACGGCCTGCTGTTCGACCTGCGCGAATCCAGCCTGCGCTGCGTCGCCACCGACGGCCATCGCCTGGCCCTGTGCGAAGCCGCGTTCGAAGGCGGTTCGCAGACCAAGCGCCAGATCATCGTGCCGCGCAAGGGCGTGCAGGAACTGCAGCGCCTGCTGGAAGGCGGCGAACGCGAGCTGGAACTGGAAATGGGCCGCGGCCACATCCGGGTCAAGCGCGACGATGTCACCTTCACCAGCAAGCTGATCGACGGCCGCTTCCCCGATTACGAAGCGGTGATCCCGATCGGCGCCGACCGCGAGGTGCGGATCGAGCGCGAAACCCTGCGCGCTTCGCTGCAGCGCGCCGCGATCCTCTCGAACGAGAAGTACCGCGGCGTGCGCATCGAGGTATCGCCGGGCCAGCTCAAGATCAGCGCACACAACCCGGAACAGGAAGAGGCGCAGGAAGAAGTCGAAGCCGACACCAAGGTCGACGACCTGGCGGTGGGCTTCAACGTCAACTACCTGCTCGACGCTCTCGGCGCCCTGCGCGACGAACACGTGGTCTTGGCCCTGCGCGACGCCAACTCCTCGGCGCTGGTGCGCGAAGCCTCGAACGAGCGTTGCCGCCACGTGGTCATGCCGCTGCGGCTCTGACCCCAGTCGTACCGGAACCGGATTCGTCCGGTTCCACGTGGAACACGAAACGCCCGGCCCCGCGCTGGGCGTTTTCGTTTTGGCCCAGGGACGCGCAGAAAAGCCAAGAACGACGTCAGCGACCGAAGCGCGAAACCATCGCCGGAGGGCGCGCGGCCCAGCCGCGACCCCGGGGGACCCGCAGCCAGTCCAAGGCCTACCTCCCCTCATTGACGCTCGAATTCCCCGCCGGAAAGGCAGCGAAGTCAGTCAGCCTCCCCCGAGGAACCTGCCCCAGCCGCCGCCCTGACGCGGCCAGCCGGCAATCCGCCACTGCCGATCTTCCATCCGGCTCGACAACGGCATGGCGTCCCGCGGCCCGCCAAGCGCGGACGATTCCGCCCCAAGTCCCGGGTTTACCGGCGTAACCAAGCCGAACAAGCACTTAAGCGACCGTTCCACCATTCGAACCGCCTCTCAAGCCCCATGCCGACCTGGGCGCTTCGCCGAACCGTCGCCACGGCCCTCTCCGGCCCCGGGCCCGATCTGCCATCATTTCCCGATGCATGTGACCCGCCTGGACGCCCGCGGCTTGCGCCGCTTTGCCGAAGTGAGCCTGTCGCCGGCGCCCGGGATCAACCTGATTACGGGCGAGAACGGCGCGGGCAAGACCAGCCTGCTCGAAGCCCTGCATTTGATGGCCTACGGCCGCAGCTTCCGCGGCCGCGTCCGCGACGGGCTGATCCGGGCGGGCGACCCGGCCCTGGAAGTCTTCGTCGAATGGCAGGAAGCCCGGCGCGAGCAGCGCCGCAAGGCCGGATTGCGCCACAGCGGCCAGGATTGGGTCGGCCGGCTCGACGGCCAGAACGTGTCCCAGCTCGGCGAGCTCTGCGCCGCCCTGGCCGTGGTCAGCTTCGAACCCGGCAGCCACGCCTTGATCACCGGGCCCGGCGAGATCCGTCGCCGCTACCTGGATTGGGGCTTGTTCCACGTGGAACCGGACTTTACCCCGCTGTGGCGGCGCTACACCCGTGCGCTGAAACAGCGCAATGCCCTGCTCAAGGCCCGCGCCCGCGACGGGCAATTGGACGCCTGGGATCACGAGCTGGCCGAGGCCGGCGAACCGCTGAGCCGGCGACGCCAGCAGTACCTGGACGAGCTGCAACCCCGCTTTTCCGCGTTCGCAGCCGAGTTGGCGCCGGGACTGGGCTCGATTCGCCTGGACTATGCGTCGGGTTGGCGCCGCGATGAGTTTCCCCTGGCCGATGCCCTGCTGTTGGCCCGCGAACGCGACCAGCAACAGGGCTTCACCTCGGTGGGCCCGCACCGCGCGGACTGGCGGATCGGCTACGGCGCGATTCCCGGCCGCGAGGCCTTGTCGCGCGGCCAGGCCAAGCTGGTGGCGCTGGTCGCTCTGCTGGCCCAAGCCGAGCAGCACGCCCAGGTCCAAGGCGAATGGCCGGTGATCGCCTTGGACGACCTCGCCTCTGAGCTGGACCGCCGCCATCAGCGCCGAGTCCTGGAGCGCCTGATCGCCAGTCGGGCCCAGGTCTTCATTACCGGCACCGAGCCGCCGCCAGCGCTGGCCGACATGGAGGTCGAGGTGGCTCGGTTCCACGTGGAACATGGAACCCTCCGGCCGGAGTGATCCACGCCGGTATGTGGAACAAGGCAAGCCTCCCGGCTGTGTGGTGTTCCACGTGGAACCGTAGGCCCGGGCAAGTCTCCTTGCTGTCCGCTGGCCCGATTCACTCCGCTCCGAGACAAGCCCCGCCAGAGGCCTCACTGTCGAATCGTTCGCCCCCGGGGGGCGGCGATGCCGGTCCGAGCCGCTTGCGCCTGCCTCGAACCGTCCGCCCGGATGGCGGTCGGCGCGGGCAGGCCATGCGGATGAGCCGCTTCTGCCCTCGGGCCGGGCCGTCTGGGCGGCCGAACCCGGGGTCTGCACCGGTTCGGAGGTCAGGCAGGTGCGAAGCCCGGCGGTACTCGCCAGCCTGGGCCGGGCGAGCCTCGAATACCCCGTCGTCCGCGCGCCGCAGGCCGCATCGATGAGCCGGCCCGGCTGCCTATCCCGGCAACGCCGCCCGTCGCAGGCGGCCGATTGCGGGCGCGATCGGCGCGGTGCGCCGCGGGCGTGTCGCGATGGTTGGCCGAACGCGGACCACCCGCGCCCGAATGCGCGGCCCGACCGGGCTGCGCGCCCGCTTCGACCCGCCGCCGCGCGGCCGTGCAATGACAACGCTGCGGCGCGCCTGCTTGCCCGCTCGCCACGGCCGCCGGCCGATTCGGGCCGATCCGATCCGGGCCCGCGCAGCCAAGCTCCAACCGGCGCAGAACCGGCGGCGTCCGCCCGCCCGCCCGAATACTGTCGCGCCTCGGGGGCGTCGCCCGGCGCCCGAAACGGTCCGTGCGCCGCCTCAGTTCGGGGGCTTTCCCGCGCCTGGGACGCGCTGAGAGGCCGCTGCCCCGCGCGGGGCGGGGGACCCAGGGGGCAGGGGGGCGCGAGGTGCTATAATTTCCGCTGGATCCCAATAGCTAATGTCTGGCCGGGCGCCGCTCTCCGACCCCGGCAGCGACAGCCTTTGCAGCCGACTCGAAGCGAATGACCGACGACACTCTCCCGACCCCGCCCTCGACCACGTACGACTCCAGCAAGATCACCGTGCTGCGCGGCCTGGAAGCCGTGCGCAAGCGGCCGGGCATGTACATCGGCGATGTGCACGACGGGACCGGCCTGCACCACATGGTGTTCGAGGTCGTCGACAACGCGATCGACGAAGCCCTGGCCGGGCATGCCGACGATGTCGTGGTGACCCTGCTCGCCGACGGCTCGGTATCGGTCTACGACAACGGCCGCGGCATCCCGGTCGACATCCACAAGGAAGAAGGCGTGTCCGCGGCCGAGGTGATCCTCACCGTGCTGCACGCCGGCGGCAAGTTCGACGACAACAGCTACAAGGTCTCCGGCGGCCTGCACGGCGTCGGCGTGTCGGTGGTCAACGCGCTGTCCGCGCACCTTTGGCTGGACATCTGGCGCGACGGCCATCATCACCAGCAGGAATACGCGCTGGGCGAGCCGGTGTATCCGCTCAAGCAGCTGGAGGCCTCGAGCAAGCGCGGCACGCTGCTGCGTTTCCTGCCGGCGGCGGAAATCTTCACCGACATCGAGTTCCACTACGACATCCTGGCCCGCCGCCTGCGCGAGCTGTCGTTCCTCAATTCCGGCGTCAAGATCACCCTGGTCGACGAGCGCGGCGAAGGCCGCCGCGACGTGTTCCAGTACGAAGGCGGCATCCGCTCCTTCGTCGAGCATCTGGCCCAGGTCAAGACCCCGCTGCACCCGAACGTGATCGCGGTGTCGGGCGAGATGAACGGCATTTCGGTGGAAGTCGCCCTGCAGTGGACCGACGCCTACCAGGAAACGATGTTCTGCTTCACCAACAACATCCCGCAGAAGGACGGCGGCACCCACCTGATCGGGTTCCGCGCCGCCCTCACCCGCACCCTGACCAACTACATCGAGCAGAGCGGCCTGGCCAAGCAGGCCAAGATCGCCCTGTCCGGCGACGACATGCGCGAAGGCATGATCGCGGTGCTGTCGGTCAAGGTGCCGGACCCCAGCTTCTCCTCGCAGACCAAGGAAAAACTGGTCAGTTCCGAGGTCCGCCCGGTCGTTGAGAGCACGTTCGGTGCACGTTTGGAGGAGTTCCTTCAGGAACACCCCAACGAGGCCCGCGCCATCACCGGCAAGATCATCGACGCCGCCCGCGCGCGCGAGGCCGCGCGCAAGGCGCGCGACCTGACCCGCCGCAAGGGCGCGCTGGACATCGCCGGCCTGCCCGGCAAGCTCGCCGACTGCCAGGAGAAGGACCCGGCGCTCAGCGAACTGTTCATCGTCGAGGGCGACTCCGCAGGCGGCTCGGCCAAGCAGGGGCGCAACCGCAAGACCCAGGCGATCCTGCCGCTCAAGGGCAAGATCCTCAACGTCGAGCGCGCACGCTTCGACCGCATGCTCGGCAGCGCCGAAGTCGGCACCCTGATCACCGCGCTCGGCACCGGCATCGGCAAGGACGAGTACAACCCGGACAAGCTGCGCTACCACCGCATCATCCTGATGACCGACGCCGACGTCGACGGCTCGCACATCCGTACGTTGCTGCTGACCTTCTTCTACCGGCAGATGCCGGAGCTGATCGAGCGCGGCCACATCTACATCGGCCTGCCGCCGCTGTACAAGATCAAGCAGGGCAAGAACGAGATCTACCTCAAGGACGACGCGGCGCTGGACCAGTACCTGGCCGGCAACGCGGTCGAAGGCGCGGCGCTGATCCCGGCCGCGGGCGAACCGCCGATCGAGGGCGCGCAGTTGGAGAAGCTGCTGCTGGCCTACGCCGGCGCACGCGAGGCGATCGCGCGCACCGCGCACCGCTACGACTCCAACGTGCTGCAGGCGCTGGTGGACGCGCCGGCGATCGATTCGCAGCACAATCCCAGCCGCGAAACCCTGGACCGGATCGAAAAGCGCCTCAACGAAAGCGGGCTGGGCAAGCCGCGCTACGCACTGCAGCTGCACGCCGGCGACGACACCCGCCAAGGCGCGTTGGTGATCGTGCGCGACCACATGGGCCAGCAGCTCAAGCAGGTGCTGCCGCTGGCCGCGTTCGAAGGCGGCGAGCTGCGCGCGCTGCGCGAAGCGGCGGCGATGTTGAACGGCCTGGTCCGCGACGGCGCGCAGATCCTGCGCGGCAACCGCGCCCAGCCGGTGGCCAGCTTCGCCGACGCCCAGTCCTGGCTGCTGGACGAGGCCAAGAAGGGCCGCCAGATCCAGCGCTTCAAGGGCCTGGGCGAAATGAACCCCGAACAGCTCTGGGACACCACGGTCAATCCGGAAACCCGCCGACTGCTGCAGGTGCGGATCGAAGACGCGGTCGCGGCGGACCAGATCTTCAGCACCTTGATGGGCGACGTGGTCGAGCCGCGGCGCGAGTTCATCGAGGACAACGCGTTGAAGGTGGCCAATCTCGACGTCTGAGCCCCTGGCCGACGCCTCCGCGCCGGCCCTGTCGACTCCGCCGACCCTGCTCGCCGGGCTCGGCGGCTTCGCGATCGACCTGTTTTTGGCGATCGCCGCCCTGCTCGCCTTTGCCCTGATTGGCGGCGTGGCTTGGACTTTCGTCTTAGGCCTGCAGGGCGTTCCGCCCGATCGGGCCATGCCCGGACCCGGGGCGGCGATCGCGCTGAGTCTGGTCGCGACCGGCCTGGCCGCGGTGCTGGTCTATGCCCTGCGCCGGCCCGCCAGCCGCGCCGAACGCCGCGCCTCGCTGCAGGCTTGGCGAAATCCCTGGACCTACAGCTGGGTCGCTTTGACCGTCATCGCCTGCGTCGGCTTCAGCGCGCTTGTGGGCCTGGCGGCACAGTCGTGGCAGATCGAGATGCGGCCGAGCAATGCCGTGCTCGGCGAGGCGATCCGCAATCATCCGTTGCTGTTGCTGCTGTTCGCCGCGCTGATCGCGCCGGCCTACGAAGAGCTGCTGTTCCGGCGCGTGTTGTTCGGCCGATTGTGGGCCGCCGGCCGCCCCGGGCTCGGCATGGCGCTGAGCTCGCTCGCTTTCGCACTGGTCCACGAACCGCCCGGCCTCGGCGCCAGCCACGGCGTCGGCATGCTGCTGCTGTGGGTCGTGTATGCCTTCATGGGCGCCGCGTTCGCCTGGGTGTACCGGCAAACCGGCAGCCTGTGGACCGCATATGCCGCGCACGCGCTCAACAACCTGATTGCCGGTGCGGCCCTGCTGACGGCCGGCGCCTGAGCGATCCCGCCGTTGACGATCGGTTAATCCGGGCAGGGCTACAAAAGTCCATCGCTACGGGGAATCTTCAATGAAACGCATCCTGCTCGGCCTGTCGATCGCCGCCGTCGTCGCTGCCTGCGCCACCACGACTTCGCCGACCGGGCGCACCCAGCGGGTCGGCGCGGTATCGCAGGAACAGCTCGACCTGATGGGCGCCAAGGCCTTCGCCGAAGCCAAGAGCAAGCAACGCCTCAGCGGCGATGCGCGCCAGAACGCCTACGTGCGCTGCGTGGTCAACTCGATCACCCGGCAGTTGCCGCAGGGCTGGCAGGCGAGCTGGGACGTGGCCTTGTTCGTCGACGATTCGCCCAATGCCTTCGCCCTGCCGGGCGGCAAGGTCGGCGTGAACACCGGCATCTTCACCGTCGCGCGCAATCAGGATCAGCTCGCCGCGGTGATCGCGCACGAAATCGGCCACGTGGTTTCGCGCCATCACGACGAGCGCATCACCCGCCAGATGGGCGCGCAGATCGGCCTCGGCGTGCTCGGCGGCCTGGTCGGCGCGCGTTACGGCGAAGGCATGGCCAGCACCGCCAACCAGCTCGGCGGCGCGGCTTTGCAGACCGCCTTCCTGCTGCCGGGTTCGCGCACCCAGGAAACCGAAGCCGACGTGGTCGGCCAGCGATTGATGGCGCAGGCCGGCTACGACCCGCGGCAAGCGGTGAACCTGTGGCAGAACATGATCGCGGCGAGCACCTCGCGCCCGCCGCAATGGCTGTCGACCCATCCCGACCCGCAATCGCGCATCCACGAATTGGGTGCACGCGCGGGCGCCCTGATACCCACCTACGAGCAGGCCCGCGCGGCCGGCCGTACGCCCAAGTGTGGTTGATAAGTATTCGTTATTGACGATTTTTGGCGGCTGGAACCTGTATCGCGCCGGCCCAGGTTTCTGATAGCTTGGCGGCCCCTTGGCCTTGCGCCGTTCCTCCGCGAGGCCCCGGGCCTGCGGCCGCTCAGCCCCTCGAGGTGTGTCATGAACAAGCAAACCAGTCGTCGCAACACCCTGCTCGCCGCCGCCATCGGCGCGGTGCTCGTGTTCGGCGCCGTGTCCCAGGTCAACGCCCAGACCGCCTCCGAGCGCAGCGCCCAGCGCCGCGCCGCCAAGGACAACGAACGCAAGAGCGGCGGTTCGCAGGCCAAGGCCGAAAACAGCTATCCGAACGCGACCCGCACCGCGCCGGAAGCCAAGGCCTCCTCGAAGGGCGGCGCCAAGCTGCAGAAGATGATGGACTTCTACGACAAGGAGAAGTCCACCGAAGCGCGCGCCGCGGCCGACGAGATCCTCGCCAACACCGCGCTCAACGCCTATGAGCGTTCGTTCGCCGCGCAGATCGGCGCGCAGCTGGCCTACGACGCCGACGACAGCAAGGGCGCGATCGCTTACCTCAAGCAGGCGATCGAACTCAATGGCCTGGACAACAATGGCCATTTCAACTCGATGTTCATGATGGCGCAGCTGCAGCTGCAGGAAGACCAGTACGCCGATTCGCTGGCGACCATGGATCGCTTCCTCGCCGAAACCAAGAGCACCAAGCCCGAGCACCTGATCGTCAAGGGCAATGCGCTGTACCGCATGGACCGCTTCGCCGATGCGGCCAAGGTCATCAAGCAGGCCATCGACGGTTCGCCGGAGCCCAAGGGCGAATGGCAGCAGCTGCTGATGGCCAGCTACATGGAAAACAATCAGGGCGCCGAAGCGGCCAAGATCGCCGAAGCGCTCGCGGCCAAGAACCCGGGCGACAAGCGCGCGCAGATGAACGTCGCCGCGGTCTACTCGCAGGCCGACCAGCTCGACAAGGCCGCCGCCGTGCTCGAGAAGCTGCGCGCCGCCGGGCAGTTCACCGAAGACAAGGACTACCGCCAGCTCTACGCGACTTACCTGAACCTCGACGGCAAGGAAAAGGAAGCGGCGACGGTGATCAACGAGGGCCTGGAAAAGGGCATCCTCAAGCCGGACTACCAGGCCTACGTGGCCCTGGCCCAGTCCTACTACTTCTCCGAGCAGTCGGCGAAGTCGATCGATGCGTACAAGAAAGCGGCCCCGCTCGCACCGGACGGTGAGACGTACCTGAATCTCGCCCGCGTGCTGTGGCAGGAAGACCGCATTCCCGAGGCCAAGGAAGCCGCCAAGCAGGCGATCGCCAAGGGCGTGAAGAAGCCCGACGACGCCAACAAGATTCTCGCGCTGAAAAGCAAATAATTCGGCGAAGAGATGACCATCCGCGCTTGGAACCTGTGACGCGGTTTGGTATATGCTAGGAGGTTCCCGCGACTGGAAACGGTTGCAGGAACCGAACGATGGCCCGCGGCGCCCCGGCGTCCGGAAACACCTCCCGAGCTGACGGCATGACGCAAGACCTCGAACTCCAAGTTAGGAATGATGACGACCGCGAAGGATTGAACTGGGCACGCATTGCCGGTATCACCTGCGCGATCGCCGTGCATGCCGCGGCGCTCCTGTTGTTGCTGGCCCCAATGACGCCGCCTGCCCAACAGCAGGAGGAAGAGCAGGTGACGATGGTGAACATCATCAAGCCGCCGCCGCCGCCCCCGCCGCCGC
>NZ_HG424468.1 GCF_000336385.2 Lysobacter antibioticus HS124 | reverse complement strand
CCGCGGCGGGGTGGCCGATGCCATCGGCCAGGCCCGCACCGCCGGCGTGCGGGTGATCATGCTGACCGGCGACCATGTGGCGACGGCGCGCGCCATCGCCGCTCAAGCCGGCATGGACCGATGCGACAGCGTCGCCCTCGGGGCCGACCTGGAGCGACTCGACGACGCTGCCGTGATGCGTTGCATCCAGGACACGGACGTTTTCGCGCGCGTCAAGCCCGAGCACAAACTCCGCCTGGTCGAGGCGCTGAAGCGCGCCGGAGAAGTCGTCGCCATGACCGGCGACGGAGTCAACGACGCGCCGGCGCTGATGGCGTCCCATGTCGGCGTGGCGATGGGCGGACGCGGAACCGACGTCGCCCGGGAAGCGGCGTCGATCGTGTTGCTCGACGACGACTTCGTGACGGTGGTGCGGGCCATCCGCCAGGGACGCGTCGTCTACGACAACATCGTCCGCGCGATCCGCTACATTCTGGCCGTCCATGTGCCCATCACCGGACTGGCGTTGCTGCCCTTGCTGTTCGGCGCGGCGCCGATGCTCATGCCCCTGCACGTGGTATTCCTCGAACTGATCATCGATCCGGCGTCCACGCTGGTGTTCGAGCGCGAACCCGCCGACCCCGGGGTCATGCGCAGACCGCCGCGCCCGCCATCGCAACGCTTGCTGGATATGCGCACATTGTTCGGCAGCCTGGGCGTAGGACTTGCGGTGTTCGCCGCCGTCGCCGCCGTCTACGTGCTGGGTCGCTCGGCGGCGCTGCCCACGTCGCAGCTCGCGGCGCTTTGTTTCACCGCATTGATCTCGGGCAATCTGGGCCTGGTCGCACTGAACTGCAGGCGTGGCGATCGCCGCTGGATCTGGCGCTCGAATCCGGCGTTCTGGACGATCGTCGCATGCGCGCTCGGTACGCTGGTTCTGATTACGCGCATCCCTTCCTTGGGCATATGGTTCCGCTTCTCGCCGCCGCCGGTGGCCGGGTCCTTGCTCGCGTTTCTGGCGCCGCTGGCGGGATTGGTCCTGATCGAGGCCGCAACCCGCGTCCTGCGGCGCCGGCGCTAGCCGGCTGCGGAGTGCGCCTGCCGGCATTCCCGAGCGATTTCCGCTGCTTCGTCCACATCGACGCGCCATACCCGCGCCCTGCTCGCGGAGGCTTCGATCCGCAGGCTGCCGCGCAAATTGGCGGCCTCGTCCAGTCCGATGCCGAGCCAAGCCAGATACGCCACGATCGCCGAACGAACCGGCGCGGAACGGGCGCCGATGCCGCCGGAGAACACCAGATGCTCGATGCCCCCCAGGCGCGTCGCCATCGCGGCGACGGCCTGCGCGATGCGCAGGGCGAATACGTCCAGCGCCAGGGCCGCGGACGGCGCGGCGGAGGCGAGCAGCCGGCGTACATCGCCTGTTTCCCCGGATATCCCGCGCAGGCCGGAACGGCGATACAACCCCTCCTGCAGACTGTCGACGGTCATGCCGTGGCGCAAGAGATACAACAGCGCGCCCGGATCCAGACTGCCGCTGCGGGTCGTCATCGGCACCCCGTCCAGCGGCGTGACGGCCATGGTGGTGTCCAGACTGTTTCCGGCACGGACCGCGCACAGACTGGCGCCGCCGCCCAAGTGGGCGAGAACGATCCGGCCGGCGCCGATTTCGCTATCGGCCCGGCTCAGTTCCCGCACCGCCGATGCGAATGCGAGGCCATGAAAGCCGTATCGTCTGACGCCCAAGGCGTGCCACTCCTGCGGTACCGGCAAACGCCGGGCGTTCTCGGGAAGGCCGCGGTGCCAGGCGGTGTCGTAAGCCGCGTATTGGCGCGTGTGCGGCCACCGCTGCGATACCGCGCGTACCAACGCCAGCGCCGGCGGCTGGTGCAGCGGCGCCAGAAGCGCAAGGTCCTGCAATCTCGCGAGTTCGGCCGCGTCGAGCGCGCGCGCTTGCACGGCGTCTCCGCCATGGACGAAGCGATGCCCCACCCAGGCCGGTCGGCCGGGAAACGCCAGCGCATCGATCGCCGATGAGAGCAGAGCGTCCGCGTCGTCGCCGGCCGCCAACCCAAGATCGATATGTCTCACCGGAACCGGACGGCGGTCCGGCTGCGGGTCGAACCCCGCGTACCACGCGGCCTTCAGCGTCGCCGAGCCCAGGTTGAGCACCAGGCAGGCTTCCGATGCGGACCGGACCGCATTCACCCGTCCTGGCTCCACAGCACGTCCGGCGTCGCCAGTCCGCGCGTCGCGGCGTATTCGGCCTGCGACAGCCATGTGGACGCCTTTCGCCCCGTCAGCCCGGCCGCGGCGGCCAAGACGTGCGCCCAAGTGCAGCGATTGGCGAACATCAGTCCGGGGGTGTCGAGCGTTCCGCCGCGGTTTCGATAGCCCAGCGCCGCGGTCAGCGCCGGCCCGTCGTCGAGCCGGCGCAGCGCCCCCAGGAACGGTTCCGGGCGCATATGGGTCAAGAACACGCGCGGCCGTCCGGGTGCGAACCAGTGCCGAACCGTCTCGTCGTCGTGAACATGCTCGAGTTCCTGTTCGTCGCGCGGCGTCCTGAACCGTCCGGGCTCCCCGAGATAGATCAGGTTCGCTCGCACGTCGTATGAGCGGAGCCGGCGCCAGGCTTTGACGATCTCGTCCAACTGATAGGCGCCGGTGGCCACAAGATCGATCTCGGCGTCGGGCACGCGCTTCAGCAGCAAGGCGCCTTCGCTGAGCAGCGACCGCGACTGGTCGCCGTCCAGCAGGACGGGCAACTCGCGTTTGGGCACGACCAGGCTCACGATGCCGCCGTGCCCGGCGTAGGCCGCCTGCAATGCCGCCTGGGCGGCGTTGGCGTCGGGCGGAAACACGACGCGCACGGTGTCCTGCATCTCGCCGAGCAGGACTTCCGACAAGGTCGGGTCTTGGTGCGATTGTTCGTTCTTCGCGTTTTCCCAGGTATGCGAGGTCATCGCCAGCGGCACCGACAACCACCCGGGCGGGCGCCCGGCCCTGCGCAATTGTCGTGCGAAGATCAGTTCCTGCCGTATCGCACCCAGCATTTTCACCGCGAATGCTTCGTAGGTGACGATCAAGTTGATGCCGCCCTTGTTGGCCAACGCCGCGCAGGCCACCGCTTCCTCGTTGAGCGCGGTGATGACGGCGCCGTCCTGAGCCTCGGCGATGCCGGCCTCGGGCGACTGAACGCGGTGCTTGAGCGCGTCGAGGGTGCGATCCAGGCGATTGCTGCGCAGCTCGTCGGGGTTGCCGACCCGGACCCGCAAGTGCGGGTTGGCTCGGACCACCGACACGAAGCACTCGTCGAGCGCGGCCATGGGCGAGACGCTCTCGCCGAGCGCGCGCCAGACGGGCGGCGGCAGTTCCGGAATCGGCACGCGACGCGTCGCCAGCGCGTGGTCGCGTTCGAGCGGACGTCCCTGCGAGCGATGATTGTTCAAGGCCACAGTCGCCTGCCGCAACTCCGCCTCGGGAACTCGCAGATGCGTGCAGGCCGCATTGAAGAGGCCCCTGGAGGCCTCGTCCTTGGCTGGATTTCCCGGCAAGGGCAGATTATGCGCACGGTTGCTGCCGGCGCCGGGGAAACCGAAACCCTTCGGCGCCTCGGCCATTCCATAGCGTATCGGCGCGCAGGTATCGAAGCCGGCGCTCGCGTAGGACGCGATCCGGGTGAGCTGCCGCAGTTCGATCTCGTGGATGCCCCAGGCGATGCTCGCCGGGTCGCGGCCGTCCAGCCCGACCGGCTCGAACCCGTTGAGGCGCAGGTGGGCGCGAAGCCAATGGCCGCCTCCTTGTTGCGCGATCTGGCTGCGCTGCTCGATGCGGCGGCCGTTCAAGATCATGATCGGAGCGATCAGCCCGCAGTCTTGCGGGCGCCACCATCGTGGCGCCCAGTCGCTGCCGCGTTGTTCCTCGAACGCGCCGTCGCTGAGAAAAGCTACGAGCCGCTCGCCGGGCAACGGGGCGTGAGCGTAGTGCAGTTCGGCGAAGCCCAGATAGCCGCCTTCCTGGAGGCTGCCGGCGGTGAAGGCATTGACGTGCGATCCCAGAGGCGACTGCGGATGCCCGTCCGGCCGGATTCGATACGAATAGAAGTCGCCGACGAAACGCGTGAGGCCGGCCTCGTCCCAGCGATAGCGCTCGGCGTGCTCGGCGCTCATGTTTCCGACGATCAGGTTGACCGCATCGATCGCCGCCACGCAATGCCCCTGGCCCATCATCCAGGCGCGGGTATGCCCGGTCAGCGCGTCGAGGGCCAGGTAGGCGACGTAAGCCGGCACCATGTTCAGCGATCCGCCGGTATGTCCCTCCGGACTGGGTTTGAAATCGGCGCCCGCCAGGTCCGAGCCGTCGAGCCTGACTCGAGCGGCATACGTCATGTGGACGACCAGCCAGATCGCGGCGCTGGCCAGCCGATCGGCCGCCGCGAGGATTCGATAGCCTGATTCGGCGTCGGCAAGCGTCCCTTCCGCCCGCAACGATTCGACCAGCGCGTGAATGCGGACCTGGGTCAGCGGATCATGGACGATGACGCCGTACCCGGCGGCCCAGGCGGCGAAGGCCGGGTCGTTGCGCCGATACGCCGCTGCGACGGCGGCGATCTGCCGACGTTGGGGCGGGGCCAGATCCGAGCTGGCGGCACAGGCCCTGAGTACGTCGTCCGGGGTTTCGTCGTAGGTCATGGCCCGATCTCGATGGACGTTGCGGCCAGGCGCGCGGCAACCGCCGCGGCGATCGGTTCGTCCAGCCGGATGGCGTTGCTGGAATGGGGAATGCTGTCGGTACTGACAACGAGGCCTGCGCCGGCCCGATACAGGGATTCGAACGCGTCGCCGACGAACAGCGGGTGGATCACCACGCAAATCGCCGGTTCGCACCTGCCGTGCAGATGTTCGAGCACCGCGCACATGGTTTTTCCCGTCGAGACGATGTCGTCGACCAGGACCGGAGTGCGGCCGCGCAGCCGCCGGACGTCGGGCAGGCTGACTTCGACGTCCGTGGGCCCATGCCGCACCTTGCGCAACAGCTCGTACGAAGCGCCCGCTGCGGATGCCATGCGCTCCACCCACTGCGCACTCTCTTCATCCGGGCCGATCAGCAGCGGCTGTTCGACATGATCGCGAATCCATCCGGCGATCGGCGCAGCCGCGGAAACGCAATCGGCCGGTATCCGGAACACGCGGCCCAGCGCCTTGATGCGGTGCAGATGCGGATCGACGGTGACCAGCCAGTCGACGCTCTCGTCGAGGAATCGCGCGAACGCCCTGGCGCTGACGGCTTCGCCGGGATGGAACCGGCGGTCCTGGCGCATGTAGGCGAGATAAGGGGCGACCAGGCCGACGCTGCGCGCGCCCAGCTCGCGGGCGGTATCCGCCGCGAACCGCAACGCAAGCGCTTTGTCGTCGGGCCGGTTGAGGCTGGCGACCAGTACCACGTCGGCGCCGTCCACCGACGGGTCGATCGCTATCAGCGATTCGGCGTCGGGGAAGCGGGTCCACCGCAGCGTACCGACCCGGGCGCCCAGCCGCGTGGCCAAGGCGGTCGCCAAGCGCCCGTCGTCCGCCAGCGGCAACAATACGGCGCTCATTCCGGGCCGCTCCGGATCGCGAGGATGTCCGCGTGGCCGGCGGCATAGTTCAGCGCATAGGCCAGTTCGCCTTCGGCCTCGGCATGGACCACGAACAACGGAGCTCCGGCGTCGATCGGGTCGCCTTCGCGCAGGGTGCAGACCACGCCAGCGGTCGGATCGTTCGGCGCGCCGGCCAATTTGGCGACCCTGGCCAGCAGGCGGTTGTTGATGCAGGCGACCCGCCCGGTCGTGGGGGATACGAAAGCCCTGGCGAAACGCGCCTTGCCCGGTTCGCGAAAGCCGCCTTGCGCTTCGCAGATGGCCATGAACTTCTCCAATGCGGCGCCAGAATCCAGAGCCACCGTCGCCGCTTCCCGACCTCGTCCGGGGCGCGATTCCGGCAACAGCTCCAACACCGCTCCGGCGATGTCCAGCGCCCGCTCGCGCAAATCGCGCGGCGCGTCGGGCGCGCAGCGCAGCACCGCCAATACGTCCCGGGCTTCGAGCGCGGGGCCGATGCCCCAGCCCACCGGTTGCCGACCGTCCGACAGGTGGATGCCGACCCGCAACCCCATCGCTTCGCCCACCAGCGTGAGTCGGCGGGCGATCGCATCGGCCGCGGCCGGCGTGCGGATCTTGGCCGTCGCGCCGACCGGGATGTCGATCAACACATGAGTCGAGCCGGCCGCCGCTTTCTTGGACAAGATGCTCGCGACCATCTGTCCGCCGCTGTCGATGTCGAGCGGGCGTTCGACCTGGATGAACATGTCGTCGGCCGGGCTCAGGCGTATCCGTCCGCCCGACGCCAAGCAACCGCCCTCCCGCTCCACCACTCGGCGCAGTTCGCCCAGGTTGAGGTCCACCGCGGTCATCGTCGCCATCACATCGGCCGTGCCCGCCGGCGAGGTGATCGCGCGCGAGGATGTCTTGGGAATGCGATATCCCAACGCCGCAACGATGGAGACGATGATCGGCGTAGTCCGGTTGCCGGGCAGGCCGCCGACGCAGTGCTTGTCCAGCACCGGGCCGGCGCCCCAATCCAGCCGGTCGCCCGCCGCGACCATCGCCCGGGTCAGGGCGATGCATTCGTCCAGGTCCATGCGGTCGCCGGCGCAAGCGGTCACGAAGGCCGCCAACTCGATGTCCGACAGGCGCGCCGCCAGCACGTCCCGCAATACGGCGGCGAAGTCTTGCTCGCCCAGGCGCGCGCCGTAGACCTTGGCCCGCAACAGACTGCAGGATTCCGCCGGATCGGCGTGCGCGAACTCGGCCAGAGCGCCGGGTTCGGGGCGCAAAGCCTGCCACGCGGCTTCGGACAGGGCGGCTTCGTGCGCGCTGAGCCAATCGCCGGTGACGACATTCAACACCGCTACCGTGTCGCGGCCGCCGCTGCCGATCCTGACCCGGGTCAGGGCGGCGAATCCCTCGGCTCGGCAAACCGGGCAATCCCTGTGCAGGTACAGCACCGGCTGCCGGTAGGTGTCGATGCCCGCCCTGCGCACGGGCAGTCGGACCGGCGCCTCCCACGGCGAAGCGGCAACGGGACGAGGGTCGATCGCGTGCATGAGGGCGCCGAGCGATGTTTTCGTCGAACCTACCCGCTTCGCGATCGCCGCTCTTGATCCTGATCAACAACGGCGGTCGCGGATCGGCCCGGCGAAGGCGGAGCCTAACGCGAGCCGCGTTCGAAGGGGGCGGGCTGAACGGCGGGTCTCCCCGCGCCCGTCGACTCCCTGCATTGCGCCGACAGGCCCTTACCGCGCCGTGTAGCCTCCATCGATCACCAGGCTCGCCCCGGTAACGAACTTGGACTCCTCCGAGGCCAGATAGACCACGGCCCAGGCGATGTCGTCCGTGTCGCCGACATGCCCCAGAGGGTGAAGCCGCCCGAGCTGCTCGCGGGCCTGATCCAGGTCGTCCACGCCATTGGCGCGCAGATGGTTCACTACCATGGGCGTCCAGATATAGCCGGGATGCACGCTGTTGACTCGAATCCGATTCGGCGCGTAGAGCAACGCGTCCGTTCGGCTCATCAGCGTGACCGCACCCTTCGACGCGTGATAGGGCGGGACGTCCGGGGCGCCGACCAAGCCGTAGATGGAAGACAGGTTGACGATGCTGCCCCGGCCGGCGCGCAGCATATGGGGAATCGCGTGCTTAGTGCACAGGAACACGCCTTTCACGTTCACTGCCTGGACTTGGTCCCATTCTTCCTGGGTAATTTCGTGGGTCGGTTTGTTCACCCCCGATATGCCGGCATTGTTGATCAGCACATCGAGGCCGCCGAAGGTCTCGCCGACCGAGGCCATCGCATCCCGAACCGATCCCTCGTCGGTCACGTCGACGTGCCAGTAACGAACCTGGACTCCGCGGAATCGCAGCTCTTCCATCAGCGTATGCCCGGGCTGATCCACGACATCGAACAACGCGACGTTCGCCCCCTCTTCGGCCAGGCGCCTGGCGCACGCGCACCCGATTCCCAGGCTGGCTCCGGTGACGATGCAGACTTTGCCTTTGACGCGATTCATGTCCGCTCCTGAAATTCGCGGCGAGATTGCGCCGCTCTGCGCGACGCCCCGCCAATCGGTCATTCGAACGACTCGAGTTCGTGAACGCGCTCTCTCAACGTCATCTGACCCAGATCGCGCATTTGCGCCGACAAGGCCGCGTAAACGTCGTCGGCGGTGATGAGTCCGATCGGACGGCCGGCGCCGCCGAGAACCGGCAGGCGGCGAACGCCGCTGGAGCGCATGATGTTGACAGCCTCCGCGATATCCTGGTCGTCGCGACAGATGACGACGTCCCGGGTCATCGCATCGGCGACCGAAACCGCCTCGGCAGATGCCCCCATCGCCATCACCTTCAGCACCAGATCCCGGTCGGTCACCACCCCAAGCAAGACCGGTTCGCCGGCGAGCTCGTCGGCGACCAGCAAGGTAGCGACGTGGGCGTCTCGCATGATTTCGGCGGCTTCGCGGGCGGTCGTGCTGGGCCCGATTACATGTATTGCCTGTCGGCATATGTCACGCACTCGCATAGCAAATCTCCCGATCGCCGCTACCGAGCCAAAGGACGCGGCCGATTCGGCCTGGATGCGCCAGCGCGACGACGACCCGGCACACCTTCGGCGCACGGCGCCATGGCGCGATACCGTTGTTTGCGCTCCATCGGCGTGCCTAATCGATCGCGAGCGTAGTGACCGGCTCGGCCTGGGGCGAATTCAGGTCGACCGAAGCGCCGAATTCGGGGACGAAAGCCCTCCAGCCCAGCTCGCGTTCGATGCGTATCCGCAGCCGATCGGCTGCCTGGGGCTCGCCGTGGGTGACGAACACACCGCGAGGCGCGGCCTTCATCGTAGCGAGCCAAGCGACGATTTCCGAGGCGTCGGCATGCGCCGAGGCCGATTCGAGTTGAAGCACCTGTGCCCTGACCGCTACCTCCTGCCCGTAAATACGCACGTACTTGGCCCCTTCGGCCAGCAGAGCGCCACGCGTGCCGCCGGCCTGATATCCGCACAGCACGATTGCATTGTTGGGGTCCGGCGCGAATGCGATCAGATGATGCAGCACGCGCCCGCCCGTCGCCATTCCGCTCGCCGATACGATGACCATCGGCCCTTTGCGGCGGTTGAGCTCTTTCGACTCCTCCGGACTGTTCACGATATGCGTGTTCCTGCGCATACGGTCCAAGTCCGCGGCGTTGAGCCGAAGATGCTGCGGATACTGTGCGTACAACGCAGTGGCGTCGGTGGCCATCGGGCTGTTCAAGTACACCGGAGCGGGCGGCAAATCGCCGGCGTCCTGCAATTCGGCAAGCGTGTGAAGCAGCGACTGGGCGCGCCCCACCGTAAATGCCGGAATCACGGCGACGCCCCCGCGTTGCAGCACCGGGAGCAGGGCCGTACGAAGCTCCTGACGCAAGTCCACGGCCGGATGCTCGCGGTCTCCGTAAGTCGATTCGGTGACCACCCAGTCGGTGCGATCCAGCGGCTGTGGAGCGTTCATCACAGCGTCGCAGGGGCGGCCGATGTCGCCGCTGAAAGTGATTCGTACGCCGCGATACTCCAAGCTCACCGCCGCCGCCCCCAGGATGTGGCCTTGACTCCTGAAGCTGGCTTTCAGTCCAGCGGCCGGCTCGAAAGGGTGTTCGAACTCGACGGTTCGCATCAGGCGCAAACAGGCGAGCGCGGCCGCCTCGTCGTAAAGCGGTACCGCCGGACGGTGCTTGGTGGTCTGTTTGCGATTGGCGTAGCTCGCCTCTTCCGCCAATAAACGGGCCGAGTCCGGCAGCAGTATGCCGCACAAGCGCCGAGTGGCTGGCGTACACCAGATCGCGCCCTTGAACCCCTCATTCACCAAGCGCGGGAGATAGCCGCTGTGATCCAGGTGCGCATGTGTCAGGACAACGGAGTCGATCGAAGCGGGCTCTACCGGCAAGCGTGCCCAGTTCCTGAGCCTGAGCGCTTTGTAGCCTTGAAAAAGGCCACAGTCGACCAAAATGCGCTGCTGGCCGGCGTCGATGAGATAGCGGGACCCGGTCACCGTTTGTGTCGCGCCCAGAAATGTCAGGCGGAAACGGGCGTCGGGTGGGTTGGAGGTCGCTTCCATAGGGATTCTTCCCAGGCGGCTGAGGCACCAGCGATTCCGGAGGCCGACCGGATACCGCGGGCCTTTTGAATGCCACCACCACTTAGCTCGTTCCCGTTGGGGGCGGGCTTGATCCAGATCAAGCTTATTGCACGCGGCGGCGCCGAGCGACATCGACGCGTAGACGCGATGCGGACGAATTTCAGCGGATGTCGGGATTCGCCGTACAGATTTTGTTGACGGCAGACGGCCGCAATGACGTCGCGAAGGAACTCAAGCTATGACGCCTTCAGAGCTGGGAAGGCGGCCTATCTTGGCAGGCGTAGGTCGCGCGCGTCGTCGTTGCCATGCCGGTGCGATCGCTTATCGGACGAATCGACGAAGATGGGCCGGCGATCATGCCCCTGTGCCGGCCGCGCTTGTTCCAGGCCGCACTGCACCGCACGCGCCGCGATGCACCACGAGACAGAACAGCGCTCCGGCCGGCGATCGGACCGTCAAGTCAGATCTTCGATCCTTACCGAAGGGCCGTTGTACTTGACGAAGGCGATGCCGTCCTCGCGTTCGGATTCGTTCGAGTACATCTGGCTGGTGCCGATCTTCGGCCCGTTGACCGCTTTCAGGTTGAACATCGGACTGCCGTCGCTGGCCAGCTTGCGCTCATAGCGGCCGTCGAGCGTGCAGTTCTTCCGGACCGATTCGATCCCTCCCAAGGCGCTGCTCTTGGTGTTGTACGACTCGCTCGAAAGAACGATTTCGCCATTGCCGGCTTTGAGTACGAACCGGAAATGAGAGCCGGATGCGCTCAGAACATATCGATGGTGCCATCGGGTGTTCCTTGGAGAGTTTTAGTCCAGCGTGCGCGCCGAAATCCGGGGCGGCCGCCAAGTGCGGGGCGGTCGGGTGATGCTCACATGGTGCGGTGACTACAGACAAATCACGTGCGTTTAAATTGCTTAAGAAGCTGGTAGCGGTTGCCGGGACGGCGTTTCTTGCCATTTTTGCTGCATATGCAACGTGAAATCGATGTTTCGACAAGAATTCGCGTGCCGATAAGCACACTGTCTTGCTCCGGTCATGACAGTGCTTGCGTCGTGACGATTCGGCTGGCGATTCGCACTGGGCCGCGCCGGACAAGACGAGAAATCGCGATTCGGCGATCGCAATGTCGGCTGGGCGATGTCTTGCGATTCCATCGGCTGCCGATACCTGCGAATGCGAACACGCCGGAATTCGGCGGCCTACTGCTTCCCCGCCCGGTCCGGACATGCGCGGGAGCCGCCCGGACGGCCGACATGAGCCGATGCCCGCCACCGGCGATGAGCCGTCGCATTGAACGACCTTGCGCTATGCGCCCGCAATCGGTCATCGCTGTTGGCTGCCATCGCGATCGCTGCGATCCGGTGTCGCCGTTCGCCCGGCCATTGCCATCGGTTCCATCGGACCACTCGCGACCCGCCCGCCAATGGCAACGTTCGACCGCGGACCCTGTGATCGCGATGGGTTCGAGGGCGCTCGGATGCGCGTAGTCGCCGTAAGCGGCGCCCGTTGAATGCTTTCTTCGGAACGCCAGAAAATTGGCGATGCCATGGCGCGCGCGAGCGGGGCGCCGATAGGCGAGCGCCGGTTTCGGGGCGGTAGCCGCTGCGGCAGGGCGTTTGCGCCGCGTATGTGGGTTCCGGGGCGGGCGACGGTGGCGGTGTCCGTTCGCTATGCTGGCCGGAAGCCGGCTGACATAGGCCGGGCCTGGGGGCGCGACTGAGCCGTCTGGAGCCGGGGACTGAATGGATCGACGCGGATTCGTCCTGGACGCGTTGTTGTTGGGAGCCGGGCTGCCGTTCTTCGCCCGCGCCGCTTTTTCCAAGTGCCCGCTTTGCGCGGGCGCGGTCGTTTCCGCCTCCGACCTGGCCGACGACTTGAGCCGGCCCAGCCGGAATCTGGACCTCTGGAGCCGGGCGGCGGATTGCCTGGCGATTGCCGATGAAGGCGGCCCGGTCTGTACCCGTTGCTGGTACGTCTTCAGGAGCGGGAACTGGAGCCGTTCATCGGAGCGGGCGGACGATTTCCATGTGCCGTTGGGCGCCGCTGTCGCGACGTTTCCGGTGCCCGAGCGGCATCGCGGCGACGGCCGCTTGATCTATCGGCAAATACTGCTGGGGGCCGACGGCAAGGGCGGGGCGGTCGAAGAGATCGCATTCTGGGCACGCGGGTCGGCTCGCTATCGGGCGGCCATCCGACGGCACGCCGAAGTGCATGGGATGCGCCTGGAGATCGAAGCGCATCCGCGCGAGCCGGGCCAGATCTATATCGTCGCCGAGTTCGATCCGCGTCCGCAGCGGACGGCCGCCGACTAGCCCGGTGCGCGGTGGGCGCCTGCGTCGGCGCCGGGAGCTGCGAGGGCGTTGTTGCGTTCCGGAGCGGCCGCCTGTCGGCGACCGCCCGGCCGCGCCGGGACCGCGGACCAGGCGCGCGCGATCCCGGGTGCGTGTTGCTTAGCGCGGCGCGTCCTGCAGCACGATGTCGTCGAGGTAGAAGCCGGCGTTGTGATTGGCCGCTCCGCCCGAGCCCACCAGCATCACCCACACGCTTGCCGTCTGCGCAGGCGGCTGCACGTCGGCGACGACCTGGGTCCAGTCGTCGCCGGCGGCACCCAACGATACGTCGCTGAACGACGTGTCCTCGTTGCCGGTTGCCGGCGTACCGTCTTCCTTGAGCCAGCGCAGGCGCACGCGCGCGTTGGCCGGCAGCGACGGCGTGCCGGCGACGTGCTTGGTCCAGAAGCTCAGCCGCTTGGCGCTGCTGTCGGACAGGTATCCGGGGTGATTGGCGACGGTCACGCCCCAGTAGCTGTCCTCAAGGGTCACCTGCAGGCTGTGCGCGCCGCTGTGGCCGCCTGCGGCGTGGGCGACGCGGCTGCCGTACCACGCGGCCCACAGGCCGACCGAACCTTCCAGGGTCGCGGTCGCCGGGTCGAGCACGTTGAAGGCCGAGCCGTCGGTGGTGCTGCCCGCGTCCTGCAAATAGGGCGCGGCGCGCCAGGCGTTGAAGCTCATCGTTTCGCCGTAACGCTTGGCGAAACGCCATGGGCCGTAGTAGTGGTTGTTGGCGAAGCGATTGTTGTTGTTGAACATCACGTCGTTCTGCACCTGCTGCACCGTGTACGGCGACCAGCTGAGATTGTTCACGCCGGTCGCGTACAACGCATGCGCGCCGCAGAAGCCGGAGCTGCCGCACGGCACCGTCGCCGGATCGAAGTAGAACTCGTTGCCGGTCACTTCGATGTTCTTGGCGTGCCAGCGGCAGTCGCGCTGCAGAGTCGGGTCGCCGTTGATCTGGGTGTAGCAAGGATGCAGGTGGCTGACCGGGTCGGGGTACTGGGTCGGGTTCTTCGGGTCGGGACGCACGATCAGCGCCGGATGGACGAAGGGCGTGCAGTAGACCTGGCTGGTGTTGCCGTTGGAGTTGCAGAAGCGGTTGGAGCTTTCGTAGATCGACACGCCGGAGAAATTGTTCTCGAAGTAGTTGTCGTGGATGCGCAGAAGATCCGAGCCGCTGATGTCCTTGGGCAAGCGGCTGTCGCCGCCGGATTCGGACAGATAGATCGCGGGCGCGGGCGCGCCGCGGTCGCTGTTGCCCGACACCCAGCCGTTGTTGATGAGCGTGTTGGCGCGGATGGTGGCGTTGTAGCTGATCTCGTACCAGATGCCGACGCCGTCGTTGTCGCGGATGTAGTTGTTCTCGAACAGGAAGTCGATGTTGTTGGTGTCGGCCCACAGGCCGGTGCCGCGGTTGTCGTGGACGTGGTTGCCGACGATCTTGGCCCCGCGCACGTCCCAGAACTTGCCGCCGCCGGTGCAGCCGCACTTGGTGCTGGCTTCCCAGTCGTCGACGTTGTTGCCGGCGATCTCGTTGTAGCTCAACTCGATGTCGACGATGGCCGAGCGGCCCGGCACCGGTTGTTCGGGCGTCGGCGGGCCGTCGCTCTGCAGCGGCCGCTTGTACATGCTGAAGCCGTATTGGCCGTTGTCCTTCAGGCAGTTGAAACGGACCTTGTTGTGGCTGCCCAGGAACACGCCGGCGCCGCGGTTGTTGGCGATGGTGTTGTACTCGATGGTCCAATGATCGCCGGCGTCGTGGTTGACCACGCCCTGGTCGAAGTTGCCGTAATCTTCGGCCGGGTCGCTGCTGTAGCGGCCGAAGTTGCGGATGCTCAGGTAGCGCACCGCGACGTTCTGCGCCGTGCTGGTGAAGGCGTAATGATTGCGGTTCTGGCCGTCGATGATCGCGCCGGGACCGCCCAGGTAGGTGTTGCCGTCCTGGGCGATGATCTGGCTGTACTTGTCCGTGCCGAGGGTGTGCACGCCCGGCTCGAACCAGAACGTTACGCCGGCGCGGCGGAAATCGAAGCCGCTGTTGTCGCCGGCCGGAACCACGATGGCGCCCGGCGGCGGGGTGGCCGGGCCGCTCGGCATGACGCCGGCCTGGCAGTAGTTCGCCGGCGGTTCGCTCGGCCACATCAGGCCGGCATGGGCCTGGCCTTCGCTGCCGATGCGCGGCTGCGCCGCCAGGGCCGGGCCGGTCACCAGACCGCTTAACAACACGACCGGCAGCATGCGCATTGCGCGCCCGGACCGGGACGCTGAATTACGAGAGTCGATAGCCACTGCGAATATCCTGGAGGGTGACGGTGAATGCGGTCGGCGGCGATTGCACGCGAGGCGACCGCCCCGAATCCGGCTGCCACGGCCGGCGGACGGCATCCGCGAACGAGTCGCCCGGTCCGTTGGCGTACCGGACCCCGCGTTGATGCCATGCGCCGTCATGCCTCCGTAGTGGCCGCTGTCATGACATATGCAAGCTGTGATGCGCTCGCGATAAACGCCGGCCTCCGCGCGCGTCGGCGTCTTGCTGGGGCATGCGCAGCGAAGGCGGCCTGTGCGCGGCATGACGACGCGGTTGGCGTCGCCGTTGCTTGCGGTGGCCGCCGCATCGCCGGGCGGCGGTCGTTGCGTTCATCGTCGACTGCGCACCCGCGAGCAGCTTCGGCGTCGTTGCCGACGCCGCTGGCCGGCGCGGCGCTCGCCGACGGACTCGGCGCCAGCGTTCAGCGCCTCGGCCGCCGCACGCGAGCGCCGCCGCTTGCCGGGCCTGGTCGGATCCGCTCGTCCGGCCCGGCTCCGACGGCCCGTCCCGCCGCGCGCGCTACTCTATGCGCCATGGACCATGCCCCCTCCCATCCCCCGGTGCCGGACTGGCGCCGCCGCCTGTCCCTGTATTGGAAGCTGACCCGCGGCGACCGGCCGATCGGCTGGCTGCTGCTGTTGTGGCCGACCTGGTGGGGGCTGTGGATCGCCGCCGAGGGCGTGCCGCCGCTGTGGACCTGGTTCGTGTTCAGCGCCGGCGTTTGGCTGACCCGGGCCGCGGGCTGCGTGATCAACGACTACGCCGACCGCTGGCTGGACCCGCATGTGGAGCGGACCAAGCACCGGCCGCTGGCCACCGGCGAGCTGCGCGGGCGCGAGGCATTGGCGGTGTTCGCGGTGCTGATGCTGGTCGCGTTCGGCTTGGTGCTGACCCTGAACCGGTTGACCGTGCTGATGAGCTTCGTCGGCGTGGTGCTGGCGGCCAGCTATCCCTATCTCAAGCGCTACACCCATCTGCCCCAGGTCTACCTGGGCATGGCCTTCGGCTGGGGCATCCCGATGGCGTTCGCGGCGGTGCGCGGCGAGGTGCCGGCGGTGGGCTGGCTGCTGTACGTGGCCAATATCCTGTGGTCGACCGCCTACGACACCTGGTATGCGATGGTCGACCGCGAGGACGACCTGAAGATGGGTTCGAAGTCGACCGCGATCCTGTTCGGCGAGCTGGACTTGGTCGCCAACGGCGTGCTGTACGCGCTGATGGTGACCGCTTTGCTCTTGGTCGGCCAGCGCGTGGACTTGGGCCCCTGGTATTTCGGCGGCCTGGCGGTGGCGGCGGCGCTGATCGCCTACGAGTTCGTCATCGCCCGCAAGCGCGAGCGCGAGCCCTGCTTCCGCGCCTTCCTGCACAACCACTGGGTCGGGCTGACGATCTTCGCCGGGTTGGCGCTGGATTACGCCCTGCGCGCGCCGGCGGCCTGAACGCGGCGGCGAAACCGCAACCGCGGGCAACGACGGCGGCGGCGCGGCGCGCTGCAATGGCGGCTGGTTCGGTAGCCGGAGTCGCTCATGCGTTGGTGCCCCGCGGTAGTGCTGTGCCTGGCCGGCGCTTGCGCCGGTTCCGTTCGCGCCGATGAGGCGGGTCCCGCGCGGGTGCATCTGGCGCCGCCGGGCTGGGAGTCCTCGTATCACGAACTGCATTACTCGCCGGTGGTGCGGATCGGCGACCGGGTGATCGTGTCCGGCATCCCGGCCGTGGAGGGCGCGGACGACGAGGCCAAGGCGCGCTGGGCGTTCGCCGAGCTGGAGCGGCACCTGCGCAGCGCCGGTGCCGGGCTGGAGGACGTGATCGAGCTGCAGAGCTTCCACGTCGCCGCCGACCACGCCGAGTTCCGGCGCCGGATCGCGCCGGTGTTGAAGGTGCATCGCGAGTTCTTCCAGCGCCACTACCCGGCCTGGACCGCGGTCGCGACCGGCGCGCTGTACTCCAAGGACGCGAGCATGGAGTTGCGCGCGGAGGCGGTGGTCGGCTCGGGACGAAGGGCGCGGGCGGAGGTTGCGCCGCCGGTGGAGTGAGCGGGGGCAGAGGCATTGGCTTCTGTTCTTGCGCCGCAGCTTGCGACTAAAGTCCAGGTGGCCCGCCCACCCCTCGCTCGGACAATGCCCGGGCCCGTCGCAGGAATCCCGCCATGCCCGCTGCCGACACCGCCGTCCACGACGGTCTGCTCGCTCGCTTCGCCCTGCGCAGCGCCGCCTGGGCCGAGCGCTGGTTTCCCGATGCCTATGTGTTCGCCGCGCTGGGCGTGGCCATCGTCGCGGTCGCGGCGATGGCCTTCGGCGCCACGCCGGCGGCGACCGCGACCGCGTTCGGCGACGGGTTCTGGAGCCTGATTCCTTTCACCATGCAGATGGCCTTCGTGGTCATCGGCGGCTACGTGGTCGCGACCGCGCCGGCGGTGGCGCGGGTCATCGATGCGCTGGCGCGACTGCCGCGCAGCGGTCGCGGCGCGGTCTGCTACGTCGGCCTGGTGAGCATGCTGACCTCGCTGTTGAGCTGGGGTTTTTCGCTGGTGTTCGGCGGCCTGCTGGTGCGCGCATTGGCCCGGCGCGAGGACCTGGACATGGACTATCGCGCCGCCGGCGCGGCGGCTTACTTGGGCCTGGGTGCGGTGTGGGCGATGGGCTTGAGTTCGTCGGCGGCGCAACTGCAGGCCAACCCGGCCAGCATGCCGCCCGGCTTGCTGGCGATCACCGGGGTGATCCCTTTCAGCGAAACCATCTTCCTGTGGCAATCGATCGCCCTGACTGCGGCGCTGATCGCGGTGTCCCTGGCGGTCTGCTACATCACCGCGCCGCGCGGCGCCTCAGTCCGGCGCGCGCGCGATTTCGACGGCGCCGACCGCTTGGCCGAAGACGAGCGCAATGCCGCCGTGCTGCCGCCGCGCACGCGCCCCGGCGAATGGCTGGAATACAGCCCGCTGGTGACGGTCCTGCTGGCGGCGATGAGCCTGGGCTGGCTGGCCTACGAGTTCTCGGCCAAGCCCTGGGTCAGCGCGATCGCCAACCTCAACACCTACAACTTTCTGTTTCTGACCCTCGGCCTGCTGCTGCACTGGCGGCCGCGCAGCTTTCTCAACGCGGTCGCGCGCGCGGTGCCGAGCACGACCGGCGTGCTGATCCAGTTCCCGCTGTACGGCGGCATCGCCAGCCTGCTGACCGCGGCCAAGAGCGCCGACGGACAGACGCTCGCGCACCACCTGTCCAGCGTGTTCGTGCAGATCGCGACCGCCGACACCTTCACCCTGGTGATGGGCGCGTACTCGGCGGTGCTGGGCTTCTTCGTGCCCTCCGGGGGCGGCAAATGGATCATCGAGGCCCCTTACGTGATGCAGGCCGCGAACGATCTGCAGGTGCACCTGGGTTGGGCGGTGCAGGTCTACAACGCCGCCGAAGCGCTGCCGAACTTGATCAATCCGTTCTGGATGCTGCCCCTGCTCGGCGTGCTGGGGCTGAAGGCGCGCGACATCGTCGGCTTCACTTTCATCCAGTTGCTGGTGCACATCCCGCTGGTGCTCGGCTTGCTGTGGCTGCTCGGCCTGACGCTGAGCTACCACCCGCCCGTCATGCCCTGAGACGCGGCCGTTGCCTGTTCCGGCAGGAGCGGCGCACGCCGCGCCCACGGGACGTGCAGAAAGGCCCGCGCCGACAGCCCTCAGCGAGTAGCGAGGCCTTGGCCCATCGCGACCGCGGGCGCCGCCCGAGTCCGTCCCCGCCGAACGCGCATGGATAAAACCGCCGGCTGCCGCCGAAGCCTCGTTCCGGCGCGAACCGCACCGACCCCGTCGCCCATGTCTATAGGGCAATTCCTACCCCCGCTCGCGCCGATGCCCGACTGCGCCGGCCCGGCCTTCGCGCGATCCTGTGTCCGTGGAGAGCATCGCGAAGGAACGCCGCCGATGCCGCGCCGGAA
Source organism: Lysobacter antibioticus HS124 (assembly GCF_000336385.2). GTDB lineage: Bacteria > Pseudomonadota > Gammaproteobacteria > Xanthomonadales > Xanthomonadaceae > Lysobacter > Lysobacter firmicutimachus. The sequence continues at coordinate 5,939 of NZ_HG424468.1, read as the reverse complement.
ACGGATGTCCGGCCTTCTCCACCACCCGCGCGATGCAGCGGGCTCGACGATGCGGATCCCCCGTCCGCACTCTCAGCCTCTGCGACGCCCGGGCGAGACAATAGCGGCACGGCAGGAAAGGACTCCGGCGTCGGATCGGGGTCGGGCCAGCGGAACGCATCGCACCTCGTCGCGACGCATCCGCGGCCCGATCCCGGTCCGGCGGGAGCGGCGAAGGATCGCCGACCGACAACCCCCGCCCGATTCGATCAGGCGCGCAGGACGCGCCGAGCAGGGAGCGGCCGCCAAGGAGAGGCGGACGATCGGAATCGGGGTCGCGCCAGGACGGCGCGCGTGGCGGAAAGGACTCCGCCATCGGGCCGGGTGCGCGCCGGAATCGCGCCCGTAGCATCGATGCAAGGAATATCGCCATCCCCCGCCTCGCAGCGATGCGCTCCCAGGAGCCGCATCAGCGACAAGGGGAGGAGCGGCGCAAGCCGCGACCTCCAAGCGTGCAGAGAACGCCGCCGCATCGCCGCTCCCAGGAGCCGCGTCGGCTGCCGGGGGTAGGAGCGGCGCAAGCGGCGACCATGTCGCGCCGATTTCGCGCCGTAGCGACCGCGCCGCCTGCACGGTCCGAACCTTCGGCGTCCGGGCCGCGTCCGCCGCGATCCGCGGGTCCCTCGCCGCTGGGCGCAGCATCGATCGGCAGCGCAGCTGGCGTCGGTTCTGCGCCGGCCCGCCGTGGCCTACGCCGCTTCTGCTTGGTCTTCGCGGTTACAACGCGAAACTCAGATACCGCCCCTGCGCGGTCGGCGAGGTCGGGAACTCGATGCGCAAGGTCAGTCCGTCCAGCCGCTCCTTGCGCGGCAGCAGATAGGCATGGCGGAAGGCGAACGGGCGGCCGGGCAGGGCGCTGATCGGCTTGAAGTCGGCGCCGTAGCCGGTGCCGCAGGTATCGGGCAGCTTGTCGCCGCCCAGGCGCGGCAGTCCGGCGGGATTGGCCTCCCACTGGCGACCGCTCGCATCGGCGATGCGGCCCTTGCAGCGGTCGAGGTCTTTGGCGACCGTGCCGGAGTCGGCGATCACCTCGAAGGTCGCCAGCAATACGCCGGCGTCCTTGCGCAGCGGGCCGCGCAAGCGCGGATCGCGCGGGGCCAGCGCCTGGGCGTCGACCAGGCGCCAGCGCGCGCCTTCGAAGGCGACCCATTGTCCGCGCGCGGCGACGATGGCCTGCTCGGGGTGGCGTTGCCGATACGACTGCAGCGCCTCGCGGTAGGGCACGATCATGGCCCAGGCGCCGAGCACGGCGGTGCCGAGCAGCCAGAAGGCGTTACGCCGCCACCAGCCGGCCGGCGTAGGCGCCGTGCCGGCCGCTGGCGCGTCCGTGGCCGCGGCGGTTTCGTTCGTCGTCGCAGAGTTCATGGGCGCAGATCCAGTACCGGCTTGGCTTCGGCCATCAGCTTGCGGGCCTGCGCCGCGTCGATGCCGAGATCGACGTCGACCAGGCTGTCGCCGCCGTGCGGCAGCAGGCTGCCCCAAAAGAACTGCAGGTGCGCGCCTTGCAGCCGGTCGGGCGGCACTTCGAAGAACCAGGCGCCCTCCTCCGGCAGACCCGGCGCCAGCGCGCGGTCGCGCAGGTTGATCCCGTCGAGCTTGGGCCGGTCGCGGCTGGAGGCGACATAGACCAGGCCGTCGCGGGTGCGCAGTTGCGCGGTGACATAGCCCGGCTGCTGCAACGCTTCGGCCTGGCCGACCACCGACAGCCACACGCCCGGGGTGCGCAGCAGATGGTCCTCTGGCCGCGCGTAGTCGCCCTTGAGCAGATAGGCGCGGGCGACCTTGAAGCGTTTGACCTCGACCGCGAAATTGCGGCCCTGCGCGCGTACCGGCGCCGTCGCCGGCGCGCGCTGCAGCAGCGGCGCGTCGCGTTGTTCGTAGTCGGACTCGCCCTTGCGCAGGGCGACCACCGCCGCCAGCGCCAGTGCGATCCACAGCGCGTCACGCCAGCGCCAGCGCGGCAGCCGCCGGCGCGCCGCCGCGGCGTTCGCCGTCGCCGGCGCGCTCACGGCGCCACCGCCCGGTCGCGCAGATCCTGCACCGCGATGCGGTATTTCGCCGCCGGCTTGCCCTGGACCCAGGCGCCCTCGTCGTTGAGATACGCCTTGGCCTTGTAGTCGCGCGCGAACACGCCCCAGGTTTCCTGCGGCGAATAGGCATAGCCGCGCGGCAGCGCCCAGACCAGGTCGACGCGCTGTTTCAGGCGCGGGTGCAGGTCGGCGGCGATGCTGTGGTCGTCGGCCATCAACAAGGTCTCGGCGGGAATCGGTTCGCGTTGCTTCGACAGCAGGATCAGATCCTGTTGCGGATAGCCGAAGCCGTTGATGCTGCGCCCGGTGCGGTTCTCGATCTCGACCTGCAGCACCAGGTACTGCTTGTCCGGACTGAACGGGTCGACCCGGCCGCCGGGCTTGTAGCGCGCGACCCAGGCGCGCAGCGGCTTCACCGCCAGAGCGCCGCCCTGGTAACGATGGCCGGCCTTGTATTCGGGCAGCGGCTTGCTCTTGCTCTTGGCCTCGCCGAAGCCGCCCAGCGCAGCGGTCGCGGCGATCGCGACCAGGACCACGGCGGCCGCGCCCTGCCACCAGGGGTTGCGCGCCGCGCCGATCAATTCGTCCTTGTTCGCCATAAGTCTGCCCGCTGCGAGTCGCGGCACCCTAGCACAGCGCGCCCGCGATCCCGGTCACCGATTTCGCATTCTCTCGATCAGGGGCGCGACGATGCCGCAATCGTTTCGAGCTGCGCACTGACATCTGTCAGATGAATGCAATGGCTCAGGCGCAGGGCGTCGAGCAGGCCGCGATCGTGGCTGGCGACGACGAAGGCGCCGGGCCAGGCGTCCAGCAGTCCGATCAGGGCCTCGCGGCTGTCAAAGTCCAGATGATCGCTGGGTTCGTCGAGCAACAGCAACGGCGTCGGCGGAGTGCGATAGGCCGCGCCGGCCAGCGCGGCGCGCATGCGCTCGCCGGCCGAGAGCGTGGCCATCGGCTGCCGCGCGCGATCGCCGGGCAGGCCGAGCAGGGCCAGGCGGGTGGCCAGCGCGGCACGCGCTTCGGCATCGGCGTCGCCGCCGCCGATCCAGGCCAGTACGCCCGTGTCGGTCGGCAACAGGCGCAGGTCTTGATCCAACCACAGTGCCGGCACCGCCGCACGGGCCTGGCCGGCCGCAAGCGGGCCGAGTCCGGCCAGCGCGCGCAACAGCGTGGTCTTGCCGCTGCCGTTGCGTCCGCTCAGGCCGATCCGCACCGGACCGTCCAGCACCGCGCTCAGCGACTGCCGCGGCTGGGCCCGGCAGGGATGCGCGGCGGCGAATTCGAGCGTGCGGCGCCCGGCCGGCTGGCGCGCCGCGGTGCCGAGGAACACCGGCGCGGCGGCGGTGTCGACTCGCGCATGGGCCTCGCTTACGGCGCTGCCGCGCTGGTCCAGGCGTTCGCGCAGTGCGGCGCGGCGACTTCCCAGATGACGCTCGGCCGCGTTCTGGCTGAAGTCGAGCAGCAGCTTGGACTGATTGGCCTGTGCGCCGGCGCGCCGGCCGCGTGCCGCGCGCCGGTCCAGCGCCTCGCGCTGGCGCACTTGATCGCGGCGTTCGCGACGCAGCGCCAGGCGCGCGGCGTCCAACGCGTCGAGCCCGGCACGGCGTCGGCGTTGGCGCTGATCGAGGTAGCGGCTCAGGCCGCCGCGGTGCTCGATCGCGCCCTCGGGGGCGAGCTCGAGGATGCGTTCGGCGTCGTTCAACCAGGCCGGATCGTGGCTGACCGCGAGCACCGCCGCAGAGCCGCCGATGTAGCGCTGGAACCAATACGCCGAGGCATCGGCATCCAGATGCCGGCTGGGCTCGTCGAGCAGGACGACGGCGGCATCGGCGAGCCAGGCGCCGAGCAGGCGCAGCTGCTGGCGTTGGCCGCCGGACAGGCGGCGTGGGTCGTGTTGCAACGACAAGCCGCTCAGGCCGATTTCGTCCAGGGACCGGGCCAGACGCTCGCGCAGATCCCAGCGGTCGGCCAGCTGGACCAGGTCTTCGCCGCTGCCGAGGCCGGCGGCGAGCCGGTCCAGGGCGGCCAGCGCCGGCGCGACGCCGAGCAAGCCGGCGACGCTGCCGGCCGAAGCCTCGCCGGTTTCGGTGGGCAAATGGACGAGCGGGCCGCAGCGTTCGATCCGGCCCTGGGCCGGCGCGGCGATGCCGGCCAGCGCGGCCAGCAGGGTCGATTTGCCCGCGCCGTTGCGGCCGACCAGGGCGGTGTAGCCACGGCGCAGGCTCAGGTCGAGGTTCTGAAATAGGATGCGGCCGTCGTCGAGGACGGCGGACAGGCCGAAGGCCTGCAATCGGACCGGGTCCGAGGCGGGAAGGGCGGGCATGGAGGCTCCGGCGATGCGACGGGCAGGGCAACGGCGCGCGGGCGCGCGGCGGTTGCGAAGGCGGCGTATCGGTTCAGAGCTCCATGACACTCCACTCGGTGGGCTGCGCGGGATTGTAGCGGCTCGCGCCCGCGGGCGCTGAACGTCGGCTGGCGCGGCTCAGGCCGGCTGGTCGGGAATCAGCGCGCTTTCCAGCCGGGCGATGCAGTCCTTCAGCCACAGCTTGCGTTTCTTCAAGCGCTTGACCGTCAGCTCGTCGGCCTGCGGGTCCAGGCTCAGGCGTTCGATGGCCGCGTCGAGGTCGCGATGTTCCAGACGCAGCTCGGCCAGCTGGCGGGCGATCTCGGCGGCATCGGTGCTGGCGGTCATATGCCCCAGCTTAACGCGCCGCCCGAGCGGGCGTCATCGCCTGCGGCGCGGCGACCGGTGCGGGGGCGTTCACCGCCCCTTGGCGTAGAATCGTCGGCCTCATGAACACCGTCCTGCCCCTGGCCGAACCCATCCGCCGCGCCCGCCCCGGCGCCGCCCCCGCCGCCGACGGCGAACGCCTGGCCACTCGCCTGCGCCATCAGGTCGGCCGCGCCATCGCCGATTTCGGCATGATCGAAGACGGCGACAAGGTCATGGTCTGCCTGTCCGGCGGCAAGGACAGCTACACCCTGCTCGACCTCCTGCTGCAGCTGCAGAAGAAAGCGCCGGTGAAGTTCGAGCTGGTCGCGGTCAACCTCGACCAGAAGCAGCCCGGCTTCCCCGAGCACGTGCTGCCGCAGTACCTGGAATCGATCGGGGTGGCCTACAAGATCCTCGAGCAGGACACCTACTCGGTGGTGACCCGGGTGGTGCCGGAAGGCAAGACCATGTGCTCGCTGTGTTCGCGGCTGCGGCGCGGCGCGCTGTACACCTACGCCGAGGAGCAGGGCTTCACCAAGATCGCGCTCGGCCACCACCGCGACGACCTGGTCGCGACCTTCTTCCTCAACCTGTTCTTCCACGCCAAGCTCAGCGGCATGCCGCCCAAGCTGCTGTCCGACGACGGCAAGCATGTGGTGATCCGGCCGCTGGCCTACGTGCGCGAGGACGACATCGTCGATTACGCGGCGATCAAGCAATTCCCGATCATCCCCTGCAACCTGTGCGGCTCGCAGGAAAACCTGCAGCGCAAGCAGGTCAAGCGGATGATGGACGCTTGGGAACGCGAGACGCCCGGCCGCATCGAGACGATCTCGCGCGCGCTCGGCGACATCCGGCCGTCGCAGCTCAGCGATCCGAAGCTGTTCGATTTCCTCGGCCTGGGCAAGGCCGGCGCGCCGCTCGCCCCGGCGCCGGTGTGGCTGGACGATACGCCCGACGAAACGCCCGGCAAGATGGCGCCCGCCGCCGTGTAACCGGCTGCCGCGTCTTTCGTACGCCGGCGCGCCCGCGCCGGCCCGCTTCGGTTGGGCGCTGTCCGCCGCCGAATTCCCATCCCGAATCCCCCATCCCGGTCCCGCATGTTCTTTCGCAACCTGACGTTCTTCCGCTTTCCCACCAGCCACGACTTCAGC
>NZ_HG424467.1 GCF_000336385.2 Lysobacter antibioticus HS124 | reverse complement strand
CTGCCGTGGGTCAACAAGCTGGCGGCCGGCAACGAGTGGCGCAACAACCCGGCCTTGGTGCGCGGCATCAACGTCGAGGGCGGCAAGCTGATCCATCCGGCGCTGAAGGGTATGGCGCTGTAAGCCATCGTCGGAGAAGACCATGACCCTTGCCGTTCGCATTCTCGCTCCGGCGCTGTTGATCGCCGTTTCGCTGTCGTCGCCGGATGCTCAGGCGGTCTCGCCCGGCCAGGCGCGACCGCCGGGCATGCTTCGGCTGGAAGTCGACGCCACCGATGTGGCGCGGCGGGTCCTGCGCGTGCGTCAGCGTGTCCCGGTGCGGCCGGGCGCGCTGACGTTGTTGTTTCCGCAATGGATTCAGGGGCATCACTCGCCGGTTGGTCCGATCGACAAGTTCGCCGGTCTGCGCATCCTCGGCAACGGTCGGCCCATCGCCTGGCATCGCGATGCGCTGAATGTCTACGCCTTCAGATTGGTCGTGCCCGACGGTGTGGCCGAGCTGGAGCTGCGCTTCGACATGCTGACCCCCACCGGCGGTACCCAGGGGAGAGTGGTCATGACGCCGGACATGCTCAACGTGCAGTGGAACCAAGTCGTGCTGTATCCGGCCGGGAGCGACGTGCGCGACGTCGAGGTCGCCGCGGGGTTGAAGTTGCCGAGCGGTTGGCAGTCGGCCTCGGCGCTGGAGGTCGGATCGCACCAGGGCGGGTACCTGAATTATCGCCCGGTGTCGTTGGATACCTTGCTGGATTCGCCGGTATTCGCCGGACGTCACTACAGGCAGTTCGATCTGAGCCCGGGGGCGCAGACGCCGGTGCGGCTCAACGTTTTTGCCGACGCCGCAAAGTACCTGGAGGCTACGCCCGAGCAGATCCGGTTCCATCGCGAATTGCTGAGCCAGGCGTACAAGTTGTTCGGATCGCATCCGTTCGACCGCTACGATTTCCTGTTCTCATTGTCTGGGCAAATGGGGGGCATAGGCCTGGAGCATCAACGCTCTAGCGAAAACGGTTTGGACGTCGACTATTTCACTTCCTGGGATGGCCCCGGCGTGCTGAGGCACGACCTGCTGGCGCATGAGCTGGTTCATGCCTGGAACGGCAAGTACCGGCGTCCGGCCGGCATCGTGTCGTCCGACGTCAACTCGCCGCTTAGCGGCGATCTGCTGTGGGTTTACGAAGGTCAGACCAAGTATTGGGGACAGGTCCTGGCCGCGCGCTCCGGCTTATGGCGGCCGGAGTTCGCCCGCGAGGCCTTGGCGCAGACCGCGGCGCGCTATAGCGAAGATCGGCCCGGTCTGGCCTGGCGCACGTTGCAGGACACCGTCTACGACCCGGTCATCGCCCAACGCAGGCCGAAGTCGTACACCAGCTACCAGCTCGCCGAGGACTACTATGCCGGCGCGCAACTGGTCTGGCTGGCGGTCGACGCCAAGTTGCGCGAACTCAGCGCCGAACGGCATTCTCTGGACGACTTCGCCCGAGCGTTTTTCGGCGGCGGGAACGGAGAGTATCGGGTCAAAGCCTACGATTTCGAACAAGTGGTGTCGGCGCTCGACGGAATCGTCGAGTTCGACTGGGCCGGTTATCTGCGCGACCGCCTCGGCGCTCATGCGCCGCCTCTGGACGGTCTGGCTGCGAGCGGTTGGACGCTGGTGTACGGCGAGGTTCCGGGCGACTTCGAGAAGTTCTCCGAAGAAAAGACGAAGACCGTGGATCTGACCTACTCGCTGGGGATGAGTATGTCCAAGGCCGATTCCGTGGTGGCCAGCGTGCGCTGGGACGGGCCGGCCTTCGAAGCTGGCATCGCGCCCGGGAACACGGTGATCGCGATCGACGGCTACGCTAGCAGTGGCGAGCGGCTCAAGGATGCGGTGTCGGCTGCGAAAGAGGCGGGGCGGGGGATCGACTTGCTGATCAAGGATGGCGATGCAATCAAATCGGTCCGCATCGACTACCGCGGAGGCCACAGGTATCCCAAGCTCGAGCGAATCCAAGGGCGTCCGGATCGCTTGTCGCAAATTTATGCGCCGAGGTGATGGGTCATCCGCCGAGCTTCGTCGCTCCGAGTACTTGGCACGATTTTTGCTTGACTTTCGCGACGTAAATTCAACAGTCAAACCTATTGCTATGTCGATAGGCATTAATGGATGATCGAAAGGAAGCGGGAAACAGTCACGGTCTTCGACTCATGGGGGCGTCGATGGGCACTATTTCCGTCGTTCCGATATTTCGGCTATTTCGCGATGCGTGCCGCGGGGGGAGGGGCTATCGGCCGGTGCGTGCGCTGCGATGTCCTCGCGACGCGAGCGTTCGGGCTTCCGCTTTGCATCGACCGCCGACGGACGGTGCGAAGGAGCCGGCGGTAGAAGATCGACGGCGCAATAATGGGTCGCGCGCACCGTTACGTCGATGGCGATACGCGGCCTTCTGTCTAATCTTCATGTCCGGGGCGGCGGTCGGCGCGACTTACACCGTCACCGGCCTAACGGATACATTGACTCCCCCGGTTTGTACCGGTATCGCCCCGAACTTCAGTTGTACGACATTGCGCGCGGCGCTGGCCGCAGCGGATCTGACGGCGATCGTCGACGACACGATCGTGTTCAGCGGCGCGGGCACCATCAACTTGGTAGCCGCGCTTCCGGCGATCAGCGATACGGTAGTGATAAACGGCGGCGGCGACATCACGCTGAATGGCGGCGGCGGAAATTTTTCGGCCCTCTCGTTCCTATCGACGGCCACGAACAGTCAGTTGCTGAATATCGGCATCACCAATTTCGGTCAGCCTGCCGTGGCGGTAAGCGGCGTAAGCAACATGGTCATCAGCGGCAATACGTTCACCGGCGTCGTTGGCGGCGCGGACGCCATCCGCTGTTTCAACAGCGACAACTGCACGGTGACCAACAACACCATCACCAACGGTTTCTATGGCATCAGCATCTTCAACAACCCGGCGATCGCGGGCTACAACGCTACGGTTACCGGCAATACCATAAGCGGGACGAATTACGGCGTCGGCGTCGCAAGCGCCACGAACGTGCTGGTGGATTCCAACAACATTACCGGAACGAACTTCGCCGGCATCCGTTTGGTACCCCAGTTCGGCGGCGTCGGCAGCAATACCGATGGCAATACGCTGACCAACAATACGATCAACGGAAACATCGGTTCAGGCATCGCTTTCGAAGGGGCTGGAGTCGTCGGGGCGACCCAGATCAACGACAACCTGGTGCAAGGAAATATTCTGACCAACAACGGCGGGGCGGGCATCGCATTGACCGGCAACGCCAACACGGTCATCGGTCAGAATACGATAACGGGCAATACGATAACGGGGAACACCGGCGACGGCGTTCGGATAACGGGCGCTACGGCCACCGGCAATGCCGTCTATGCCAATACCAACATTTCGGGCAACGGCGGTTTGGGCATCGATCTGTCCAACGACGGAGTAACGCTCAACGATGCCGGCGATGGCGACACCGGCCCCAATGAGCTGCAGAACTTTCCCGTGCTGTCGGGGATCAGCGGAACCACGGTGAATTTCACTTTGGATGCCGCGGCCAATGCCAACGGCTATCGGATCGATTTTTACAACAACCCCGCAGGCCTGGACCCCACAGGGTTCGGCGAGGGTCAGGTCTGGCTAGGCTTTTGCGTGGTCACGGGGGTAAGCGCGACCGCACCTAGCAGTTGCACGGTCTCCGGGGCTGCTCCTGCAAGCTTGAGGATGACCGCTACGAGGTGCCAGAACGCGGGTTGCGTCGCGACCGCGACGACCTCGATCGGATCGACTTCGGAGTTCAGCGGCCCGGCTACGGCGGATCTTCTGATCACCAAGACCAACACGCCGGGCGTCGGTCCCAGCGACCAGCCTGCCGACAGTCTCGCTCGCGGCGCCACCACGACCTACGCCATAGTCGTGACCAACAACGGTTCCAGTTCGGTGACCGGTGCCGTGGTGCAAGATCCGGCCGGTCGGGTCGGCCTGACCTGCACCACGCCCCCCACTTGCAGCGGCGCGGGCTGTCCGGCGTCGCCTATTTCCCTTGCCGGGCTGGAAGCCGGTGTCGCGCTGGGCACTTTGACCGCTGGCGCATCCGTGACCGTGACCCTGACGTGCACGGTCAATTGACGCACGAGGACGACGATGGAGCGCTCATAGCTCGGCCTGGTGGCTCGCAATGGGTCGCTGGCGAACTCGCGGCGACATCGATGCATTGGCTCCGTTGAACGAATGGGCGCGGGTGGACTTTCCCGCGCTCGGATCGTTCCGAAGCGAGCGATCTGCGCCCGATAACGTGTTTCCTTTCTGCAACGTCGCGGGCGGAACGCCTCCTCGATGGCGGTATGGGCTCAGCTGAGGATGAAATCGACGGCCATCCGGGCGTGGAGTTGTAAGGTATCGAAGCTGGGAAGATCGAGCTCGTGTTGGGCGAGGAGCAACGGAAATTCGGTGCAGCCCAGTACGATGCCTTGTGCGCCTCGTGTCCGCAGGATCGAAATCTGCTCGATGACATAGCGTTTCGTGTCCTGTCCGAAGTCGCCCAAGGCCAGCTCGAGCTGGATGATTCGTTGCAACCGGTCCCTGGCTTCGTCGGACGAGGGCGTAATCACGCTTATGCCGTAGCGTTCCAGCAGCCAGCGCTGGATGAAGCCGTCTTCCATCGTATAGCGGGTTCCGATCAGCCCGACTTCGCTCAGATTCAGGCGGCGGACGGCGGAGCCGACGGCATCGGCGATGTGCAAGATCGGTATTCGGACCGAGCTGGCGACCTCCGGATAGACCTTGTGCGGCGTGTTGGCGCAGAACACCAGCGCTTCCGCGCCGGAAGCCTCCAGTTTCGCCGCGGCATTCGCCAGGAGGCCGGCGATCGCGTCCCAGCGGTCCGCGGCCTGCAGGCGATGGATCTCGTGTTGATCGAGGCTGTGCAGGATCAGCGGCGGATTGGTGTTGTTGCCGAAATGATCGTTGATGGCTTGGTTGATGCCGCGGTAGTACTCGATGGTCGAATGCCAGGAGGTGCCCCCGATCAAGCCGATGGTTCTCATGGAAGCGTCGTCTCCGACGAAACTGCGGCTGAAGGACGCAACCGGCGCGGCCGTTACTTCGTGGCGGACGTCGACGGCTGCATCAGGTCGGAGGGAATGGTCGGTTCCGACAATATCCGCTCCATCGCGGCCCAGCGGTCGGTGGGCGAGGCGCCGGCGGAGGAAACGAAGCGCCTGACCAGCTCGAGTCCCCATCCGTAGTTGACGACATAGGTTCGGTATTTGCCGGTGAAGTCGATGGATTGCTCGGCGCGTTCGGGCGACAGGAGTTGGTACTTCTGCGTCAGCTTCACCGCTTCGTCCCGGGTGATCCGGCCGTCCAAGTAGTCTTTGGCGATCGTCAGCCGCGCGCCCGACAGCTTGTTGCGCATCTGCAACAGCTCGAAATCCTGTGCGGCCGTGGCGGGGTCGAGCCCGGCCAAGGGGTAGAGCGTGCCGGCTTCGAACGCCAGCCGGTCCTCGCCGGGAAACGCGAGTTCTATTCCGTAATTGGCCGAGCCTTCGGCGAGCAGGGATTGCGGGCTGTACAGTGGATACACCGAGAACTCGACCCATCCCCGGCCTTTGTACAAACGCTGCTCCAACAGCATATTCAACACGTGGTGACCGGGATAGCCCTCGTGGCAGCCCAGGTCGACCGCACGGCTGATCAGCACCGGCAAATCGGTGTTGATCTGGATCAGGCTCGTGGCGTTGCCTTTGTACCAGTTGTAGCCGGACCAGGACTGCTTGGTGACGAATTCGAGCGTGAATTGTTCGCCGGGCGGGAGAGCGATGTGTCGGACGGTCCGGCGTCGGCACTCGTCGATGGATGCCCGCATGACGCCGTCGAGGCGGGCGCTGGGGATTGCAGTGCGGCTGGAACGCTGGTCGAAGCGCTTCCACAGCGGGCCGGTGCCGGCCAAGCGCGCATCGATCTCCGCAAGAATCGGATCGTATGCCGACAGCGGCTTGAGTTCGGGACGGACGGCGAACAGGCCTTCGGCTTCGTCGTCGAAGCTTAGTTTTGCCCCGGCCAGCATGTCCAGCCGAGTCCTGGCGGCGGCAAGTTGCGCGGAAAGGAAGGCTTTGCGCTTGGCTTCCATCGCGGACAGGGACACGGTGTCGATGCGGTGCAATCGGCGGTCGAGGTCGATCACCGCCGCGCGCAGTTCGGCAAGCGGGCGCTTGACCGATTTTGCTTCATCCGCCCATTCCGCCGGTCCGTAGTAGGCATCGACGTAGCCGGGCTCGTGCTCGCCGATGCTCAGGGTCAGGCGCACATACTGTTCGGCGGCCGCATCGAGCGTTGCCGGCTGGTCCGCAGTCAGGCGCTGACTGGAAGAGCAGGCGGCCAGCAAGGTCAGTGAGAGTGCGAGGAGACGGAGTGCCATGGCTGCTTCGCTTGTCGTGGGATGGAAGGATTCGGGCCAGTCGAGATCCTGCATGCTCGATGATCGGCGGCGTAGGGACGGCTCGAGGCGGCTGGGCGAGTCTTGGGGAGCGGGGCCGCCTTTGTCGCGTGCTACAGGATAGGTAGCGGAATCCGTGCGATCGACGCTGGAACTGTTTAGTCGTCGCTCATGTTCGGCGGGCAACGAAGCCGCTCGTGACGCGGCAGCGTCGAGCGGGCATGAACCGCTGGTCAAACGGAGCCCGTGGATCGCCGGTCCTAAGGCAATGCAGGTTGTCTGTGGGTAGCTGCCTGGGCGGCAGGCGACACACGTTGTCCGCCGCGACGTCCTCCTCCTGTGAAGCGCTTGGGGATGCCTGCCCGAAGTGGCTACTTTCGGGGGAGAGAAGCCCGATCCGGTCAGGCGATCCCCAAGCCATACCGATACCCCTGCCCGCCGCCGCCGAAGCGGCGGTTCCGGTTCCAGCCATTGCTGCGCGTACGCGGAACCTTCTTCGCTACGCGATGCTGCCGAAACCGCAAGGCATTCAGTATACGGTATACGAATGCTTATAACAGGTTGCCGCGCTGTGCATCAACGCACATTTATCCGGCTTGGGCGGGGCGAGCCCGGCGGCTACAGGTGGGGGCCGCAGGCGGCACGCTCGGCGCCGACAGAGACATGCCCTGTTCCCAAGGCAACGCTTGGAATCGAGTGGTTCATCGGCGTGGCCGCGACGGCCGCTCTGATGGGGAAGCCGTTGGCGAACTAAGCCGCTATTTTCGTTGTCCTTTGGCCGCGCGTCTCGGGCCGGGGTCTCCGCCGTCCGCTCGCCCAGTCCGCGGCTTGCCCGGCTGTCCAGGCCGGAAAAGACAACAACCGGCCGGGCATCCAGTGCGAGGCTTCTCGCTCAGCGCTGCGGCGTCGCTTCGATGTAGTCCTTGCCGTCGGCCGGCAAATGAAAGTCGGCGCCTTGCTCGACCACCCAGCCCAGACCGTTCTTGGCTTCCAGGCTGTAGCTGCCCATCGGCGTGTCGAAGCTGCCCAGTACGTAGTCGTCGACCATGGTCTGGCTGATCGAGAATTTGCTCATGGTCGAATTGAAGTCTTCGAACATGCCCGACCAGCGCACGATGTCGCCGTTGACTTCGACGTTGTCGATCACGCCGTGCAGGGTCAGTCCGAGGTTCGGGACGTAGACTTCGATATCGTCGCCGACGCCCTTGGACTCGAGTACATAGGCGTCGTAGGCGACGAACTGGCGACCGTCGCCCATCTGGCGCGGCGTCGGTTTCAGGGCGCCGGCGGCGACCTTGGCCGGATCGACCAGCTGCAGGAGGTCCTTGCGCGCACGCGCGCTCTGCAGGCGTGCGCGGTCCAGCGAGAACGTAGCGCTGCGGCGGGCGACGAAGGCCTCTATGCCGTCGGTTCCGGAGCGGGTGGTAACGGCGACGGGCGATGCATTCGGTCGGTAGGCGGGGTCCTGCAGCAGGTTGCCCGTGGCGCCGGGGGCGGTCCGGTAGTACACCAGCAGGCCGACAGTGGCGGCGCCGGTCAGGACGAGTCCGAGAATCAGGGCCCGGTTTCGCGAGAGAGGCATGTCGGGATGTCCTTGCGGGGGAGAGATCCGCCGGCGGGCGAGACCCGCCGGCGGACCGGCGGTCAATAGAACTCGGAAACCAGTTGGGAGCGCTCGTTCATCGCCCGCACCGAGTCGGTGACGTTGGCGATGCCCATCGGCAGGCCTGTCGCGACTTCGGTGTCGGTCGTGTAGAGGTTTGGATTGGAGTAGTAGGGGATCGCGTTGCCGCCCATGATGTCGGAGATCAGGCTGTAGCCCTTGGCGTACGGCGCCGAGCCGCCGCTGGCGTCGTCGCCGTGGTTCAGGCCCATGTTGTGGCCGAACTCATGGCGCATCACGGTGGTGCCGCAGCCCAGCGAGCCCGAGCCGATCATGTTGTCGCGGCTCGCGTTGACCCAGGCCAGGCCGCAGCCTTCCTCGGTGCCCTCGTAATAGACCGCATCGGCGGCCAGTTGCGTGCGGGTCGAGCTGACCACCGAGTCCTTGAGCGCGACGTTGAGGATGTCGCCGAGCGTGGTGGCCTGGAACTGCCGCTTGATCATGCCGACCGCCTTGACGTAGAAGTTGACCCGGGAGTTCTCCAGCGCTTCATTGGTCAGCCGCAGCCCTTCCCACAGCCGCATCTGCGCTGCGGTCTCGCCGAGTTGCGCGGCCGCTTCCTCGCTGTAGATCAACAGCATGGTGATCAGGCGGGTGTCGAGCGACCACGCGCCGGCCGCGGTGCGGACGAAGCGCAGGGTCTCGCCGCGACGGACCGGAACCGTGCCGAAGGTGGTGTTCTGGCCGGTGACGTTGAAATCCCAGCTTGCGTCGCTCTTGACCACGACGCGGTCGCCCGGGGTCGCGTTGACCGGCAGCTTCACCGTGGCGGCCCAGTTGCCGTCCGCAGCCGAGTAGCGCGCGTTCGGCGACGTCATGTCGGGCAGTTGCGATCCGCCCGGGCCGTTCGCGGTGTAGGCCGGAGTCGGGCTGGACTGCAGCACCCAGCGAGCGCGTTCCTTGATGTAGATGAAGTCGTAACGCGAACCGGCGACCAGCTTCATCGTCGCGGCCGCATCCACGTTCTGGCCGGAGATGGTCGCGGTCCAGCTGGCATCGGAGACGATGCTCACCCGGTCGCGGTCGCCGGCGTTGGCGGGCAGACGGAGCTCGGAAACCCAGTTGCCGTCGGCGAGCCTGACCTGGGTGTTGGGCACCACCGGCGTCGGGATCTGCGTGCCGATCTTGCCGGCGTCGAAAGCTTGCGTCGGCGCTTTGACGCTGACCCAGCGCTGCAGCGCGGTGCGGTACAGGAAAGCGTACTGGTCGCCGTTGCGCAGGTTGAAGCTGCTGGCGTACTGGATGTTCTGCGGATTGATGCGGCTGTTCCAGGTGGCCGAGGACGAGACCACGATCAGGCTGTTGTCCGGAGCGCTGGAGGGCAGGGTGACCGACTGCGCCCAATCGCCATCGGCGAGGTTGAAGCGCAGCACGCGGGCGTTCGGATAGCTGGCGATGGCGCCGCTGCCGCCGTTGCCGTTCGGGCTCAGCGAGGGGCCGACCAGGCTCCATTGCCGTTGGCCGGCCCGGTAGACGAACGACAGGCTATCGCCGGCCCGGATAGGCATCGAACTCAGTGGATAGTCGGTGTTGCCGGTCGCCAACTGGCTGTCGTAGCCCGCGGTGGAATGGATCGCGACGGTGTAGCCGTCGCCGGCGGCGTTGGACAGGGTCAGCTTGGGCGCCCAATCGCCGTTCTTGAGATAGAAATCGATCTGGGCGTAGTTGCCCGGGATGTCGCCGCCGACCTGATTGGGACTGAGGTCGGTGGCGGCGGCGGGGGCGGACAGCAAGGCGAACAGGGGAATCAAACAGGCGATCGTCGGCTTCATGAAGAAATCCTGTGTCGGTGCGGACCACGGCAGGAGCGGCCCGAGTCGATGGACATATGGCGGCGAGGCCACCACGGTCGCAGAGCCATCCCGATCGCTGCGACCGCCCTGCCGGAGATTCTTGCCGCAATAAACGTGCCAGCAGGCACGTTTGACCGTCATCAACGACTTGAATGGACAACAATTAAAGAAGGCACACTTTCTATGGTTCGTATGCGACACCACTGAGTCAATCTCTGTCCTGGTGCGTCCTAATCACACTTATGCCGAAGCCTGATTCATGAACTGAGTCCATCGATCAGTCGTCCTTATCGATGTCCTCTCGAGGAAGGAAGTGCGATGGCGGATGTTCATTGCGGGCGTGGATGCGGTGTCGCTGTTGAATTCTTGTTCCATGGCGATGCGAATCGAAATCGGACGCGATTCCCTACGAGTCTGGACCGGATTAAGCTGGTTCAAGATGCAAAAATATCCGGCTAGCCAACCTGCGCGGCTTTGGAAATTGAATGATGGACGGCTCAAGTGGCTGACCGGCACCCATGGCCTTCGTCCGGTCGTCGCAGCCCGGAAATCGGTCCGCTTGAGCGCTTCGCAGAGGCGGCAATTGATCGAACGTTTTGCTCCTGGCGTACCGGTCTACCGGCAGCGATTCCAGCCCGTGTGCAACCTGGCCACAGCGGAAAAGTTCTGCCGCGTCCTGCGGGCCTGCTGCGTCTTCGAAGAGCAGTGGCGAAGGCCGTCCGACGCGGGCGCGGGATGCGACCAAACCACGTTTGGCGGTATTTGTCATGGCAAAACCGGTTGGGTGCCGCCGACAGGGTGATCGCGTTCGGCACCGTCAAGCGCAACGCTCAAATCAAGGTCATGCCGATCGCTGCGCACGATCGCGACAGCGTGATGCAGCAGATCGAGGCGCACACCCGCGAAGGGTCGATGTAGTACATCGGCTGCAGGCAGGCGTGCGCCACGCTGAGGCTACGAGGCGGCCATGCGATGATCCGCAATGAGAAGGGTAAGCCGGTCGGACGCGACCACATCGCCGGCATCGAAGGGTTTTGGAGCTATGCCAAGAGCTGGCCGGCCGGTACTGCGGGTGCCCCGCTAATTCCTGCTCTTGTATTGGGTGAAGTCTGCTATCGCTACAACCACCGGGCCCGAAGGCTTGCAAGCTTTGCTGGATAAGGCTTCCCGGGCCATCGGCCTTGTCTGGATCATTTCACTTTTGGCCCAGAAACATTAGGAACTATCCAGCTGGCGGCGCCTCTGCAGGCCCGATCGCCGTGCGTGGGATCGCTGTCAAGTCAGGGGTGTGAGATCGGCAGCGGTTCCGTTCGCGGGCTGTAAACGCCTGTGCATCGCCAATGCGCGTCGCGTTTCGGCGGGGCGTGGGGCGCTAGGGTCCGCGCCGCGGTTGCCGGTCCGTGGCGCCGCGTGGGAGCGCGCCGGCGCGGCCTCGGGTCGTGTCGGGTCGCGTGCCTGCGCAGCCGCGGGCGAATCGCATCCTGTCCGCTCTCTCGAGGCTTCCCATGCATTCGCAATTCCGCAGGTCCGCACCGCCTTCGTTCCGTCTCGCCGCCATCCTCGCCGGCGCGCTCGCCCTGATCGGCGGGCCGCGACTGCATGCAGCCGAAGCCGCCAATGTGGTGGTCGATTTCACCGCGCATCGCCAGCCGACCTCGGCGTACTCGCTGGGCTCGACGGTGTCGACCTTCGCCGACGGCGGCAGCAATCTGATCAAGGGCCCGAACCAGGCGCTGTGGCAGCGCTACCTGGGCGAGCTCGGCCCGTTGGTCTGGCGCATTCCGCTGTACCACCACGACGGCCAGGTCGGTTCCGCCGCCGGCGGCGTGCACGGCGGCAACGAAGGCGAAGCCTATGTGCGCGCGATCAAGAGCATCGGCGGCATTCCGATGATCGCCGTCGGCGGCAGCAGCAACGACAACGACATCCGCGCCGGTGACGCCGCGGCGCTGGTGCGCTACTTCAACGACAACGGCGGCAGCCATGGCGGTCCGGTCGACGACTACATCATCGGCAACGAACCCGACAACGGCTTCGGCATGGCCCCCTACATCCACGGCGGCAACGGCAGCGACGGCTTTCACGCCATCGCCGTGGCGATGCGCGGCGCCAGCGCGCGGCCGCTGTCGATCGCCGGCCCGTCGCTGGTGACCTGGGCCGACTACAAGTTCGGCGATTTCCGCAAGTTCTTCGCCGCTCGCCATGCCGACGTCGACGTGGTCGACTTCCACAAGTACGGCGACGGCGAGCGCGTCGACAATCTGCGCCGCACCGGCCAGTACGCCGACGCGATCACCTGGCTGCGCCAGGAGATCGATGCGAGTTTCGGCGACCGCGCGAGCGGCATCGCGATCCAGGTCGGCGAGTTCAACTACAACTCCTGGTACGACGGCAGTTGGCGCGAGGCGTTCTACACTTCGCGCAATCTGGTGCATACCGCATCGGTGATCGGCCACGTGCTCAATGCCGGCGGCAGCGCCTACCAATACGCCGACAACAACGGACCGCTCGGCCTGATCACCGACGGCACCGATCGCAACGATCAGCCGCAGGGGCAGCACGTACGGTTGCCGGCCTATTGGGGCTTGAGCGTATGGACCGGCGGCACCTGGTCGCGCCGTTACGGCTCGACCATGGTCGCTGCGACCAGTGCGATTCCGGAGCTGGAAGTGTTCGCTACCGACGACCGCAAGAAGATCGTGTTGGTCAATAAGTCGGCCTCGCTCGACCGGCGCGTGGTGATGGATCTGCGCGGGCAGGCCAGCGGGGTCTACTCGGCCTGGCGCCACGGCCGCGGCATGAATCCGGCCGATTTCGCCGCCGGCGCCCAGTTCCGCGCGCCGACCCGGATCGCCAACGCGGTCGCGTTCGCGCAGGGACGGGTGGTGGTGCAGGTGCCGTGGATGAGCGTGGTGGTGGTGACGGTGGATTGAGGCCGTGGCGGGCAGGCCGCCCTCCCGGGAGGGCGGCCCCATCCGGGGGCGGGCCGGCGGCGACGGCATGGCCGCTGTATCGTATACGGCGCTTTCATGCTTGTATTACGTCTTGAATTCCTGTCCGGCCTTCCCGGGGGCGATCGGCGCCGACCGCGACGGGATGCGCGCTCCATCACGCAACGAATGCGCCGGCGGCACGGCGATCAAGCTGTAGGAGACCTAATCGCCTGCCCGGCCCGCCGCGGCCGAGGGCCGGATAGGCATTACAATCCGGCACTCGTTCGGATCCGCCAGGCTCGCTGAACAGCCCGCAGCGGCGAGCGCTGGGGCGCGGCCAGGTTGGCGGATCTTACGTCGATCAAATAAAGGAGTGTCCTGAGTGCCTACTTGGCTTGTGACCGGCGGTGCCGGCTTTATTGGCGGTAACTTCGTTCTCGATGCGGTGCGAAAGGGCATCAAGGTCGTCAACCTCGACGCCCTGACCTACGCGGGCAACCTCGACACCCTCGGCAGCCTGGAAGGCAACCCGAACCACGTCTTCGTCCAGGGCGACATCGGCGATGCGGCCCTGGTCAAGCGCCTGCTGGCCGAGCACCGCCCCGACGCGGTGATCAATTTCGCCGCCGAAAGCCACGTCGACCGCTCGATCGATGGCCCGGCCGCGTTCGTCCACACCAACGTGGTCGGCACCCTGAGCCTGCTGGAGC
Organism: Lysobacter antibioticus HS124; assembly: GCF_000336385.2. GTDB lineage: Bacteria > Pseudomonadota > Gammaproteobacteria > Xanthomonadales > Xanthomonadaceae > Lysobacter > Lysobacter firmicutimachus. The sequence goes on along the minus strand of NZ_HG424467.1, from coordinate 26,606 downwards.
AGGTGCGCGATTACTGGAAGCAGCTCGACGCGCCGGCGCGCGACGGCTTCCGCTTCCTGCACGTGTCCACCGACGAGGTCTACGGCAGCCTGGGCGAGACCGGCAAGTTCACCGAGACCACGCCGTACGCGCCGAATTCGCCGTACTCGGCCTCCAAGGCCGCGTCCGACCACCTGGTGCGCGCTTTCCACCACACCTACGGCCTGCCGGTCCTGACCACCAACTGCTCGAACAATTACGGGCCGTATCAGTTCCCGGAAAAGCTCATCCCGCTGATCATCGCCAAGGCCCTGGCCGGCGAGCCGTTGCCGGTGTACGGCGACGGCCTTAACGTGCGCGACTGGTTGTTCGTCGGCGACCACTGCTCGGCGATCGCGCGAGTGCTGGAGGCCGGCCGCATCGGCGAGACCTACAACGTCGGCGGCGACGCCGAACGCGCCAACATCGTCGTGGTCAAGACCATCTGCGCGCTGCTCGACCAGCGCCGGCCGCTGGCCGACGGCCGCGCGCGCGAGTCGCTGATCACCTACGTGACCGACCGGCCGGGCCACGATCGCCGCTACGCCATCGACGCCTCCAAGCTCAAGAGCGAGCTGGACTGGGCGCCGACCCTGACCTTCGAACAGGGCATCGCCCGCACCGTCGATTGGTACCTGGACAACCAGGCCTGGGTGCAGCGAGTGCTCGACGGCAGCTACCGCCTGGAACGCATCGGTCAGGCCTGAGGACGCGCGCATGAACCGCAAGGGCATCATTCTCGCCGGCGGCTCCGGCACCCGGCTGTATCCGATCACCCAGGGCATCAGCAAGCAGCTGCTGCCGGTGTACGACAAGCCGATGATCTACTACCCGCTCAGCGTGCTGATGCTGGCGGGCATCCGCGAAGTGCTGATCATCAACACCCCGCACGAGCAGGCGCTGTTCAAGAACCTGCTGGGCGACGGTTCGCAATGGGGCATGAAGATCGAGTACGCGGTGCAGCCGAGCCCGGACGGCCTGGCCCAGGCCTATCTGATCGGCGAGGATTTCGTCGCCGGCCAGCCCAGCTGCCTGGTGCTCGGCGACAACATCTTCCATGGCCCCGGCCTGACCGCGATGCTCAAGCGCGCCGACCAGCGCGAGCGCGGCGCGACCGTGTTCGGCTATTGGGTCAGCGATCCGGAGCGCTACGGCGTGGCCGAGTTCGACCGCGAAGGGCAGGTGATCGGCCTGGAAGAGAAGCCGGCCAAGCCGCGCTCCAACTATGCGGTCACCGGCCTGTACTTCTACGACGGCCGCGCCAGCGAATTCGCCGCCGGGCTCAAGCCGTCGGCGCGCGGCGAGCTGGAGATCACCGACCTCAACCGGATCTACCTGGAAGAGGGCTCGCTGCATCTGGAGCGGTTCGGCCGCGGCTATGCCTGGCTCGACACCGGTACCCATCAATCGCTGCTGGAAGCGTCCAACTACATCGAAACCATCGAAGCCCGCCAGGGGTTGCGCGTTTGCTGCCCCGAGGAAATCGCCTGGAGCAATGGTTGGATCGATGCCGCCCAATTGGTCGAACTGGCCCGCCCGCTGGCCAAGAACGGCTACGGCCAGTACCTGCTCGGCCTGTCCGAACGCGGCTTCGTACCGTGAGGAAGACCGTTTGAAAGTCATCGAAACCGATCTGCCCGGTTGCGTCGTCATCGAACCGCAAGTGTTCGGCGACGCGCGCGGCTTCTTCTACGAATCGTTCAACCAGGACAAGCTCGCCGCGCACGGCCTGAACCCGCGCTTCGTGCAGGGCAACGTGTCCTCGTCGGCGCGCGGCGTGCTGCGTGGCCTGCATTACCAGTGGCCCAATCCGCAGGGCAAGTACGTCTCGGTGCTTGAAGGCGAAGTCTGGGACGTCGCGGTCGACATCCGCCGCGGCTCGCCGCATTACGGCCGCTGGACCGCGGCGGTCCTCAGCGCCGAGAACAAGCGCCATTTATGGATACCGGAAGGTTTCGCCCACGGCTTTGCCGTGCTCAGCGAGCGTGCGGTGTTCAGCTATCTGTGTACCCACGTCTACGACGCCAAGGCCGATGCCGGCGTGCGTTGGGACGACCCGGACCTGGCGATCGACTGGCCGGTCAGCGAGCCCGGCCTGTCGGCCAAGGACGCGGTCGCGCCGCGGTTGAAGGACATCGCCGAGGACCGCTTGCCGGTGTACGCGCCGTGAGGCTGTTGCTGCTCGGCGGCGACGGCCAGGTCGGCCACGAACTGCGCCGCAGCCTGTCCGCACTGGGCGAGGTGGTGACGACCACGCGCAGCGGACGTCTGGCCGACGACGGGGCGGAGTGCGAAGCCCTGGACCTGGCCCAGGCCGACGCGATCGAACCCCTGCTGCGGCGGGTGCGCCCGGATCACGTGGTCAACGCGACCGCTTATACCGCGGTGGACCGCGCCGAGAGCGAGCGCGAGCTCGCCTTCGCGGTCAATGCGCAGGCGCCGGCGCGGCTGGCGCAGCTGTGCGCGGCGGATGGGATCGGCCTGATCCACTATTCGACCGACTACGTCTTCGACGGCAGCGGCAGCCGGCCTTATCTCGAAACCGATCCGACCGGCCCGATCAGCGTCTATGGCGAGAGCAAGCTGGCCGGCGAGGAGGCGATCCGGGCCAGCGGCGCCGAGCATCTGATCCTGCGCACGGCCTGGGTCTACGCCACCCGCGGCCACAACTTCCTGCGCACCATGCTGCGTCTGGGCGGCGAACGCGAGGAATTGCGCGTGGTCGCCGACCAGCACGGTTCGCCGACCCCGGCCTGGTTGTTGGCCGACGCCGCGGCGCAGGTGTTGCGGCAGGGGCTCAAGCAGTCCGGCGTGCGCCACCTGGTCGCCGGCGGCCAAACCAGTTGGCACGGTTTCGCCGAGGCGATCTTCGAGGAAGCGCAAGCGCGCGGCCTGATCGCGCGCCGGCCGCGGGTCGAGGCGATCGGCACCGCCGACTATCCGACCCCGGCCCGGCGCCCGGCGTATTCGGTGCTGGACAGCGGCCGCCTGCGGGCCGAATACGGCTTGGACGTGCCGCACTGGCGCCAGGCGCTGAGCGCGACGCTGGACCGGCCGGCCGGCTGAGCCCGGCGACCCCTGCCGCAGCCCGTACACGCGGCTTGGGCCGCGATGTGCACGCGTTTGTGCGACCGCGGTAGCAACCCCTATGATCGACCCGTCGCGCAGCGGCAGCGGTCGCTTCGGCGGCCGCCACGGACGACGTTCATTGGGGGGACGGGCAATGAAACTCTGGGGATATTCGCTGCTGCTGGCCGCCGGGCTGGCGGCACTGCCGGCGGGCGCGAGCGCTGCGGACGGCGTGGACGTGGCCTCGTTCGTCAAGCGCGACGCCTTCGTCGACATCAAGCTTTCGCCGACCGGCGAGTTCTACGCCGCCTCGGTGCCGGCCGAGAACGAAACCATGTTGGTGATCTTCACCCGCGAGGGCATGAAGATGACCGGCGCATTCCGGCTCGGCAAGAACAATCACGTGCACGACTTCCACTGGGTCAGCCCGACCCGGGTGCTGATCGGCATGGCGCAGAAGCTGGGTTCGCGCGACCAGCCGCAGCTGACCGGCGAAATCTATGCGATGAACGCCAACGGCACCGGCATCGACGTGCTGGTCGGTTACCGCGTGCGCGGCGCCGGCGCCGGCACCCGCATCCAGCCGAAGAAGGTCGAGGAGGTCGCCGCCTTCCTGGTCGACGACCTGCCCGGCGACGACAAGAATGTGGTGATCTCGGTGCAGCAGTTCGCCGCCGACGCCTACACCCGCGCCGAGCGCCTGGACGTGTACACCGGTCGCCGCAACCAGATCGCGATCGCGCCGGTGCGCAACGCCGACTTCACCACCGACCACCAGGGCGTGGTCCGCTTCGCCCTCGGCTACGGCACCGACAACGTGCGCAAGCTGTTCTACCGCGCCGGCGAAGGCAAGGACTGGCAGTTGCTGCGTTCCGACGCGCAGGGCGAGGGCATCGATCATCCGATCGGCTTCTCCGCCGACGACAGCATCGCCTACTTCCGCAGCGAGCAGCCGCAGGGCCCGGATGCGATCGTCGCCTTCGACATCGCCAACCAGACCCGCAAGGAGATCCTGCGCGACGCGGTCGCCGATCCGGATCGGGTGATCTATCGTCGCAACAGCAATACCCCGGTCGGCGTGTTCTTCGCCGACGGCGTGCCGCGCAGCGAATTCTTCGACAAGAATTCGCCGGAGGCCAAGCAGTACCGCAGCCTGGAAGCCGCGTTCAAGGGCGAGGGCGTGCGCATCACCTCCGAGACCGCAGACGGCGGTCTGGCTCTGCTGCGCAGCTGGAGCGACCGCAACCCCGGCGACATTTTCCTGTACGACAACGCCAAGAAGCATGCCGCGCATGTGATCAGCCGCGGCTCCTGGGTCGACCCGGAAAAGATGGCGCCGGTGCGTCCGATCCGGCTCAAAGCCCGCGACGGCCTGGCGCTGTCCGGCCTGTTGACCACGCCCAAGGACAGCAGCGGCAAGTCCTTGCCGATGGTGGTGATGCCGCACGGCGGTCCGTTCGGCATCCAGGACGTGTGGCAGTTCGACAGCGACGCGCAGATGCTGGCCCAGGCCGGCTATGCCGTGCTGCAGCTCAACTACCGCGGCTCCGCAGGCTACGGGCGTGCGTTCCGGCTCGCCGGCCAGCGCCAGTGGGGCGGCGCGATGCAGAACGACCTCACCGATGCGACCCGTTGGGCGATCGAGCAGGGCGTGGCCGATCCGGCCAGGATCTGTCTGTACGGCGCCAGCTACGGCGGCTACGCCTCGCTGATGGGCGTGGCCAAGGAGCCCGCGCTGTACAAGTGCGCGGCCGGTTACGTCGGCGTCTACGACCTGCCGATGATGCACAGCACCGGCGACATCCAGAAGGCCGGTTCGGGCGAAACCTACCTCCGCGAATGGATCGGCTCCAAGGAAGAGACCGCCAAAGTCTCGCCGACCGAACTGGCGCAACAGATCAAGGTGCCGGTGTTCCTGGCCGCGGGCGGCGAAGACCAGCGCGCGCCGATCGCGCACAGCGAGAAGATGGAGAAGGCCTTGCGCGCCGCCGGGGTGCCGGTGGAAACCCTGTACTACAAGACCGAAGGCCACGGCTTCTACGTCGATGAGCACCAGCGCGAGTTCTACACCCGCTTGCTGGCGTTCCTGTCGCGCTCGCTCGGCGGCCGGACGGCGGCGCCTGCGGGGGCCGCCGCGTCGACCGGGGCGAAGTAGAAGGTCAGGAGCGAGCGCGGCGGAGCGAGGCGTTTGCGGAGCCTCCGCCGCCGCGCATGCCCGCCGCTTCTACGCTCATCTTCTCCCTCGTTCGGCCCCGCTCATTTCACGCCATGCATCCAGCGCCGCAGCAGCGGCGCCAGCAGCAGGAAGACGGCGCCGGAGCCGACGCCCAGCCACATCAGCATCGAGAACAGTTCGCCGTACTTGGCGGCGGCCGCGGCCATGTCGATCGCGCCGCCTTCGGGAATCTCGACCGAGGCGATCTTGGCCAACTGTGCGGCCAGCACTTCCGAGAAGGCCGTCGCCAGCCAGAACGCGCCCATCATCAGGCCGACCACGCGCGCGACCGACAGCTGGGTCACCGCCGACAGACCGATCGGCGACAGGCACATTTCGCCGACCTCGAGAATGAAATACGCCGCGACCAGGTACCACACGCTGGCCATGACGCCGCCGGCGGCGATATCGGCCGCGGCCACCAGCGGCAGGAACGACAGGCCGGCGAAGACCAGCCCCAGGGCCATGGTCACCGGCTTGCCCGGGCTGCGCCCGCGCCGCGCCAGCCACGGCCACAGCCAGGAGAACAACGGCGCCAGCACGACGATGAAGAACGCGCCCAGGTAGGTCAGCGAGCCGGCGGTCTGCGGCACCAGCACCACGTCGTGCGCGGTCGCCAGAGCCAGGCCGAACACCAGCACGGCCACCAGGATTTTGGCCAGGCCGTCGCGTCCGCGGTCGCTGGCGACCAGGGCGGCGACCATCAGCGGCGGGCTGGCCGCCATCGAGAACAGCGACCATGGCAGGGTCGGCGCGTACTGTCCGACCGCCAGGCCGAACATGTCCTTGGTCATCAGGCGATCGTTGAAGGTCACCCAGGAGCCGTAGGTCTGCTCGTACAGGGTGAAGAAGATCAGCACCGCGAAGATCAGCACCACCAGGGCCAGCATCTGCTGGCGTTCGACCTGGCCGCAATGGCGGGCGATGAAGCCGAAGAACCAGATCAGGAACACCGCCAGCGTCGCCAGCATGATGCCCAGCGCGGCGGTGAAGTCGAGGCTGCCCAGGCGCAGGGTGACCTGCGACGCCAGCTGGATGGTGCCCCACAGCGCCAGCACGCCGGCGGCGCTGCCCAGGTAGATCCAGGCCTCGCGCGACAGGCCGCGGACTGTTTCGCGCAGCCTGGCCGGGTCGGCCGGTTCGGCATGGCCGTGCAGATAGCGCTGGCCCCACAGGAACATCAGCAGGCCGGCCACCATGCCGATGCCGGCGGCGCCGAAGCCGTACTTCCAGCCGTAGGTCTCGCCGAGGAAGGCGCAGATCAAGGCCGAGAACAGCGCGCCGACGTTGATCCCGGCATAGAACAGGGTGAAGCCCGAATCGCGGCGCGGGTCGTTCTCGGCGTAGAGCCGGCCGACGATGGTGGAGATGTTCGGCTTGAGGAAGCCGACTCCGGCGATGATCAACGCCAGCGACAGATAGAACACCTGCAACGCGGTCTCGTCGCGCACCGCCACGCCGTTCACCATCTTCGCCGCATGGCCCTCGTAGGCCATGCCCAGGTGCCCGAGCACCAGCAGCACGCCGCCCAGCACCACCGCCTTGCGCATGCCCAGATACCGGTCGGCGAGCAGGCCGCCGATCACCGGCACGGCATAGACCAGGCCGCCGTAGGCGCCGATCAGGTCGTAGCCGGCGTCGTCGCCGAACAGGTGGTACTTGAGCAAGTACAGCAGCAACAGCGCCTTCATGCCGTAGAAGGAGAAGCGCTCCCACATCTCGGTGAAGAAGCAGACGTACAGACCCTTGGGATGGCCGAGGAACTCGTCGGCGCGCGAAGCGGCGGAGGCGGGCAGGGCGGGGCTGGCGGGCACGTGCGGACGTTCCTCTCGTGGGATCAGCCCGGTCCCGGCCGGTCCGGGCCGGACCGTACCGGGAAGCGCGAGTATAGGCCGGAGCGGGCGGCGCGCCCGTCGCTACGGCGGACGGCGTCTGTGCCGGGCGGCCCACCGCGGCGGGGCGCGATCGCGCTTTTCCCCGATGAATGCGGAAAACCCCGCTTTGCCGCGGCGCGGCCTAGGTTTGCGCAATCACGCTTTTTGCCGCACTGCACTTTTACAGGCGCCCGCGGCGGATGCGATCATCGGCGGATTGTGCGGCGCCGCCCGGCGGCGATCCCCACCCGCCCATACGCCGCCTTACCGCCCGACCTACCGCGATGGAGACGCCGATGGCATCGCCCGCAACGCAGAAGCAATTGACCTTCCGAGCCGTCGCGCTCTCGATTTTCCTGGCGGTGATCCTGGCCGCCGCCAACGCCTACCTGGGCCTGTTCGCCGGCCTGACCATCGCCACCGCGATCCCGGCCGCGGTGATCTCCATGGCGGTGCTGCGCCTGCTCGGCGGCGGCACCATCCTGGAGAACAACATCGTCCAGACCGGCGCGTCGGCCGGTTCGTCGATCGCGGCCGGCGTGATCTTCACCATCCCGGCCTTGGTGATCCTGGGCTACTGGAACGACTTCCGTTATTCCTGGGTGCTGGCCATCGCCGGCCTCGGCGGCCTGCTCGGCGTGCTGTTCTCGGTGCCGCTGCGGCGCTCGATGATCGTCGAAGACCCGCTCCCCTTCCCCGAAGGCAAGGCCGCGGCCGAGGTGCTCAAGGCCGGCGAGAACCCGGGCCCCGGCATGAAGATCCTCGGCCTGGCCGGCGGCATCGGCGCGGTGCTCAAGCTCGCCGCCGAAAGCGGCATGAAGCTGATCCCCGACAACGCGGTGATCTCCGGCTTCATGGGCAAGTACCTGGGCTACATGGGCACCAACCTGTCGCCGGCGTTGATCGGCGTGGGCTACATCGTCGGCCTCAATGTCGGCATCGTGGTCGTGTCGGGTTCGATCCTGTCCTGGCAGTTCGCGATTCCGATCTACCACATGTTCTTCCTCGACTCCGATCCGGCCCTGGCGGCGCGCATCGCCGGCGGCAGCGCAGCCGACATCGGCGGCGCGATCTGGTCGGCGAAGGTGCGTTACCTCGGCGTCGGCACCATGCTGATCGGCGGCGTGTGGACCCTGTTCTCGCTGCGCAAGTCGCTGCTGTCGGGCGTCAAGAGCGGCTTGGCCGCGGCGCGCAAGAGCGCGGCGGCCGGCGACGTCGCCGAGACCGACCGCGACCTGCCGATGAAGTGGATGCTGGTCGCCCTGGTCGGCTTCGTGCTGCCGCTGTTGCTGCTGTACCAGGCTATCGTCGGCAACTGGTTCGTCAGCGTGCCGATGACCGTCATCATGATCGTCGCCGGCTTCCTGTTCGTGTCGGTGTCGGCCTATCTGGCCGGCCTGATCGGTTCGTCCAACAACCCGGTCTCGGGCATCACCATCTCCACCATCCTGTTCGCCTCAGCGGTGCTGGTGCTGATGCTGGGGCGCGACTCGCCGATCGGCGCGGTCGCCGCGATCATGATCGGCGCGGTGGTGTGCTGCGCGGCCGCGGTCGGCGGCGACAACCTGCAGGATCTCAAGGCCGGCTACATCGTCGGCGCCACGCCGTGGAAGCAGCAGCTGATGCTGGGCATCGGCGCGTTCTCCTGCGCGCTGATCATGGCGCCGGTGCTGAACCTGCTGTCCGCCGCCTACGGCATCGGCGCGCCGACGCCGGAGCATCCCAACGCGCTGGCGGCGCCGCAGGCGACGCTGATGGCTTCGGTGGCCAAGGGGCTGTTCGGCGGCGAGCTGCCGTGGACGATGATCGGCATCGGCGCCGGCATCGGCGCGCTCATCATCGCTTTCGACGAATGGCTGAAGTCGCGCAAAGCCAAGTTCCGCGTGCCGGTGCTGGCCGCGGCGATCGGCATCTACCTGCCGTTGGAGCTGATGGTGCCGATCTTCCTCGGCGGCCTGCTGTCGCACATCGTCGGCCGCCGTCGCGGCCTGACCGCGAACAGCAGCGAAGAGGAAAGCGACCGTGTGCACCGTCCGGGCACCCTGTTCGCCGCCGGTTTGATCACCGGCGAGGCGCTGATGGGCATCGCCATCGCCTTCCCGATCGTGATCACCAGCAACCGCGAGGTGTTGGCGCTGCCGGAGCAGTTCCACTTCGGTTCGCTGGTCGGTCTGGCCGTTCTGGCTGCGGTGGTGTGGCTGTTCTACCGCAGCAGCAAGAACGCGGCGGTGCCGCAGGCGTAAGTTCCAGGCGACGGCCCGGCAGCGATGCCGGGCCGTCGCGTTTCCGTTCCGATTCCGCAAGCCCGGCCGCGCGCGGCGCCGCCGTCCCCGTATCGATCACGCTCAGAGGTTCGCCATGACGCCACGCCACGCTCTCCTGCCGCTGGCCCTGACCCTGGCCTGCGCATCCGCGCCGGCTTTCTCGCTCACCCCGGCGGCGCCGCAGGGACTGCAGATCCGCGATCTGGCCAGCATGGACCGCTTCTCCTCGCCGACGCTGTCGCCCGACGGCCGCCAACTGGTGTTCGCCAAGCGCAGCGTCGACTTCGCCGCCAACAAATCGACCACTTCGCTGTGGATCGAAGACTTGTTCGCGCGCGACGCCGCGCCGCCCAAGCGCCTGAGCCCGGAAGGCTGGAACGTCAACTCGCCGGCGTTCGCGCCGGACGGCAAGAGCGTGTACTTCCTCAGCAGCAAGAACGGCAGCTCGCAGCTGTATTCGTTGCCGCTGAGTGGCGGCACGCCGAAGCAGATCACCGCCTTCGACGGCGACGTCGGCGGCTTCCAGATCTCGCCCGACGGCAAGCGTGTCGCCTTCAACGCCGAGGCCTATCCCGACTGCGCCGCCGATCTGGCCTGCAGCAAGAAGAAGCTCGACGCGGCTGAGAAGAACAAAGCCACCGGCAAGGTCTTCGACCGGATGTTCATCCGTCACTGGGACGCCTGGAACGACGGTCGCCTGAACCGGCTGTTCGTCGCCGAGCTGCCGGCCGCCGGCAAGACCGTATCCAGCGTCAAGCTGGTCAGCGGCGAAGTGAACGGCGACGTGCCCTCGCGCCCGTTCGGCGACAGCAGCGAATACACCTGGGCGCCGGACGGCCGCTCGCTGGTGTTCAGCGCGCGCCAGGCCGATGCCAAGGAGCCGTGGTCGACCAATTTCGATCTGTACCAGGTCGGCGCCGACGGCGGCCCGGCCAAGAACCTGACCGCTGCGAATCCCGCCTGGGACACCGGCGCGGTGTTCAGCGCCGACGGCAAGACGCTTTACTACCGTGCGATGAAGCGCCCGGGCTTCGAGGCCGACCGTTTCGGCCTGATGGCGCTCGACCTGGCCAGCGGCAAAGCGCGCGAGATTGCGCCGCAATGGGACCGTTCGGCTTCCGGCATCGTCTTGTCCGGCGACGGCAAGAGCATCTACACCACCACCGAAGACCTCGGCCAGCAGCCGCTGTTCGGCGTCGACATCGCCAGCGGCAAGGCGACCTTGCTGATCGGCGACGGCTCGGTCGGCTCGGTCGCGTTGGCCGGCAAGACCTTGGCCTTCACCCGCAACAGCCTCAAGAGCGGCGACCAGATCTTCGTCGGCGGTCTCGACGGCGCGCCGCAGCGCGCGATCACGCCGAGCGCGTCGGAGCTGCTGCCCGGGGTCAAGTTCGGCGATTTCGAACAGTTCGACTTCAAGGGCTGGAACGGCGACACGGTGTACGGCTACGTGGTCAAGCCGTGGAACTACCAGGAAGGCCGGAAGTACCCGGTCGCGTTCCTGATCCATGGCGGCCCGCAGGGCAGCTTCGGCAACGGCTGGAGCTACCGCTGGAACCCGCAGACCTATGCCGGCCAGGGCTATGCGGTGGTGATGATCGATTTCCACGGCTCGACCGGTTACGGCCAAGCCTTCACCGACGCGATCAGCCAGCACTGGGGCGACCGTCCGCTGGAAGACCTGCAGAAGGGCTGGGCCGCGGCGCAGAAGAAGTACCCCTTCCTCGACGGCGACAAGGCCTGCGCGCTGGGCGCGTCTTACGGCGGCTTCATGGTCAACTGGATCGCCGGCAACTGGCCGCAGCCCTGGAAGTGCCTGGTCAGCCACGACGGCGTGTTCGACCAGCGCATGATGGGCTACGCCACCGAAGAGCTGTGGTTCACCGAGTGGGAGCAGGGCGGCACGCCGTACGACAAGCCGGCCAGCTACGAGAAGTTCAACCCGGTCAACCATGTGAAGGACTGGAAGGTGCCGATGCTGGTGATCCACGGCCAGCAGGACTTCCGCATTCCGGTCGAGCAGGGCATCGGCGTGTTCACCGCGCTGCAGCGCCAGGGCATCGAATCCCAGTTCCTGTACTTCCCGGACGAGAACCACTGGGTGCTCAAGCCGCACAACAGCGTGCAGTGGCACGACACGGTCAACGCCTGGCTGAAGAAGCACATCGGCCAGTAAGCGTCGCGCAGACCAAAAGAAGGCCGCCTTCGGGCGGCCTTCTTTTTTGCATCGGATATCGTCGTCGCCGGGTACTCGACCGTAGGCGCTGTGTCCCAAGGGGGGGGCTGCGGTCGCAAGCGGCCGCGACATCGCACCTGCGACGCAAGCCAGGTTTCGCGGTCGCGGCTTGCGCCCCTCCTACAGGGCTTCGGGCGACAGGCGCCGCCTGAACCCGTGCCTCAACACCGCCGGCCCTTGCCCGCGGCCGCCGATCCGAAGTAAAAGCGGGGTCACCCAAGCCCAGAGAAGTCCGGCATGCAAGAACCCGCCCGCACGGCGCTCATCAGCAACGACATCGTCGTCCTCGGCCTGATCGCCGCCACCCTCGGCGCGGTGTTTTGGACTTCCTCGCGGCAGACCGGTTTCTGGAAGAAGTTCTACACCTTCGTTCCGGCCCTGCTGCTGTGCTACTTCATTCCCGGCATCTACAACACCATCGGCCTGGTCGACGGCCAGAACACCAAGCTCTACAACCCGGTCGCCAGCCGCGTGCTGCTGCCCGGCGCGCTGGTGCTGCTGACCCTGACCATCGACCTCAAGGGCGTGCTCAAGCTCGGCCCCAAGCTGCTGGTCATGTATGCGGTGTCCTCGCTGAGCGTGATGCTCGGCGCGGTGGTCGCGTTCCTGGCCATGCGCGCGCTGCACCCGGAAACCGTGGCCGGCGACACCTGGGGCGGCATGGCCGCGCTGGCCGGCAGTTGGATCGGCGGCGGCGCCAACATGCTGGCGATGAAGGAGATCTTCCAGGTCGATGCGACCACCTTCGGCCAGTTCGCGGTGGTCGACGTCGGCGTCGGCTATGTGTGGATGGCGGTGCTGATCTTCCTCGCCAGCCGCGCCCAGGGGATCGATGCGCGCAGCGGCGCGGACACCCGCGGCATCGAGGAGCTCAAGCGCCGTATCGAGAGTTTCCAGGCCCAGCACCAGCGCGTGGCCAGCCTGACCGACCTGGCGATGATCGTCGGCATCGCCTTCGGCGTGGTCGGCCTGGCGCACGCGGTCGCCGCGCCGCTGTCGGCCTGGTTCGGCGCCAACGTGTCCTGGGCGCGCACGGTCAGCCTGCACGAGCCGTTCTTCTGGGTGGTGGCGGTGTCCACCTTCGCCGGCCTGGCGTTGAGCTTCACCCGCGCGCGCGAGCTGGAAGGCGCGGGCGCGTCCAAGATCGGCAGCCTGCTGCTGTACTTCCTGATCGCCTGCATCGGCCTGCAGATGGACATCCTGGCCTTGCTCGACAAGCCCTGGCTGTTCGCGCTGGGGCTGATCTGGATCGCCGTGCACATCCTGATCCTGTGGGGCGTGGGGGGTCTGCTGCGGGTGCCGCTGTTCTATTTCGCGATCGGCTCGCAGAGCAACATCGGCGGCCCGGCCTCGGCGCCGGTGGTGGCCTCGGCCTTCCATCCTTCGCTGGCGCCGGTCGGCGCCTTGCTCGGCGCGCTGGGCTATGCGACCGGCACCGGCCTGGCTTACGTGGTCGGGGTCACCCTGCGCTCGCTGGCCGGCGCCGCGCCGGTTTGAATGCCCCTGTAGCAGCGGCGTCCCGCAGGGGTTTCCTCCGGTCATAAGGCACGACAGGAGACGCGACGTACGCGAGCGCGGTGTCCGAAGCGAATCTCCGCGATCATCGGCTGCGGTCGGTGGCGTGGTATCGCACCGCTTCGGTTGTCGCGGCTTGCGCCGCTCCTACAGGGGGAGCGGCAACGCCGCAAAAAGAACGTCGCAAAAGCAAGGGCCGCCCGGAGGCGGCCCTTCGCGTTTTCTGTAGATCGCGTCGCAGCGGCTCAACAGCAACCGAACCGCCCGCCGCCGTAGCGCGCCTCCTGGCGCTCGCGAAAGAAGGTCGCGTAGTCGGGAATCGGCCGCTCCGGGTGCTTCTCCATCAGATGACGGACATAGTTGTCGTAGTCCGGCACCCCGCAGCACAGCCGCGCGGTCTGCACCAGGCGGCGCCAGGTGCGCTTGTACAGCTGGTACTGGCTGGCGGGAACGAGTGCGGTGCCCATGTCAGAGGTTCCCCATTTCGTGCGGCTTCAAAGCCACGTAGGGCGATTCGCGGTCGCTGCGCTGCGGGTTGGCGCGGGCCTTGAGGATGGCGCCAACCGAATACACCAGCACGCTGAACACCACGAACAGGAACAGCGCGGTCAGGCCGGTGTTGACGTAGCTATTGACCATGATCTGCTGCATTTGCTCGATGCTCTTGGCCGGCGCGGTGACTTCGCCCTTGGCGATCGCGGCACTGTACTTGTTGGCCTGGGCGAGGAAGCCGACCGCCGGGTTGCCGTCGAAGATCTTGATCAGGCCGGCGGCGCTGGTACAGATCAGCAGCCACACGGTCGGCACGATGGTGACCCAGGCGTAGCGGTCGCGCTTGAGCTTGAACAGCGCCACCGTGCACAGCATCAGGGCGATGCCGGCCAGCATCTGGTTGGCGATGCCGAACAGCGGCCACAGCGTGTTGATGCCGCCGAGCGGATCGACTACGCCCTGGTACAGGAAGTAGCCCCACAGCGCGACGCAGCCCGCGGTGGCGAGCAGGTTCGGCCCCCAGGCCTCGGTGCGGCGCAGCGCCGGCACGAAGCTGCCCAGCAGGTCCTGCAGCATGAAGCGGCCGGCGCGCGTGCCCGCGTCGACCGCGGTGAGGATGAACAAGGCCTCGAACAGGATCGCGAAGTGGTACCAGAACGCCATCGTGTTCTCGCCCGGCAGCACGTTGTGCAGGATCTGGGCGATGCCGACCGCGAGCGTGGGCGCGCCGCCGGCGCGGGCGAGGATGGTGTGCTCGCCGATGTCCTTGGCGGTGGCTTCCAGCACGTCGGGAGTGACGCTGAACCCCCAACTGCTGATGGTCTGCGACACCGTCTGCACGTCGCTGCCGACCAGGGCGGCCGGGCTGTTCATGGCGAAGTAGACGCCTGGGTCGATCACCGAGGCGGCGACCAAGGCCATGATCGCGACGAAGGACTCCATCAGCATGCCGCCGTAGCCGATGTAGCGCATGTGCGATTCGTTCGCGAGCAGCTTGGGCGTGGTGCCGGAGGAGATCAGGGCGTGGAAGCCGGACACCGCGCCGCAGGCGATGGTGATGAACAGGAACGGGAACAGCCCGCCCTTCCACACCGGGCCGGTACCGTCGGTGAACTGGGTCAGCGCCGGCATGCGCAGGTCGGGCATGACGATGAAGATGCCGATAGCCAGGCCGACGATGGTGCCGATCTTGAGGAAGGTCGACAGGTAGTCGCGCGGCGCCAGTACCAGCCACACCGGCAGCACCGCGGCGACGAAGCCGTAGCCGATCAGCATCCAGGTGATCTGAGTGCCGGTGAAGGTGAAGGCCGGGCCCCAGACCGGATCGGCCGCGACCTTGCCGCCGTACCAGATCGCCGCCAACAGCAGGACCAGGCCGACGATCGAGATCTCGCCGATCTTGCCCGGGCGGATGTAGCGCATGTACACGCCCATCAGCACCGCGATCGGAATCGTCGCCATCACCGTGAACATGCCCCAGGGGCTTTCGGCCAGGGCTTTGACCACGATCATCGCCAGCACCGCGAGGATGATGATCATGATCAAGAACGCGCCGAACAGGGCGATGGTGCCGGGCACGCGGCCCATTTCTTCGCGCACCAGGTCGCCGAGCGAGCGGCCGTTGCGGCGGCTGGAGACGAACAGGACCATGAAGTCCTGCACCGCACCGGCCAACACCACGCCGACGATCAGCCACAGCAGACCGGGCAGATAACCCATCTGCGCGGCGAGCACCGGACCGACCAATGGGCCGGCGCCGGCGATGGCGGCGAAGTGATGGCCGAACAGCACGTGCTTGTTGGTCGGGACGTAATCGAGCCCGTCGTTGTGGATCACCGCCGGCGTGGCGCGGGTCGGGTCGAGCTGCATCACCTTGTCGGCGATGAACAGCGAGTAGTAGCGATAGGCGACCAAGTAGATCGACACCGCCGCGACCACGATCCACAGCGCATTGATGTGTTCGCCGCGACGCAGCGCGATGGTGCCGAGGCAGAACGCCCCGAGGACTGCGAGGGCCGCCCAGCCCAATTTGCCGAGACCACCTTTCATGACGAGCCTCCCAGTTTGACCCTTGGAAGGGTCGCCCCCGGGACGGCACGGGTCAATGCGCAGTGCCGCAAACACGGCTGATACTTTGGTCTTAGGGGGCGACTCGGCGCGTCGGCGATGCGGTTTCGGGCGGCGGGGAGCGCCGATGATGGGTTGGACGGGCTCTGTGCGGCGAGGGCGAAGCCAAGGCCAAGCCAAAGCGCCCCAAAGCCGAAGCAAATCCCGGCGCCGCTGGAGCCGCCGGACTTCGTGCCGCCTCAGGCGCCCGCCGCCTTTTTCAAAGGAGGCGAATTGTCGCGCGCTGCAGCGCGTTGCGGCGTACCGCGGTGAGTTGTGGTTCGCCGCACGAGTTGGCGCATAAGCAGTTGGCGTTATCTGCGCCTGCCGCCGCCCTAGCCGCCGTCGTTGTCGTCGTTTTGAAGTTACCGCTGCTTTTGTTGTCCCCCCTTTGAAAAACGGGGCAGGGGAGGTTGCTGTTCGCCCTTACCGCGCCCTACAACCACTTCGCCCGCTTGAAGCCGAAGTACAACACGATGCAGACCACGGCCACCGTCCCGATCAGGATGGCGTAGCTCCACTGCCCGGCCAGCTCCGGCATGTGGGTGAAGTTCATGCCGTACCAACTGGCGATCAGGGTCGGCGCGGCCAGCAGCGCCGCCCAGGCGCCGAGGCGTTTGACGATCTCGCCCTGGCGTACGGTCACCAGCGACAGGTTGACGCTGACCGCGGTGGTCAGCATCTCGCGCAGGGTGTCGGTGGTTTCGTTGATGCGCACGGCGTGGTCGAGGACGTCGCGGAAATACAGCTGGATTTCCTCGTCGATCAGCCCGCCGCGCGAACGCGCGAGCTGGCCGAGGATGTCCTGCAAGGGCGACACCGCCATGCGCAGCCGGGTCAGCTCGCGCTTGAGGTCGTACAGCTCCTGCACGGTGTCCTTGCGGAAATCCTCGGCGAAGATGTCCTTCTCCAACTCGTTGAGCTCCAGGGTGAAGCCCTCGACGATCGGCATGAAGTTGTCGACCACGCTGTCGAGCACCGAGTACAGCGCCGCGCCGGGGCCGTGTTCGAGCAGGTCGGGCTCGCGCTCCATTCTTGCCCGCGCATTCTTGTAGCTGACCGAGGCGCCGTGGCGCACGGTGACCAGGTAGCGGGGGCCGACGAACATGTGGGTCTCGCCGAAGCGGATCCGGTTGTCGATCTTCTGCGCGGTATGGATGGCGATGAACAGCGAGTTGCCGTAGGACTCGATCTTCGGCCGCTGGTGCGCGTTGTGCGCGTCCTCCACCGCCAGGTCGTGCAGGCAGAACTCTTCCTGCAGCTTTTCCAGGATGCCTTCATCGGGCTCGTACAGGCCGACCCAGACGAAGCTGCCGTCGTCGACCGCGAGCACGTCGCTGATCTCGTCCAGGCCGATGTCGCGGCGTTTGCCGTTGCGGTCGTAAGCGGCCGCGTTGATGACGCATTGGGGCAGGGCGGGCGTGGTCATGCCGGCATCCTGCCCGCCGCGGCCGGCACGGGCAAGCCTCAGGCCAGGCGCAGTCGGGCGGCTTTGCGGAAGCCCAGCCACAGCCCGATGTGGATCGGCAGCCACAGCGCGATCCAATGCAGATTGCGCTGCGGGTACACCGGCAACCAGTACAGGAACAGCGCCGCCAGCGCGCACAGGGCCACCAGCGCGGTCAGCCATACGAAGACCGAGCCGGTCTCGCGGCCGAACAGCGCGCGCAGACCGCCCAGCCACAGCAGCAGGCACAAGGGGTTGAACAGCAGCAGGTTGCGGTTGGCCCAGATGTAGTCGTGGCCGGTGCCGGCCCAGGCATAGACCAGCACCGCACCGACTGCGCCGAGCGCGCCCCACAACGGCAACGCGGCGAAGGCGAGCACGCGTGGGCTGCGGTCGCCGATCCAGGCCAGCGCCGCGCCCAACGCCAGTCCGGCCAGGGCCCAGGGCCACCACGGCAGCGGCCGGCCTTCGGGCTCGGGCGAGATCTGGTGCGGCAGCAGGCTGCGTTCTTCGGCCACCAGCGGCCGGCCCTGCGGATTTTTGACCTCGCGCAGGGCCGCGGCCAGCCGGCCCGGCACGTAGGACTCGGTCCATACCGGCACCGGCAAATCGGCCTTGGGGCCCATCATCACATCGAGCAGGACCCACATCCACGGCTCTGGCGAAGACAACCGCAGCGCTTCGCTGCGCAGAGTGTTGCCGTGCGAGCGGCCTTCGGTCTGGCGGCGCAGTTCGCCGCCGATCGCGCGGTCGATCGCGTCGCGCACGCGGGTGGCGCAGTTGTCGTCGAAGTACTGGTAGCGGTAGTAAGAATTCTCCGGCAGGGCGTTGATGCGCAACGCCTCGGCCAACTCGCGCGCCTGCGCCGGGGTCAGGTCCAGCCATTGCACGCTCACCCCGCGGCCTTCGTGCGCGTACTGCGACATGTCGGCGTCGAACGGCAACGCCAGCAGGCGATAGCGCATGTCGTTGCGGACGAAGCGCTGGACGAAGTTGGGTTCGCTGGGGTCGAAGTAGCCGAAGTTGTACGAAATGGCCTCGCCGCTGTCCGGATTCAGCACCACCAGGGCGTCGTGGCCGAAGCGCGACCAGAACTCTTCGCCCGGCTGCATGGTGACCATGCCGATCCGCGGCGGCCTGGCGCCGGCGGCGTGGGCCGGCGCCGGCGCCGGTGCGGCGTGTACGAAGGCGGAAAAGAGCAGCAGGGCGGCGAGGGCGTAGAGCCGGACGAAACGGGGGAATGCGGTCACGGGCGGGCGGCCTGGTCCAGCGGGGCGAGTGGCGGCCATTGTAAACAGGCCTCGGCGGCGCCCGGTCGGCGCAGGCTCCGGTCGGGCCGGATCGCGCGGGATATGGCGTCGAGGCCGCATCTACCTTCGACCGGAGCCGAGGCCGGCGGGCGCGCTCGAGCGCCTGCGCGCGTGTCCGCTCCCGGGCCCGGCCGGATCGCCGGCGGCCACGGACACGCGCGGACGCGCAATGCTCGGCGGACCGCGCGCGGCGGGGCGGCATTCGGGGGCTATCGATGCGGCGGCCGGCGCGAGCACCGGCCGCGATGGTTCAGCCGTTGCCGAGCACGCCGACGTGGAAGGCGTGCACCCGGCGCGCATCGGCGCTGGCGACGCGGAATACGAAGCGGTCCAAGGTCAGCTCCTCGCCGGCTTCGGGCAGGTGGCCGATCGCGGCGGTGATCAGGCCGCCGATGGTGTCGTACTCGTCGTCGTCGAAATCGGCGCCGAAGCGCTCGTTGAAGTCGGCGATCGGGGTCAACGCGTCGACCACGTACTGGCCGTCGGCCTGGGCCGCGATCAGCGCGTTCGGGTCTTCGGCATCGTCGTGCTCGTCGTCGATCTCGCCGACGATCTGCTCCAGCACGTCCTCGATGGTCAATAGGCCGGCGACGCCGCCGTGCTCGTCGATCACGATCGCCATGTGGTTGCGCGATTGGCGGAACTCGCGCAGCAGCACGTCCAGGCGCTTGGACTCCGGGATCAGCACCGCCGGCCGCAGCAACTCGTGGATGGTGCCGGGGCCGTTGTCGGCGACCACGCCGCGCAGCAGGTCCTTGGCCAGCAGGATGCCGAGGATCTCGTCCTTGTCTTCGCCATGGACGGGGAAGCGCGAGTGACCGGATTCGACCACCAGTTTCATCAGGTCGAGGAACTTGGCGTCGGCCGGCAGGGCGACCATCTGCGAGCGCGGGATCATCACGTCGCCGACGGTCAGGTCGGACACGGCGATCGCGCCTTCCATCATCCGCAGGGTGTCGGCGGCGATGAGCCCGTCGGATTGCGCATCGCGCAGCAATTCGACCAGGTCTTCGCGGGAACTGGGTTCGCCCGACAGCGCGGAACTGATGCGGTCGAGCCAGGAGCGCCGTTTCTCATGGTGTTCCGGCGCGTGGGTGCTACTACTGTCGTCCTCGGACATTCGATTCATGAACCGTGCCCCCGGGGGGAGGGCCGTACGCCAAGTCTAACCCGGAAGGTCGTAGGGGACGGTGGCAGGATCGCCGTCCGCCCTGCCGCCGCGTTCCGCCCGTCGCCGCGGCACGGTCCGGTGCGGGCGGTCCCGGCGGGCGCGGCGGGCGCGGACTGCGCTGTCGGTCACGCGCCGCATCGGCGCGCGAGGCCGCCGAGCGGGTCAGCCGGGTCCGTACCGGCAGGCCGCCGTCTGGGCGGCGCTGGCGGCATCCAGGCGCACCCGGCCCGGGTTGGACAGCACCAGCAGGCCCGCCTGTCCGGCGCCGCGCGAGCACAGGGTGAAGGTCAGGTTGGAGCCGGCGGCGTCGCCCTCGGGCTGGAATACGATGCGGGTGCGGCCGGCGGTGCTGAGCAGGCGAATGTCGCCGGCGAGCGCGCGCCGACGTTGGATCAGGGTGTCGCTGGGGCCGTAGCGGCGGTCGCCGTCGACGTCGGCGAACACCAGCCAGCCTGCGCTCCAGTCGGTGCTGGCGCGGCAGCCGCCGTCTTGCGGCGCAGGGCAGATCACGGTGGCGCTGCCGGTGGCGACGGCGACCCGATTGGCATGCAGGAAACTCTCGGCCAAGGCCAGCTGGGCGTGGCCGATGCGGGTGCGGGCCACGGCCTGGTGCATGGCCGGTACGGCGAAACCGAACAGCAGGAAGCCGATCGTCAGTGCGATCGCGACCTCGATCAATGTGATCCCGCGCATCCGGCGCATGAGCATTCCTCCTGGAAGAGGCGCTCAGTGTCGGTTGCGGCAACGCCGGCGGGCATCGGCGCCCGGCGCGACGCGGGGTCGGATTTTCCGGGCGCGGATGTCGGAACTTTGCCCGGACGAATGTGCCGGCTGACACGGGCAAGGACGGAAGGGATGGCGCGCTTGATCCGCCTGCGTCCGTAACGCGCTTACTCGCGGTACGGATCGGCGATGCCGAGCCCGGCGAGGATCTCGCGCTCGAGTTGCTCCATGCACTCGGCCTCGCGCTCGTCCTCGTGGTCCCAGCCGAGCAGGTGCAGGACGCCATGCACGGTCAGGTGGGCGTAGTGATCGTTGAGCGCTTTCTTCTGCTCGCGCGCTTCGCGGGCGACCACCGGGGGGCAGATCACCAGGTCGCCGAGCAGCGGCAGGCGCACGCCCTCCGGCAGGCCTTCGGGCAGGTCGGCGGGAAAGCTGAGCACGTTGGTGGCGTAGTCGCGGCCGCGATAGTGGCGGTTGAGCGCGCGGCCTTCCTTGCTGTCGACCAGGCGGATCGCCAGATCGGCTTCGCGGATGCGTCCGGCCAGCGCCGCCGCGACCCACTTGCGGAAGCTGGTCGCGGCCGGCAGGCCTTTGCGCGGCATCGCATAGTTGACGGTGACATCGAGTCGGACGGGGCCTTGGGTCATTACGGCGTTCGCTGCATGGAGTGCGGGGCTTCGCGATGAGAGCTGCCGGGGTGCCGCGAGCGGAAGCGCCGACCCGCGGGCACCCGGCCGGATCAGGCCGAGGGCCCGGTCTCGGCGTCCTTGGCGTCGCGCGCGTCGTAAGCGTTGACGATGCGCGCGACCAGGGGATGGCGGACCACGTCCTTGGCCTCGAAGAAAGTGAAGCTGATGCCGTTGACGTTGCGCAGCACGTCCAGCGCGTCCTTGAGCCCGGATTTTTGGTGCTTGGGCAGGTCGATCTGGGTCAGGTCGCCGGTGACCACCGCGGTGCTGCCGTAGCCGATGCGGGTCAGGAACATCTTCATCTGCTCGATGGTGGTGTTCTGCGCTTCGTCGAGGATCACGTAGGCGTCGTTGAGGGTGCGGCCGCGCATATAGGCCAGCGGCGCGATCTCGATGACGTTCTTTTCCAGCAGCTTGACCACTTTCTCCACCCCGAGCATTTCGTACAGGGCGTCGTACAGCGGGCGCAGATAGGGGTCGACTTTCTGGGTCAGGTCGCCGGGCAGGAAGCCGAGCTTCTCGCCGGCCTCGACCGCGGGACGCACCAGGATCAGGCGCTGCACCCGTGCTTCGTTCAGGGCTTCGACCGCGCTGGCCACGGCCAGGAAGGTCTTGCCGGTGCCGGCCGGGCCGATGCCGAAGTTGATGTCGTGGGTGGCGATGGCGTGCAGGTACTTGGCCTGATTGGCGCCGCGACCGCGGATGGTGCCGCGCTTGACCCGGATCGCGACCTCCTGCGGCTCGATGTCGTCGGCGACGACCTGTTCGACGCCGGCTTCGCTGAGCGCCAGGTGGATCGCGTTCTCGTCCAGGGTCTGCTCGGCCGCTTCCCGCCACAGGCTGCGCAGCAGTTTTTCGGTCTTGCCGACCGCGGCCAGCGGGCCGTCGATGCGGAACACGTTGCCGCGATTGGCGATTTCCACGCCCAGGCGCAGTTCGATCATGCGCAGGTGACCGTCGAACGGGCCGTTGAGGTTGGCCAGGCGCTCGCTGTCGGCGGGGTCGAGGGCGAATTCGGAAGCGGTTCGGGCGGGCATGAGACCGGGGCGGTGCGCGCAAGGGCTGCGAATGGGGTGTAAAAGCTTGCGCCTGTCGCCGGGTTTTCGCAAAGCCGCGCGGTTCAGGCGCGCGGCGGACGGCCCTCGCGCCAGCTGCGCCACAGCCGCAGCGCGCCCATCGCGGTCAGCAGGATCGAACCGATCAGCCACAGCAGGGTGATCGCATCGGCGTCGAAGCTGCCGTTGCGGTTGGCGCGCATCAGCGAACGCACCAGGCCGAGCAGGCCGAGGCCGAGGAACCAGAAACCGACCGCATCGCGCGAGGGCTTGCCGGAAGGGGGCGGGGGAGCGGGCATGGCGGCGTCCTTCAGCGGCAGATGACGGCGGGGGGAGCGACAGATCGCCACGAGGGCGCCCCGGCGAGCAAGAGACCCAGGGTCGCGGTCGCCAGGCCGCCGGCGACGTCCCAGGCGTAGTGCTGGCCGGTGGCGACCACGCTCGGCGCCAGCGCGGCCAGGCCCAGCGCGGCGGCGGGCCGGGCGCGCGGATACTGCAAGGCGAAACCGACCGCGGCCACCGCCGGCACGGTGATGTGACCGGAGGGAAAACAGTT
This sequence comes from Lysobacter antibioticus HS124, assembly GCF_000336385.2. Lineage (GTDB taxonomy): Bacteria > Pseudomonadota > Gammaproteobacteria > Xanthomonadales > Xanthomonadaceae > Lysobacter > Lysobacter firmicutimachus. Next base: position 3,866 of record NZ_HG424467.1, on the reverse strand, counting down.
GTGCGGCGCGTCCAGTGCGTACAACGCGCGCCAGGCGGCCTGGGTCCAGGCATCGAGCCCCTCCGGCAGCGCTCGTCGCGCGATCCGGGTCGGCCAGGCCAGCCAGATCGCCGCGTTGAGCCCGGCGGCGAGAGCGAAGGCGCGCAGGGTGGCGTAGAACAGCGCGCGTTCGCGGATCGCCAACGCCAGTGCCGGCCCGGTCAGCAACATCGCCCAGTACGGCCAGATCGCCCAGGCCCGCCAACCGATCGCATCGTCCACCACGGTGCGCGGCAGGCTCGCCGGCAGGCGCCAGGGGTGCGCATTGATGCCCAGGTACACCACGGCGCCGAGCGCGGTCGCCGCGAGCACGACGGCGAGGCGCTGCGGCCAGGGCAGAACGGCGGGCGGCGAGGCGGCGATCGCGGACAAAGGGCGGCGACGGAAGGGGAACGGATGTCGAGCATGGGCGATCCGCGCGCGCTCGGCCAGGGGCGCGACGCCGCTGGCGCGTATCGGCAAACCGCGATGCAGGGCTCATACTGCATCGCGATGAGTGATATCCAGAACAGGGACAGCGAATCGAATCCGGACTTGGCTTCCGATGCGGGCGGCGCGATCCGCCGCCGCGGCGCCGGCCCCGACCTGGATTGGCGGGTGCGAATCGCCGGGCTCGGCCGCTATCTGCCGCAGCGCCGCGTCGCCAGCGCCGAAATCGAGGCGCGCGCGGGCTTGCCGGACGGTTGGGCTCTGCAGTACAGCGGCGTGGCTTTTCGCCATTGGGCCGAACCCGAGCGCGAGCGCGCCAGTTGGATGGGAGCGCAGGCCGCGCATGAGGCCTGCGAGCGCGCCGGCATCGCACCGGAGCAGGTCGACCTGATCGTCAACGCCTCCGGCTCGGCCGAGCGCGCGATTCCCGACGGCGGGCCGCTATTGCAGCGCGAACTCGGACTCGGCCGTTCGGGCATTCCGGCCTTGTCGGTGCATGCGACCTGCCTGAGTTTCGTCGCCGCGATGGAGCTGGCGGCCGAGCGCATCCATCACGGCCGGATCGAACGCGCCTTGGTGGTCAGCAGCGAGATCGCCTCGGTCGGATTGAGCTTCGCCGACGCCGAGGTCTGCACGCTGTTCGGCGACGGCGCTGCGGCGGCGGTACTGGAGCGCGCGCCGGACGACTGCCCCAGCCGCATCCATCGCGTCGCCTGGCGCACGCTGGGCGAAGGCGTGGAGCTGACCACCTTGCGCGGCGGCGGCAGTTGGCGGCCGCCGTTGGGCGCGTCGACCCGGCCGGAGGACGCGTACTTCAGCATGCAGGGGCCGGCCGCGCTGCGCAGCGGCATCCGCCTGGTCCCGCACGTGATGCGCGCTTTGGCGCTGGAAGACCGTCAGGCGCGGCGCGAGCTGCGTTGGGTGGTCAGCCACCAGGCCAGCCGAGCGGCGCTGGAGGTGATCGAGCAGATCGGCTTCGAAGGCGCGCGCCTGGTGCGCACGCTGGAGCAGACCGGCAACTGCATCGCCGCTTCGATTCCGCTGGCGTTGGAACAGGGCGTGCGCGAAGGCGCGATCCGCCGCGGCGAACGCGGCGTGTTGCTCGGCACCGGCGCCGGTCTGTCCGGCGTCGGCATGACGTTGACCTACTGACATGCCGGCGTCGAAGACGAACCGACTCCGGCGCTCGTACGCGGTTCATGCGTCGGAGCGGCGGGCATGAGCGCGCCGCGCCGCATCGTCGTCACCGGCGCCACCGGGTTCCTCGGCGGCGCCTTGGCGCGCCATCTGGCTGCGGCCCGGCCCTGGGACCGGGTGTTGGGCCTCGGCCGCGACGCGGTGCGCGGCCGCGCGCTGCAGGCGCAGGGCGTCGAATTCGCCGCGCTCGACCTGACCGACGCCGCGGCGGTGCATCGCGTGCTGCGCGGCGCCGACATCGTCGTCCATGCGGCCGCGTTGTCGAGCCCCTGGGGCCGGCGCGCCGATTTCGTCGCCGCCAACGTCGACGCCAGCGAGCATGTCGCCGAGGCCTGCGTCGCTCATCAGGTGCGCCGCTTGGTCCACATCTCCACCCCGGGCATCTATCACGACGGCCGTCCGCATCGGAACATCCGCGAAGACCAGCCGCTGCCGGCGCGCGCGGTGAACGACTATGCCGCGACCAAGCTGATCGCCGAACGACGGTTGCTGGCGCGCTGCGCCGCCGGCGGAGTGGCCGCGATCGCGTTGCGGCCGCGGGCGATCTTCGGTCCCGGCGACAGCGCGATCCTGCCGCGCCTGGCCGATGCGCTGCGTCGCGGCCGCCTGCCGCGCCTCGGCGCCGAGGACTGCGAGGTCGACCTGACCTATGTCGACAACGCGGTCGACGCGATCGTGCTGGCGATGGATGCGTCCTGGCGCCTGGCCGGCCGCGTGTACAACATCAGCAACGGCGAGCCGGTGCGGATCTGGAGCGTGATCGATCGTCTCGCCGACGCGCTGTCGCTGCCGCGCCCACAGCGGCGCCTGCCGCGGCCGTTGGTGCTGGCGCTGGCCAGCGCGGTCGAGGCCGGCTACCGCCGCCTGCGTCCGGATCGCGAGCCGCCGCTGCTGCGTTACGGCATCGAACTACTGAGCGTGGACATGACCTTGGACATCGGCCGCGCCCGTACCGAGCTCGGGTACCGTCCGCGCGTTGGCATGGACGAGGCCTTGAACCGGACCCTGGCCGAACTGGCGCGCAAGGAACCGCGGCGGTGAGCGCCGGGGTCGCGCTCAGCCTCGGCGTGTCCGGCCATAGCTGCGCGTCGCCGCGCCACCTCGGCCTGGGCGGCGGACCGGTGCTGCGCTTCCCGGCCGGCTGGGCCCTGATCGAACATCCGCGCCACGGCGCGGTCCTGTTCGACTGCGGTTACGGCGCCGCCGCGCGCGCGGCGATGCGCCGCGGCCTGCGCCGGATCTACCGGCATGTGATCCACGCCTGCTCGGCGGCGCACACCGACGCGGCCAGTCTGCTGCAACAGCGCGGCCTGCGTTGCGCCGATATCGGCACGGTGGTGCTGAGCCATTTTCACCCCGATCACATCGGCGGGTTGGCGCCATTCGCCAACGCCCGGTTCGTGGTCCACGCCGAGGCCTGGCGCCAGGTCCGGCGCGGCGGCTGGTTCGGCCTGCTGCACGCGCAGATCTGGAAGGAATTGCTGCCGGCGGACTTCGCCGCGCGCCTGCAATGCCTGGACGAGCGCGGCGCACGCGCGCTCGACGGGGATCTGGCCGGTCTCGGATTGGGCTGGGATCTGTTCGACGACGGCAGCGTAGCCGTGGTGTCCTTGCCGGGCCATGCGCGCGGGCAGATCGGTCTGGCCTTGCGCACCGTCGAGGGGGAGCGGGCGCTGCTTGCCGCGGACGCATTCTGGCGTCGCGAGCAATTGCAGCGCGAGGTCGAACTGCCCTGGCTGACGCGCTGGCTGGCGGTGGACGATGGGGCGGCTTATCGCGACACGGTGCGAAAGCTGGTGCGCTTCCAGCGCGAGCATCCGCAGGCGTGGGTGATTCCCGCGCACTGCGCCGACACTTTGGCGCAATGGCGCGCCCGTCACCCGCAGGCCGTACTCGACGACAGCGACCCCCTGTAGGAGCGGCGTAAGCCGCGCCCCCGGGACGCGCAGAAGAACCAACCTCTTCGCCGTCGATCGAAGCCCGACACCCTCGCGGGGTAGGAGCGACGCAAGTCGCGACCGCCATGCTTCACTCTCGCCGCGTCTTTGCCCTTTGCCCCCTGTAGGAGCGGCGTAAGCCGCGACCGCGCTCTTGCGGTCTCGCGGCGTTTATCGTTCTCAGGTCTCTGAAGCTCCAAAGCCCCAAAACTCCAAAGCAAAGCTTCCGTCCGCAAGCGGCCGGGTCACTTTCTTTGTCCAAGG
>NZ_HG424466.1 GCF_000336385.2 Lysobacter antibioticus HS124 | reverse complement strand
GCGCCTGGACCGGCGCGGCGGCGGCCGGCGCGGGCTGGGTTTCCGCGGCGGGGGCGGCAGCGGCCGGCTTGGCCGCTGCGCCATGGGCGCTATCGGCACTTTCGAGGTCAGCACTTTCGAGGATGGCGATGACCGCGCCCTCGGAGACCTTGTCGCCGACCTTGACGTTGAGCGACTTGACCACGCCGTCGGCCGACGAGGGCACTTCCATCGTCGCCTTGTCCGACTCCAGGGTGACCAGGCTCTGGTCCTTCTTGACCGTGTCGCCGACCGCGACCAGCAATTCGATCACGGGTACGTCGTCGTAATCGCCGATGTCGGGGACCTTTACTTCGATGCTGCTGGCCATGGCGCTGGATTCCTTTGATTCGTATCTCGGTGGCGAGGCGGCGGGGCCGGCCGCGCTCGCGGGTGGGGGACGGCGCGCGGCCGTCGCGGCGTCGCGCTCAGCCGGCCGGCGGCGCGGATGCCTCGCTCAGGCGGCGGTCGAGCTCGTCCAGCGACTCCTCCAGCTCGCGCCAGCGGCGCTCGCGCTTGGAGGCGCTTTCGTTCGAGGCCTCGGTCAGCAGGCCGGCCTGATCCATCATCAGCTCGCCCACCCCGCAGTCCGGGCGCAGGCCGCTGACGCGCAGGCCGTCGACCACGAACAGCAACTGGTCCTTGTCGGTGAACTCCGCGCCGCGGTCTTCCGGCACGATGGTCGCCAAGGCACGTTTCCAACTGGCGACCAAGCGCTGCGCCAGCGGCGCCGGGATCGGCGCCTCTTCGTTCTCGACCTCCTGGTCCACGCGCAGTTGCAGGGCGCCGCCGTTGCGCGAGGACGCCCACGCCGCGACGCGCTCGCTGGCCGCGGCATGGCGCAGGGTCCAGTCGCCGTCGCCGGGGATCAGCAGCAGGCCGCTTTCGGCGCCGCGCGCCGGCAGGTAGGTCAGGCTCAGCTGCGGCGCGGCCTTGGCCGCGAGCAGTTGCTCCACCGCCGAGCCGTGGTTCTCGGTCGCCGGCGGCCAGCCGCGGCCGAGCGCGACCCGGCAATCGTCCTCGGCCTGCGCCAGCGGCGCGACCGACAGCAGTGCGGCCAGGGCGCAGACGGAAAGGCCGCGGCGACGCGGACGGCGGGAGGCGGAAGCGAGGGCGTGGCGGCTCATGGCGTCGGGCATTCCTGTAGGACGTCGGGGGCTGGAAGCGATCGGCGGCGCGCAGGGCGCCGTGCGACCGGCGGCGGCGAGCCGCGCCGGTCCCGACGAACGCTTTTACAGCAGCACGCGGCGCATGTCGCCGAGCAGTTGGCCCAGGTAGGCGGTGAAACGGGCGGCGGCGGCGCCGTCGATCACGCGATGATCGTAGGACAGCGACAGCGGCAGGATCAGGCGCGGCGTGAACTGCTTGCCGTCCCAGACCGGCTTGGTCGCCGACTTGGACACGCCCAGGATCGCCACTTCCGGCGCGTTGACGATCGGGGTGAACGCGGTACCGCCGATGCCGCCGAGCGAGCTGATCGAGAAACAGCCGCCGCTCATGTCGGCCGGGCCGAGCTTGCCGTCGCGCGCCTTGGCGGCGAGTTCGCCGGTTTCCTTGGCGATCTGCAGCACGCCCTTCTTGTCGCAGTCGCGCACCACCGGCACGACCAGGCCGTTCGGGGTGTCCGCGGCGAAGCCGATGTGGAAGTACTTCTTCAGGGTCAGGTTGTCGCCGGTCGCATCGAGCGAGGCGTTGAAGGTCGGGAACTTCTGCAGCGCCGACACCGAGGCCTTCATCAGGAACGCGAGCATGGTCAGCTTGATGCCGGCCTTCTCGTTTTCCTTGTTCAGCGCCACGCGCAGCGCTTCCAGGTCGGTGATGTCGGCGTCGTCGTGCTGGGTGACGTGCGGGATCATCGCCCAATTGCGCGCCAGGTTGGCGCCGGAGAGCTTCTGGATGCGGGTCAGCGGCTTGGTTTCGGTTTCGCCGAACTTGCTGAAGTCGACCTTCGGCCACGGCAGCAGGTTGAGGCCGCCGCCCAGCGACGGCGCGGCGCCGGCCGGTGCGCCCGGCGCGACCGCCGACTGCATGACGCCCTTGACGAAGGACTGCACGTCTTCCTTGCTGATCCGGCCGCCGCGCGAACTGCCGGTGACGCGGGCCAGGTCGACGCCCAACTCGCGCGCGAACAAGCGCACCGCCGGGCTGGCGTAGGGCACCTTGTCCGGCATCAGTTCGTCGGCGGTGAAGGCCACCGGCGGGCTGCGCGGCGGCATGGCTTCCGGGTCGGTGTTCTGGCCGGCGCCGGCCAGGACCGCCGGCGGAGTCGGCGCGGCGGCCTTGGCCGGGGCCGGTTCGCTCTTGGCCGGGGCTTCGACCTTGGCCGGAGCGGCCGCGGCGGCCGGCTGAGCCGCCGCTTGCGCCGGCGCCGGTTTGGCCTCGCCGTCGGCGACCTCGATCAGCGCCACCACGCTGCCTTCCGACAGCTCGTCGCCGATCTTGACCTTGAGTTCGCGCACGATGCCGGCGAACGGCGCCGGCACTTCCATGGTGGCCTTGTCGGATTCCAGCGTGACCAGGCTCTGGTCCCGGGTCACCGTGTCGCCGACCGCGACCAGCAGTTCGATGACGGGTACGCCGTCGTAGTCGCCGATATCGGGGACGCGTGCTTCCTTCAACTCAGCCATTTCGTGGGGCTCCGCAATGCGCGAAAACCCTATTGTGGCGTTTGCAGGCGGTCACGCCAACCGCGTTGCCGGGCGGGGCGTACTAAAGGCCTAAGCGGCACAAAGTCGCCCTCGGGACGGGTCAGCGTACGCCCCGGTATTGCCGCCGCTCAGGGCTGTTTCGGCGTGTGTTCGACCCGCAGCAGGCCCAGCGCTCCGCCCTCGTAACGGTACGAGAGGGCGTCTTCGAGCTTGTCCAGCTCGCCCATCCGCCGGCACAGGCCGTCGGCGCTGCGCTCCAGCGCCTTGGCGCGCGGCTGCACCGCGGCCTCGATCTTGGCGTCGAGCTGTTCCAGGCGCTTGAAGCGTTCCAGATCGCCGCTGAAGGCCGCGCTGACCGCGCCGCCGACCACGTCGCCGAGCACCGCCGGCAGGGCATCGCCGAGCGCGTCGCCGATGCCGTCGCCGAGCGCCTTGCCGCTGAAACGGGTCGGCGTGATGGCCTGGCTCAGCCGCGCGTCGAGCTCGCGCCGGGCCTTCTCGATCTGGCCGCGGGTGCGCTCGGGATGGTCGCCGAGCGTGGCGGCGACCTCGCCCAGCGCGGTGAACGCGATATAGGCCGCCTCGCGGCCGATGTGCTGGGCCTCGACCATCGCCGCGCGGGTGCCGCGCTCGAACTCGGCCAGGCGACGCGAGTCGTCGGCGCTCAGCGTCACCCAGCGGTCGTCGACGAACATCCGCCCCTGGCGCATCACGATCGCCTTCGGTGCGCCGCTCTCGCGGGTCAGGATCAGGCTGCGCTCGTTGAGGGTCAGGTGGTAATCGCTGTCAATGTTGCACTCGGAGTCGACCTTGATGTTGGTCGCGAAAGCCGAGCCGCAGGCCAGCGTCGCTGCGGCCAGAGCGGTCAGTCGGAGCGCTTGCAGGGGACGCATCGCCGGATCCTTGACGGTGAAGTGGCGCCAGTGTGCCGCGCGCGCGGCCGCCGCGTCCCGTGCCGGTCGGCGGCATGACCTTCGTCATGGCGCAGCAGCAGGCCCGCAATGGCCGGTGCGTGCGGTCTTGCCGACCGCCGTGGACAGGGACGCAGGGGTTGGGCCCTCGGCTCGATCGCCCGCATCCCTCGCATCGGGTGACGAGAGGCCAAGTCCTGGGCTGCGGCGGAGATCCCGGCGCCGAACGCGTCGCGATCGTCCCCTCCTCGAACGCCCGCATGCGACGCCGCGGCGGCTTCGAAGCGGCGCTGCGCAGGCCTGCGGTCATGCCCGATTCATCGACAGGTTCCTGCGCTCGGCGTTTGCCGCATGCGCTCGCAATCCACACATTTCATGCACGAACGACGAGGTGCGTTTTGTTAAACGAAGCACGCAACATTTCGCCGCCCGCATGAAACCGCCTGAAAACAGGCGTTTTTCCAGCTCATCGCAACGGATCGACGCAGAGCTGCGCGGGCCCGCGTACGCGAGCCATGAGGCGCAACACAAGCACTCATGTGTTCATTGAATTCACTTTTTCCGCGGAAAAACCGCCTTTAACACGATGTTCGCGTGAAAGTTCCTTCACTTTCGTTCGCGCGGCAAGTTCGGTTCATGCAAGCGTCGCTACCTTGTGCCCGCCTCCCCCAAGGCGTCAGCAACACCACAACAACAGGAGTCGACTCCATGAACCGCTTTCGTCATTTGACCCTTGCCCTGATGGGTGCCATGGCCTTCGCCCCGGCCGCCTTCGCTCAGGATGCCGCTTCCACCGATACCGCCAGCGGCAAGCGTTTCGCCGTCGTCGGCGGCTACGCGCTGACCCAGCCGACCAAGAATCCGCAGATCGGCGGCGTGCGCAGCGACCTCGACGGCGACGGCGCCGCGACGCTGAGCGCCAGCTACTACATCAACGACAACATCGCCATCGAAGCCTGGGGCGCGGCCGACAAGTTCGGTCACCGCGTCAACAGCGGCGGCGGCAAGATCGGCAGCGTCGATTCGCAGCCGGTCGCGCTGAGCGGCCAGTACCACTTCCGCGGCGCCGACAGCATCGTGCGTCCGTTCGTGGGCCTGGGCTACTACCAGGCCAACTACAGCGGCGAGAAGCTGCTCGGCGGCCAGCGCCTGGGCGTGGAGAACGCCAAGGGCGGCATCGCCACCGCCGGCGTCGACCTCAACATCAACCCGACCTGGTTCGCCCGCGCCGATGTGCGCTACATGCAGGGCAGCAAGTCGGACGTGAAGCTGAACGGCGTCAAGGTCGGCGAAGCCGAGCTCAACCCGATCACCCTGGGCGTGGGCATCGGCGCGCGCTTCTGATCGGTGCGCCCGATCGGCATGTCCGATCGGAAACGCGACAACGGGCTCCTTCGGGGGCCCGTTGTTTTTTGCGCATCGTTTTTTCGGGCGCCGCCGCGCGCGGCTCAGGGATGTTCGGATTCGGCGTGGACGCTTTCGCGCCGCAGCAGGTACAGGCCGCTGGCGACGATGATCGCCGCGCCCAGCCAGGTCACCGAATCGGGCAGCACGCCCCACAGGCTGAGGTCGAGCAGCACGCCCCAGATCAGGGCGGTGTACTCCAGCGGCGCGATCAGCGAGGCCTCGCCCAGGCGGAACGCCTCGGTGACCGCGTACTGGCCGATCGAACCGGCCACGCCCAGCCCGGCGATCAGCCACAGGTCGCGCGATTGGATCGGCGTCCACTCCGGCCACGCCAACGCGCCCGCTCCCAGCGTGATCATGACCATCAGCCAGACCATCATCGCCTGGGTGCTGTCGGTGCGCGCCAGCAGGCGCACGGTGATCGCGCTGACCGCATAGCCCAGCGCCGCGCCGAGAATGCCCAACGCGGCCAGGCTCATCATGCCCTCGCCGGTGGGCCGCAACAGCACCAGCACGCCGAGCAGGCCGATGCCGATCGCGACCCAGCGGCGCGGGCCGACCCGCTCGCCGAGGATCGGCCCGGACAGCGCGGTGATCAGCAACGGCGCGATGAAGAAGATCGAGTACGCGCTCGACAAGGGCAGCCGGTTCACGCCGTAGACGAAGCAGGCCATCATGCCGACGCCGAGCACCCCGCGCAGCAGGTGCAGCGGCCAGCGCACCCGCACCAAGGGCCGCCAGCCGGCGCTGGCCAGGGCCCAGGTCAACACGAACGGCAACGACGAGACGCCGCGCAGGGCCGCGACCTGGAACGGCGGGTAGTGCTCGGACAAGAGTTTCAGGATCGCGTCCATCAGCGAGAACATCACCACCGCGACCAGCATGGTGGCGACCGCGCGGCCGCGGTGCGGATGGGCCGCGGTCATGGCGCGCACGCCGGCGCGAAGACGGGACGCGGCGCGCGCGGCGGGCCGTGGAAGCGAGGAGAAGGCATGATCGAAAACAATCGCGTGGACGACCCCATCATGCCGCGCGGCGCGATGGTCGTCATCCGTCTTCGGGCGAGGCGTGCAGGGCCTCAGCCGCGCAAGTCGGCACGCCGCAGACGCCGCCGCAGCCCCAGCGCATAAGCCTGGTAGTGGCCGAGCAACAACCCGCCGACCGCGAACAGCCCACCTTGGCGCGGCCACCACGCCGCGGCGGGTGCATCGCCCCAAGCATGCGCCGCCTGCCACAGGCCGATCGCCACGCGCGCGGCGACGATCAGGGTCAGGCTCAACACCAGCCAGCGATTGGGCGTGTAGTACAGCCCGCCCGCAGTCGGTTCGAAGCGAGTCAGGGCCAGTCCCAGCACGCCGGTCGCGAGCCCGGCCAGCCAACCGGCCGCGGCGAACACCGTGGCGTCCTCAACCCAATGCCCGACCGTCCAGGCACCGGCGAAGAACAACAGCAGCGAAGGCAACGACAGCGCGACCGCCAGGCCCAACGCCCAGGGCACGGCGCGCCGACGCGCACTGCCGGCGCGGTAGCGCAGGACCAGCCCGAGCGGCACCAGCAACGCCCACAGCAGGACCAGCACCAGCAAAGCCAATGGAATCAGCAGCAGCGGCATGACCGCAGCTTACGCGCCCGAGCCCATCCCTTGTAGGAGCGGCGTGAGCCGCGACCGCCGGAGCCGGGCACGTCAGCGCATCGCCCCGAAGCCGGCCCGATGCGAGCGCCGGGTCGGAGCGGCGCGTTCCGTCCTCGGCCCCGCGCCAGGCGCGATCGGGTGACCGCGGCAGGGGGCCCGGCAGCGGCGAGCGGTGCCGGGGTAAGCCGCTTCGGTCGTCGCGGCTTACGCCGCTCCCACAGGCGGGACCGGCACCGCGGCCTCAGCCGGCGCCGCGCAGGCTGGCGATGTCGATCACGAAGCGGTAGCGCACGTCGCCCTGGAGCATGCGCTCGTAGGCCTCGTTGACCCGGTCGATGCCGATCAGTTCGATGTCCGAGGCCACGCCGTGCTCGGCGCAGAAATCGAGCATTTCCTGGGTCTCGCGGATGCCGCCGATCATCGACCCCGCCAGACGGCGGCGATGCGCGATCAGCGCGCCGGCCGCGACCGGCGCGGGCTGCTCGGGAATGCCGAGCAGGACCATGGTGCCGTCCACCTTGAGCAGATTCAGATAGGCGTTGTAGTCGTGCTCGCCGGAGACCGTATCGACGACGAAATCGAAACTGCGCGCCAGAGTCTTGAACACCGCCGGATCGCGGGTCGCGGCGAAGGCCTGCGCGCCGAGCTGCAAGGCCGCCTCGCGCTTGGACTCGGACGTGCTGAACACGGTCACTTTCGCGCCCATCGCCGCCGCCAGCTTGACCGCCATGTGGCCCAGGCCGCCGAGGCCGACCACCGCGACCGCGTCGCCGGCCTTGACCCCGTAATGGCGCAGCGGCGAATAGGTGGTGATGCCGGCGCACAGCAGCGGCGCGGCGCGATCCAGCGGAATCGATTCGGGCATGCGCAGCACGTAGTCCTGGTCGACGGTGATCCGGGTCGAATAGCCGCCGTAGGTCGGCGCGCCGCTGCCGCGCTCGGTGGAGTTATAGGTGCTGGTCATGCCCTGGTCGCAGTACTGCTCCTCGCCGGCCCGGCACTGCGCGCATTCGCGGCAGGAGTCGACGAAACAGCCTACGCCGACCGCGTCGCCGGTGCGGAACTTGTCCACCGCGCTGCCGACCTGGGCGACCCGGCCGACGATCTCGTGGCCCGGCACCATCGGAAACCGCGAGCGGCCCCATTCGCCGCGCGCCTGATGGATGTCGGAATGGCAGACGCCGCAATAGAGGATGTCGATCAGGACGTCGGTCGGGCCCGGCTCGCGGCGCTCGATCTCGAACGGGGCCAGCGGGGCGCGCGCGCTCTGCGCGGCGAAGGCGGCGGTCTTGAGCATGGAAGCTTCCGGATAACGGGGAATCCCCGAATTCTAGCGGCCAATCCGCCGGCGCCGGGGCGCCGGAGCGGCAAAAACCGCCGGTATCGGCCGCAACAGTGCATATCGCCATGGCGCTTGCGTTACCCTTGGCCCCCGTTCCCCCCTATCTTGCGAGTGCGCCATGCCTTCCTTCGACGTCGTGTCCGAAGTCGACACCCACGAACTCACCAATGCCGTCGACCAGGCCAACCGCGAGCTGAGCACCCGCTTCGACTTCAAGGGCGTGGACGCCAAGTTCGTGCTCGACGACAAGTCGATCACCCAGTCGGCGCCGAGCGAATTCCAGCTCGAGCAGATGACCGTGATCCTGCGCCAGCGCCTGTCGGCGCGGCAGATCGACGCGCGCTGCCTGGAATTCGGCGATGTCGAGACCAACCTCGCCGGCGCGCGGCAGAAGATCACCGTGCAGCAAGGCATCGAACAGAAGCTGGCGAAGAAGATCGCCGCGGCGATCAAGGACGCCAAGCTCAAGGTCGAGACCCAGATCAACGGCGACAAGCTGCGCGTGACCGGCAAGAAGCGCGACGATCTGCAAGCCGCGATCGCCCTGCTGAAGGCCGGCAACTTCGAGCGTCCGCTGCAGTACGACAACTTCCGCGACTGAGCCCTCGCGCCATGACCGCCGAGGACCCGATCGCCGCGACCCGACGCTGGCTGGAGCGCGCGGTGATCGGCCTGAACCTGTGCCCTTTCGCCAAGGCCGTGCTGGCCAAGGGTCAGGTGCGCTTCGTGCTCAGCGCGGCGGCCACGCCGGAGCAGTTGCTGGAGGAGTTGTCGTCCGAGCTGGTGCTGCTGGAGCAGAGCGATCCGGAACGGATCGACACCACCCTGATCGTGCATCCGCAGGTGCTCGGCGACTTTCTCGACTTCAACGATTTCCTCGACCTCGCCGACGGCGCGGTCGCGGCCTTGGACCTGGAAGGCGAGATCCAGGTCGCCAGCTTCCACCCCGACTACCAGTTCGCCGGCACCGCCTACGAGGACATCGGCAACTGCACCAACCGCTCGCCCTACCCGACCCTGCACCTGCTGCGCGAATCCAGCGTCGAGCGCGCGGTCGCCGCGTTTCCGAACCCGGACGTGATCGTCGAACGCAATCTGGCCACCCTGGAACAGCTGGGGCACGAGGGTTGGCGCAAGCTGACGGCGGAGTGAGGTTCGCGGCCGGCTTGGGCCGACGGCCGCGACCGTAGCTGCGGCGGAAGCGACGGCAAGAGCAATCCCCCTGCCCTTTTTCACAGGGGGAAAGACAAGCGGGTGCGACGAGCGTCGCGACGCAGCGAAGCCGCGTCGCTCACAGCCAAAGCGATAGCCGCACTACACGCAACCCGCCGCAGATGCAGTGGACGCAGTGGACGCCCAAGGCTCTCGCGACCGCTTGAAACGGGTCCCGGGGGGGCGTCTTGCTTTGCGCTACGCCGCCCGCGCTCAGCGCCCCGGCGCCGGCTGCGCCGGGCCGGCCAGCACCGCGGCGAGCAATTCGCGCGCCTGCACCAGGGACGCGACGATGCGGTGGCCGAACCCGCGCAGCGCCTCGCCCGGAGCGATCAAGTCCGGCACCTGGATCGGCGTGGCGCCGGCGGCCAGCGCGGCGCGCACGCCCGGCTCGGAATCCTCCAGCACCAGGCAATGCGCCGGGTCGACACCCAACTCGCGCGCCGCCAGCAGGTAGATGTCCGGCGCCGGCTTGGGGTGCTCGACGTCGCTGCCGGTGACGATCACCGCGAAGCGGTCGATCAGGCCGCTGGCGGCCAGCTTGGCCAAGGCCCGCTCGCGCCGGGTCGAAGTCGCCACCGCCTTGGGGACGCCGTGGGCGTCGAGCAGGTCGAGCAGTTCGATCAGGCCGCGCTTGCGCGGCAGGCCGGCGGCGACGCGGGCGTCGTACAGGCGGTAGCTGGCGTCGCGCAGCCGGGTCGCCGCCTCTTCGCCGAAGGTCTCGACCAGCATCGCGAAGCTGGCGCGGTCGTGCACCCCGACCATGCTCAGCCACACCGCGTCGTCGGCATCGATGGATTCGGTCAGCGCCGCCTCGCGCCAGGTCTCCAGCATCGCCTGCTCGCTGTCGAGCATCAGCCCGTCCATGTCGAACAGCACCGCCTGCGGCACGAACTCGATCGGCGACGCGGAGCTCGCCGGCGCGGAATCAGCCACGGAACAACACCTCCAGATCGTGAGCGTCGAGCGTGCGCCATTGCCCGCCCGGCAAATCCTGCAGCGACAGTCCGCCGATGCGGCAGCGGTGCAGGGCCTCGACGTGATTGCCGACCGCGGCGAACATGCGCCGCACCTGGTGATAGCGGCCTTCGGTCAGGGTCAGGCGCGCAAAACGCGGCTCCGGCGATTCCAATTGCGCCGGCGCCAGCGGCGTCTTTTCCGACTCCAGCATCAGCTCGCCGCTGGCGAAGATCGCGCCCTCGTCGCCGCGCAGGTCGGCGGCGAGACGGGCCTCGTACACCTTGGCCAGCCTGGCCTTGGGCGAGACGATCCGATGCAGCAGTTGGCCGTCGTCGGTCATCAACAACAGTCCGCTGGTATCGCGGTCGAGCCGGCCGACCGGCGACAGCAGCGGCGAGCGCAGGCGGAAGCGCGGCGGCAGCAGGTCGTAGACGATCCGCCCCGGGTCCTTGGTCGAACAGGTGTAGCCGACCGGCTTGTGCAGCATCAGCACCAGGCCGGCCGGCGGGTCCAGAGGCTCGCCGTCGAGGCGGATCGCCTCGTGCGCGACCTGATCGTCGGCGTACAGCACGTCGCCGGCGGCGTCGGTGATGCGGCCTTCGCGGAACATCGCGCTCACGTCCTTGCGGCTGCCGTAGCCGAGGTTGGCGATCAACTTGACCAGCTTCATGCGCGGCCTGCCTGGCGGATCACTTCGACGATCTTGAAGCCGCCCTGCTGGGCGACGGTACGCACTTCGCCGAAGGTCCGATCCAGTTCGGCCTCGTAGGGCAGATGGCGATTGGCGACCAGCCACAGCCGGCCGCCGGGATTGAGCGCCTGCGCCGCGACCGCGATGAAACGGCGGCCGATGTCGGGACGTTCCTCGCGGCCCTGGGCGTGGAACGGCGGATTGCTGACGATCACATCGTAGCGCCGCTCCAGCCCGGCGGTGACGTCGTGCCAGAAGAATTCCAGCGCCGCCGCGGTGGGCGTGCGGGCCAGGTTGGCGCGCGCCAGCGCCAGCGCGCGCGACTGCGCTTCGTACAGGTCCAGGGCGACGATGCCGGGGCAGCGCGCCAGCAATTCCATCGCCAGATAACCGTAGCCGGCGCCGAGATCGGCGGCGCGGCCGCGCAGGTCGGCCGGCAGGTGCCGGGCGAGCAAGGCCGAGGCGGGATCGACCCGATCCCAGGCGAACACGCCGGGCCGGCTCAGGTAGCGTCCATCGAGAATCTCGCGCGGCGCGTCGGCACCGGCCCAGGCCTCGGCCAAGGCCGGATCGGCCGGGCCCTGCAGCGGCGCGGTCCAGAAGGCGCGGCACTTGCGCTTGGACAGGCTGGCGACCGGGCCGGCGATCAGGCCCAGGTCGGCCTCGCCGGTGCGCGCGCCCTCGTCGTTGCGCAAGCAGGCCACCACCCGCCCGCCCGGCGCGGTGCGCGCCAACGCCTGCGCATACAGCGCGCGCGCCTCTTCGCGTTGGCGCGGCGGCAAGACCAGCACCAATGGGTAACGCTGCTGCGGGTCCAGGGCGTCCAGATCGACCGTGTCCAGGCCGGCGCGGTGCAAGGCATCGACATCGGGCTTGAAGCCCTGCTCGCAGACCAGGCCCGGACGCGGCCGCTGGCGCAGGCCGATGCCGTCGCGGGCACGCAGGAACAGGGCCCCGCCCTGCTCGGGCCAGCGCAGCAGTCCGTCGGCGAAGGGTTGGAACAGGGTGTCCAGCGCGTCGTCGGAGCGGTCAGCGCGCATCGGGGCGGTCTTGAAAGCGAACGGGAACGGTCATCGCAAGGATTTTACGCGGCCCCGGGCTAGGGTGTCGGCATCGTATCCAGAAAGGCCCGTGCATGCGCCTGCCCGTCATCGTCGCCGCGGCCCTGATGCCGGTCGTGGCCTGGTTCTCGCAACGCGGCGCGTTCGGCCCCGACAACGGCAGCCTGTCCGACCGCTATCCCACTTTGCTGGTCGCGGCCGGTTATGCGTTCTCGATCTGGGGCGCGATCTTCCTGCTCGATCTGTCGTTCGCGCTGTGGCAGGCGCGCAGCCGCTACCGCGACGCCCCGGCCCTGGTCCGGGTGCGGCCGGCGGTCGCCGCCGGCTTCACCCTGACCGCATTGTGGATGCCGGTGTTCTCGCAGCAATGGTTCTGGCCGGCCCTGGCGATCATCTGGCTGGCCCTGGCCTGCCTGGCCTGGGCCGCGGTGCGGCTGGCGCGCGACGTCGATCCGCTGCCGGCGCAGGCCTGGTGGGCCAAATTGCCGGTCTCGCTGCACGCCGGCTGGCTGTCGTTGGCCGCGTTCCTGAACACCGCCCAGGTCATCGTCGCCTATCGATTGCTGCCGATCGAACGCATGCTGGGCTGGAGCCTGGCTCTGCTGGCGGCGATGGCCCTGCTGCTGAGCGCGCTCAATGCGCGCATGCACGGCAACGCCGGCTATGTGCTCGCTGCGCTGTGGGGGCTGGTCGGGGTGTACGTGGCGCAATCGGCCTCGGCGCGGCCGGGCGCGACGGTGGTGGCCTGGTTGGCCCTGGCGCTGGCTGCCGCCCTGCTGGTGCAGACCGCCTGGCTGCGCGCCCGGCGTCGGCGCAAGCTGTTTTCCGGCCATCTGACGCCCGGGGACTGAACGTCTCGTCGCCGACGACGCCGTTTTGCGTTCTTTGCACGGCGGCTTCATCGCCCGCCAACGCCGGTCCCGGGAGGATCGCGTTACGGCCCAGCACACAGGAGACCCGCGCGATGCGAGCCCTCTTCGTCGGCGGCACCGTCGACAACAGCGAACTCGATCTGGAAGGCGGCGCACCGCCGCTGCACTATCCGCCCAACACCGGCAGCGGTACCGCGCGCTACCGGCTGCATCACATCGGTCGCCGCGACAGCGCCACGGTGTATGCGGTCTATGCGGCCCCCGATCTCGCCGACGACGAAGTGGAGCGGGTCGCCGACGAGCGCGGCTACGCGCGCCGCTTCCAGGCCGAGCCGCAACTGAGCGCCTGAATCCATGCGGGCGCCGCCGAGTGCGGCGCCCGCGGCGGCGTCAGCCCTGCAGTTCGCGCAACGTCACCGACGGCGGCGCGTCGAGCACGCGCCGGGTCGCGAACAACCCGGCGATCAACGCCGCCAGGACGCCGGCGCCGCCGCCGACGGCGGCCATGCGCCAGTCGAACTGCCAGGGCAGATCGAACACCTTCACCGCGACCACGCCGGCCAGCACCGAGGCCGCGATCGCCGCGGTCAGCCCCGACAACAGGCCGATCGCGGCAAATTCCGAGGCCTGGGCCAGGCGCAGCTGGCGACGGCTGCCGCCCAGCACGCGCATCACCCCGCCCTCGAGCAGACGCTCGTCCTGGCTCGCGCTGACCGCGGCCATCAACACCAACAGGCCCGCGGCGAGCGAGAAGTAGAACACCACCTCGACCACGGTCGAGACCTGGTCGGCGGTGTTGCGCACCTGCTTGAGCACCTGTTCGATATCGATCACCGACAAGTTCGGGAAGCGCTCGACCAGCTCGGAGGTGAAGCGGGTCCGCGCCGGCGGCACGCTGATCGCAGTGATGTAGCTGGCGGCGTAGCCGTCCATCGAGCCGGGCGAGGCGATGACGAAAAAGTTCGGCCGGAAGCTTTCCCAATCGACCTTGCGCAGGCTGGTGATGCGCGCCTCGAACAGCTGCCCGGCAATGTCGAAGGCGACCGTGTCGCCGACCTTCCAGCCCAAGGTTTCGGCGAAGCCCTCTTCGACCGAGACCTCCGGCGCGGCCAGGCGCTGCGGCGCCCAGAATTTCCCGTCGACGACCTTGTTGTCGGCGCGCAGACGGTCGGCCACCGACAGGTTGAATTCGCGCTCGGCCAGTTGCTTGGCGCGGTCGCCGCGCTCGGCGTAGTCGGCGCCGGTGACGGGCTTGCCGTTCACCTCGGTCAGGCGGCCGCGGATCATCGGAAACAGGGTCGGCGCCGCCAGGCCCTGGTCGGCGACGAAGCGGCGCACGTCGGCGACCTGATCCTGCTGCACGTTGATGATGAAGCGATTCGGCGCATCGGCCGACAAGGCCAACTGCCAACGGTCGAGCAGATCGGTGCGGACGAAGGTCAGCAACAGCAGCGCCATCAGGCCCAGGCCCAGGGCGGAGATCTGGGCGATGCTGGTGCCGGCGCGGCGGCTGACGTTGGCCAGGCCGTAGCGCAGGCTACCGCGCAGGCGCGAGCGCAGTCGGCGCACCACCACGATCAGCGCCCAGGCCAGCAAAGCCAGCACCGCCAACGTCGCGGCGATGCCGCCGAGCATGGCCGCGCCGAGCGTGGCGGAACCGGCCTTCCACCACAGCAGGCCGCCGAGCCCGAGCAGGCCGGCGATCGCCACCAGCCAAGCGCTGGGCTCGGCCGGGTCCAGGTCGCGGCGCAGCACGCGCAAGGCCGGCACCCGCCGCAAGGCCAGCACCGGCGGCGCGCCG
Source organism: Lysobacter antibioticus HS124 (assembly GCF_000336385.2). GTDB lineage: Bacteria > Pseudomonadota > Gammaproteobacteria > Xanthomonadales > Xanthomonadaceae > Lysobacter > Lysobacter firmicutimachus. The sequence continues at coordinate 60,448 of NZ_HG424466.1, read as the reverse complement.
AACGCGAGCAACACCACCAGGCCGACGCCCAGGCCCTGCAGCGCCGGCAGCCAGCCGGCGGCCGGAATCGACATCTTCAAGGCTTGCTCCAGCCAGCCGCCGATCGCCCACTGCAAGGCGAACGCCAGGCCGACGCCGATCGCGCTGGCGATCAGGCCCAGCAACAGCATTTCGCCGACGTGGATGCCGACCAGGCGGCGCTGGCTGGCGCCGAGGCAACGCATTACCGCGGTGCCGGACAGATGGCGTTCGCTGTGCCGGCGCGCGGCCATCGCCACCGCGACCGCGGCCAGCACCACCGACACCAGCGCGGCCAGGCCGAGGAAGCGGCCGGCGCGGTCCAGCGCCGAACGCACTTCCGGTCGCGCATCGGCGATCGTCTCCAGGCGCTGCCCGCGGCCCAGTGCGGGCTTGGCCGCGGCGACGAAGCGCTCGACCGCACCGGGCGCGCCGGCCACCACCAGGCGGTAGCGGATCCGGCTGCCGGGCTGGATCAGCCCGGTCGACGGCAGATCGGCCAGGTTGAGGAATACCTTGGGCGCGATGTTGAAGTAGTCCAGCGATGCGTCCGGCTCCTGGGTCACCAACGCCGCCAGGCGCAGGCGCGCGTCGCCGATCGCGATTTCCTGGCCGATCCGGGCGCCGAGCGTGTCGGCGCCGGCGCGGCTCATCCACACCGTACCGCGGGCCGGCACGCCGTCGGCGTCGCGCTCGGCGCCGCCGGCGCGCTCGGCGATGCGGAAGCTGCCGCGCAAGGGAAAGCCCGGGCCGAGCGCACGCAGATCGCCGAGCTGCAGGCGCTCGCCGACCCGGATCATGGTCTGCAGTTCGGTCGCTTCGGCGCGGCGCAGCGCCGGCGCATTCGCGGCATCGCGCAGCTTGCCGGCGATCGGCTGGTCGGCGCGGATCACCGCGTCGCCGCCGAGCAGGCGGTTGGCCTCGATCGCCAACGCACGCTCGGCGCGATCGGTGACGAAGCCGACCGCGGTCACCGCCAGCACCGCCACGATCAGCGCGGTCAGCAGGATGCGCACGTCGCCGGCCTTGAGGTCGCGGCGCAATTGCCGCCAGGCCATCGCCAACGTGGTGACGGCGCCGCTCATCCCTGCACCAGCCGGCCGCTGTCCAGGCGCAGGCGGCGATGGCAGCGCGCGGCCAGATGGTCGTCGTGGGTCACCAGCACCAGGGTGGTGCCGGCGTCGGCATTGAGTTCGAACAGCAACTCGATGATCGCCTGACCGGTGTGGGTGTCGAGATTGCCGGTCGGCTCGTCGGCGAACAACAGCGACGGCCGGGTCACGAACGCGCGCGCCAGGGCGACGCGCTGCTGCTCGCCGCCGGACAACTGGCGCGGGTAATGGTCCAGGCGCTGGCCGAGGCCGACCTTGGCCAGGATCGCCTGCGCCGGCACGCGCGCGTCGCGATCGCCGCGCAGCTCCAGCGGCAGCATCACGTTCTCCAGCGCGGTCAGCGAGGGCAGCAGCTGGAAACTCTGGAACACGAACCCGACCTTCTCGCTGCGCACCCGCGCCCGTCCGTCCTCGTCGAGCGCGGAAATCGCCTCGCCGTCGAGCAGCACTCGGCCGCTGCTGGGCGAATCCAGCCCGGCCATCAGCGACAACAAGGTGCTCTTGCCCGAGCCGGACGCGCCGACGATCGCCACGCTGTCGCCCTTGGCGATCGAAAAGCCGACCCCGTCCAGGATGGTGAGTTCGCCCGAGGGCAGGACCACCGTCTTGCCGAGCCGCTCGACCTGCAACGTCGGCGTCGCCGCGCGTACCGCGGCGTGCCCGGATGCGTCCGCATCGACGCCTTTGGCGATGGAATCGGCCATGATCGGATCGGCCAGGTGGGAAGCTGCCATGATCGCCCTTATGTTTGCGCTTATGTTTGCCTCGCCGCATCTTCGGGAGACGTTATTAAATGATTCTTAAGAACCCTGTCGGGTCCACGACATCACGGTCCAGGGCACGATATGCGGGATCCGGCCGCCGTGTTCAATGGCCGCGCGCCCTGGCCGCCGCCGCACTGCTGGCCGCCGGCTTGGTCCCGCCGCTGGCCCTGGCCCAGCCGGCCCAGTCGACATCCGCGCGCGCGCCGGCCGCGGCGCCGGCGGCCAAGGCCGCGCGCAGCGTGCTGGTCATGGGCGATTCGCTGTCCGCCGGCTACGGCCTGGCGGCCGCGCAGGGCTGGGTCGCCCTGACCGCCGAGCGCGTCGCCCGCAGCCGCCCGGGCTGGCGGGTGGTCAACGCCAGCGTCAGCGGCGAGACCACCGCCGGCGGCGCCTCGCGCATCGCCGGCGAACTGCAACGCAACCGTCCCTCGGTGGTGGTCATCGAACTGGGCGCCAACGACGGCTTGCGCGGCCTGCAACTGGCGCAAAGCCGGGCCAACCTGGAACGCATGATCCTCGCCGCCAAGGCCGCCAAGGCGCAGGTGCTGCTGATCGGCATGCGCATGCCGCCCAACCTCGGCAAGGAGTACACGGCCGGCTTCGAGCGCAACTACCGCGAACTATCGCGCCAGCACGGCACCGCCCTGCTGCCGTTCCTGCTCGAACCGATCGCGCTCGACCGCAATGCGTTCCAGGCCGACAACCTGCACCCGATCGCCAGCGCCCAGCCGAAGCTGCGCGATCACGTGTGGAGCGTGCTGGGGCCGATGCTGAAGTGAATCGCGCGGAGGCGAAGCGATAGGGGCCGCGACAGCGCCTCAAGCGCTGCGCCGGGCCGCCGCCGCGCGCGCGCGCGGCGACGTCGGGCGCTCGGCCTCGCGGCCGAGGTAGGCCTTGCAGCGGAACTGGTCGATGTCGTTGATGCGCAGGATGTTGCGCTTGCGGCTGACCAGACCGCTGCGGTGCCAGGTCTGCAATTGCGCGTTCAACTTCGGCCGGCTGGCGTTGACCATCGCCGCCAGGATGCTCTGGGTCGGCGGCAAGGCCACCTCGAAGTCCTCGCCGCGCGCATGCGGCTGAGTGCGCATCAGCGACAGCAAGTAGCGCGCCAGGCGCGACTCCAGCCGGTGCAGGCACATGGTTTCCAGGCTCTCGACCGCGTGGCGCAGGCGCAGGCACAGCGAGGCGTGGGCGCGCTCGATCACCGTCGGATCGGCGGTCAGCAGCGGAAAATGCCGGCGCGCCAGCAGCAGCACCTTGGTCGGGCTGTAGGCCACCGCGGTGAAGGTATGCGGATGGGCGTCGAGCAGCGGCGTCTCGTCGACGGTCTCTCCGCTTTCGATCGTATCGACGATCAGTTCCTGGCCGTCCGGGCCGTACAGCAACTTGTAGATGCGGCCGTGGACGATGAAGGCGAGGAAATCGCTGGGGTCGTTCTTGAAGAACAGCGCGTCGCCTTCCTCCAGGTTGACCTCGCTGGCGTGGCGCGCGACCTGGTCGAGCAGCGCCGTCGGCAACCCGCGCAGCAGACCGCAGCGGTCCACCCCCCAGCGCCTGCGCCGGACCGCCACGCCGTCGTCGGCGCTCATGCCCATAGCGGGTACCGCGCGGCCGTGGTTGCGGCCACGAGACGGCCGCGGCAGCGGCCGGTTGCGGATTCCATAACGCCCCCCTTGGTGTTTCGTCTGCCTTCGACGCCTGCGACGAGGGCGTCATCCGGCGGCCGGATCTCAGCGATCGAAGCTCGTCGAGCGAAGTTCGACGGTCGAAGCCCGGCGATCGGCTTGGGTCCGCCGCGGTGCGCGACGGCGCGCCGGTGCGGGAGCCGGAACGATGCCGGCGCCGAAGCGGACCGGCATCGCTTGGCGCTGCTTACGAGCCGTACGGCGACTTGAACGCCTTCAGCACCGTCATCAGGCTGGTCAGGTTGTCGGCCACGCCGGTCTGGGCGATCTTCTCGGTCGCGCCCGCGGCGGCGGTGGTGTCGACGGTGTAGATCTGCATCACGCCCTGGTTGGCGGCGGCCTGCGACAGCGAGTTCTGCTGCTGCTGCGCCGAAACCGCGTTCTCGAACAGGATGCCGGTGGAATGCGCGGCGGCCTGGAACATCGAGCCCATGGCGAAGGCCGGCGCCTCGCCGACGACCTTGACGTTGGATTGGGTGACGGCGTCGGTGATCTGATTGTTGACTGCGGTGGGGTAGGCCATAACAAGGTCCTCGGTTGGCGATTATCGAAAAGCGGATCGGACGCGGACGCCGGCGGCAGCGGAACTGGCTGACCGGCGCCCCGCGGCCGATCTAAGCGGTCGGACCGTTCGGCTTACTTGAACGCGTTGAGCACGGTCAGCAGGCTGGTCAGGTTGTCGGACACGCCGGTCTGGGCGACCTTCTCGGTGGCGCCGGCGGCGGCGGTCGTGTCGACGGTGTAGATCTGCATCACGCCCTGGTTGGTCGCGGCCTGCGACAGCGTGTTCTGCTGCTGCTGCGCCGAAACCGCGTTCTCGAACAGGATGCTCGTCGAGTGCGCCATCGACTGGTAGATCGAGCCCATCGCGAAGGCGGGCGCTTCGCCGATGACCTTGACGTTGGACTGGGTGACGGCATCGGTGATTTGGTCGTTGACGGCGGTCGGGAAAGCCATGGTGAACTCCTTGAAGTGGTGTACGGCCCATGCCGTACGTTGGTTAGTAACGAAACGTCTATCGCGTTGTGAAGCCGATCATGGCGCCTTGCCGGCGTTGTTTTGATTGTTGTTCGGATCGGTTTTCGCGGCGGTTTTCGCGTTGTCGCTGCCGCCCTTGCTCGCCGGCTCGGATCGCGACGGCTCCGAGGGTTCGGTGCCTTGCGGCAGCAGTCCCTTGCTGCGCGCGGCTTCGATGACGGAATGCAGTTGCTGCGCCAGCGGCGCGAACTGCTGCTGGAAGCAGGCGTCGACTTCGGCGCGGATCAACCGTTGCAGCTGATGCGCGAACTGCGCCAGCGGCGGCTGCGCCGATTCGTCGCCGACCCGCGGCTTGGGCAAGCGCAGGTCTTCCAGCGAGGTGGCGCGTTCGACCGCGCCGAGAATATTGGCTTCGGCCTCGCGTTCGGAGCGGGTCGCGCTGCGCACGGTTTCCTGGGTTCGATTGAGGCCTTGCTCGATCACCTTCTGGATCCGCTCGCGCCCGGCCTCGACCACGCTGGCGGTCTTGGCCTGGACGATCCGCCCCGGGTCCGGGGCGCGAGGCGGCGGCGCGCTCGAGGCGCTCAGCAGGTTCGCGACCTGGCGGCATTTCTCGGCGTCCAGGTCCAAGTCGAACCATTTCTGCGCGAACACGCCGATCTGCCGATCCAGTTCGCTCGGCGGTTCGGCGGCCGGCACGGACGCGGCGGCGGCCGCGACGGTGGCCGGATGCGGCGCGGCCGCTGCGGCCGGCCGGGCGGTCAGCTCGGTACGCGCCATGTCAGTGCAGCCTCAATTGCGTGGCCAGCCGCTCCAGCGTCGCGCGCATGTCGGGCTGGCGCAGGCGCGCGAGCACGGCTTCGGCCAGATCCGTATCGGCCAGATCCGTATCTGCCAGATCCGCACCGGCCGGCCTCGCGGCAGGCGGCGCCACGCAGGCGGGCGGTGCCGCGGCGTCGCGCAGCGGGTCGAACAGGCCCTCCAGTTCCATGTGCAGCAGGCAGTGCAGATTCTCGTCCATGGCCAACTCCGGTCTTACAAGGGATTCGATACGCAATGCGGTTGCCGATCAGGCCGGCGCGGCGTTGCGCGTGACGGTGACGGCCGACGCCGGCGCCTTGTAGCCGGCGATGGCCACGGTGCTCGTGCGCGCGTCGGTATTGGCGGCCAGCGGGCCGACGCTGGTCTGCCAGTAAGCCGCCGCGACGGCACCGACCAGCTGCTGCAGTTGCGCGCCGACCTGGCTCTGCGCTCCGGCTCCGGCATCGAGCGGCACCAACGCATAGGCCAGCAACAGCACCGTGCGCAGGAAGGCGTCCTGTACGTCGGCATGCGTCGCGCCCTGACCGCCGCTGGCGAGCAGGTAGGCGCGCCAGTTGATGAACAGGTTCAAGGCCCGCGCCAAGGCGTCGAACCACAGACTGCGCAGGGCGCTGTCGCCGACCATCGCCTCGACCAGGGCGGCGAACGCGGCATAGCCCTGATCCGAGCTCAGGGCCGGGCCGATCGGCGCCAGCGCCGCGGCCAGCATCGGCTGCAGCACGTTCTGGCCCTGGCTCAGCAGGTCGGCGAGCGAATCGGAGCCGCGCACCAAGTCCATCAAGGCATCGATCTGGGCCGGTTCCAGCGCCTGCAGACCGGTGAACGCGAGCCGGTCGCCTAGAGCTTGCAGCGCATCGGTATCGACATAGCCGGGCCGGACGCTCCCGCTCTGGCCGATGCAGGCCGGCGCGCCTTCGTCCAGGCGGGTATCGAATGCGAGCAAGGGGTACCTGGCCCCGACGTAGCCGCGGTAATGGCAGGCCTGGCCGAGGCGGAACCCGAACGGGAACTGCGCTGCGGTCAGGGTCGCGTAGGCGCTCTGCGGCGTCGATGCGGGCGGCAGCGAAACCGCAGCGGCCGGCAAAGGCCGATCCAAGGCCTGGCACAACGCCATCGTGTCGCGCCGGCCGGCTTCGGCGACCAGACCGCGACTGCGTTCGCTGCCGGCTTCGTAGCGGCGCAGGATCAGACCATCGATGCTCAGCGTGGTGGCGCCGAACAACGTGTCGAACACGCCCAACGGGGCGATGTCGGCGCGCCCCGGGGCCAGCGCGGCCGATATGCGATCGGCATAAGCCGCGTAGAAACCGGCGTCGGGCAGACGCGGGGCATAGGCCATGGCATAGCCGATCGCCGAGCGGTTGTCCGCGGCCAGGCCGGCGCCGTCGGCGCAAGCGATCCTGTTGCACAACTGCAACGCGCGCGCATCCGCGGCGGCGCCGAAGCATTGGGACAGGCTCGTCGACTGCGCAGCGAGGAAGTCCAGCCAGACGCGATAGTCGCCGACGCCGCAGCCGCGCAGATCGATACCGATCGCCTCGCTCAGGCCGGGGTCCTGGAACACCGGCAGGACGCGTGCCCGCAACTGCTCGGCCAGCCCGCCCGGCCCGGCGCCCGGCGCGACCCGCACCAGCAACTTGTAAGCGGTCTGGCGGACGCCGTTGTAGGCCGCCACGACCGCATTGGCCGCAGCGACCTGATCCGGGTCCACGCCGATCTGGGCATGAGCGATGCCTTGTTGCTCCAGGCTGCGCAGGCTCATCGCGATCCATTGCATGTAGCGCGATTCGCCGCCGGGCGCGACGCGCAGGCGCTGCAGCGCGAGCGAGCGCATGCGGCAGGCGTCGTCGAGCGGCGTGTAGACGCCGGCATCGTAGATGCGGCCATTGAAGTAGCTCAACGCCGGCGTCAGCGATCGCAATGCGGATGCCGGAGCGTCGTTCCGCGCCATCCGTTGCAGTCGCTCGAGCGCGCGGCGCACGCTGCGATACAGCACCGGATCGGTCGCCGACGCACCACCGAGCGCGTCCAGCCCCAACGGACCGACCAGGCACTGGCAGGCGATGTACAGGTTCTCCGCGGCGCACTCGCCGCGCCGATAGTGCCTGCGATCGGCGCTGGCGGCCAGCACGGCCAGGGGATTGCGCCGTTCCATCGATTGCAGCGCCTGGACGAACAGCGCCAACGTGCCGTGCGCGCGCTGCCGAGCATCGGCGCCGCCGCCGAACAGGCCGAGCAGCGACAGCGGCAATCCCTGCACGACCTCGACCGTGGTCTGGACCTCGGTCTGGCTGCCGCCGTCCCGGCGGCGATAGCTCACCGGCAAGATCAACGACGCGCTCGCGCTCACGCCCGGCGCATCGACCGGCAAGATGGCGTCGAGCCGGCTGCCGTAATCGAAGCGGTAGCGCGGCAACTCGATCGCGGGCAAAGCGAAATAGGCCATGGCCGGGTCCTGTCAGAGCGCTGGGCGCGTGGCCTAGGCGCTCTTGCGGTTCTGCAGCAGCGAGGAGTACTTGGAAATGCTCTGGTCGATGCGGTCGATGGCGAAGCTGGCCGACTCGGCCTCCATCGCGCCGGATGCGGCGGCGACCGCGGCGGCCGCGCCCATGAGGATCTCGGTGGCGAGAATGCCAAGCGCGTCTTCGGCGGCTTTTTCCAGTTGCCCCTCGACCAGATCCTGGGTCAGCTGCTTCATCAGCATGCCTTGCGCCGCCAGGGTGATCTTGCTGATGCCGTCGAAATAGCCGGCCGCCGACTGCGCGACCAGGCCCGCGGCCTGGCTGATCATCATGTCCGGCGCCGTGGCGATTTGCGCCGGCGCGTACGAGGCGGTTTCGGCGTTGGTGAACTGCACCGCCTGGACGATCTGCGGGTTCAAGGAGTCGGTCGCAGGCGGCGTCGCAGCCTCGCTTTGCTCGACGGCGCGATCGCGCGCCATGGTCAGCGGCGACTTGGGCGTCGCACCGCCGGTCGAACCGCCACCGGAGCCTGAACCGGCCGCCGAACCGCCGCTGTTGCCGCCGCCGCTGTTGCCGCCGCCGCTGCTGCTCGCGCCACCGCTGCTCGCGCCGCTACCGCTCCCGGCGCTGGCCGCCGATCCGCCGTTCGTGCCGGCGGCGGAAGCGGCGCCAGCGGCGCCAGCGGCGGCCGGATTCGCGCCGCTGTCCGTCGTCGCAGCCGCCGCGGGCGCAGCGGCCGCTCCGGTGGCGGCCGGCGCGGCCGCAGCGGGCGTCGCCGCAACCGCAGGCGCGGAATCGCTCGCCGCCGTCGTGGCCGCCGCCGGCGATGCCGGTGCGGCGGTCGTCGCGGCGGCCGCGGGCGCAGCGGGCGCCGGCGGCGTCTTCTTCTTGCCGAACCATCTCATCGCTGCTCTCCCGCGTTATCGGATCGCCACGGCGAATGCGCGCCGGGCCGGCGCTGCGCGCGTCACGACTTCTCCCCGATCGACATGATCAGCGCGACCGCCTTGGACACCACCGCCGTCGAGATCTGGTTCAAGGCCTGTTGGCTGTACACCGCGTTCTGCAGCGAAAGCCCAGCCGAATGGCTGGATACCTGGTACAGCGAAGCGATCGCCTGCGCGGGCGCTTCGGCGACGACTTTTACGTTGGTCTGGGTGACTGCATCGGTGATCTGCGAATTGACGGGGGTTTCGGGAGCGGCCATGAGCCTGTCCTTGATCGGTCGGTGGAGGAAACGTCTGCAGGACCGACGTCCTGAGCCGCATGACGGTGTCGCGTGGGTCTAACGGGAGGAACGCAATCCCCGGCGGCCTGTGAAGCCGGGCCCAAGGGATGCGTCCGGAATCGGGGCTCGGGCGCGGATCGGCCTCGCCTCAGTCGCCGACCGCGGTCCGCAGCCGGTTGCGCAGCAACTCCACGCGCTTGCGCGCCAGCGGTTGGTTGATGTGCAGCCGCGCGGCGATTTCCGGGTAAGGCAGATCGTCGATGAAACGGTAGGCGAACAGCCGGCGCTGCTCGCGGCTCATCTTCGACACCGCCGCGATCACCCGCTCGAGTTGTTCGTCGAGCTCGAGCTGTTGCAACGCCGATATGCCGTCGTGGGCGAAACCGGCCGCGTCGTTGTCGATGTCGCGGTTGCGGTCGAACACCTCGCGGTCGCGGTTGCGCTGGCGCACGCTGTCCAGAAAGACATGGCGCATGACCACGAACAGGATGCCGCTGGGGTCGGTGATCGTCTGCGGCGAATTGCGCATGAACAGCCACGCCTTCATCGCGGTGTTGCCCAGCAGTTCTTCGGCGCGGTCGCGCTGGCCCTCGGCGAACCGCCGCGCGCGCGCTTCCAGCTCCGGCAAATTCTCGCGCCAGGCGATGGTGAACATCGCGTCGGCGGCGGCGTAATCGCCGAGTTCTGTTTCGTTACGTTCCATCACTCGCCTCTCCTGTGTCGAGCACGTGAGGCGAGTCTGGTTAGGGGGTCGGGGGATAGCTGTTACTTGGGTGACACGCGCCTGCCGGCTCCGGCACGGAACTGCGTACCCCGTCGCGGTACGCGATTTCCATGCGGATCGAAGTCCGCCGTCGACGCGCGTTCGCGCGCATTCGCGCGGCGCGCCGGGCCCGCGCGCGCCGCGGCGCGCGCGTGCGCACAAACCCGTCGCGCTTCACGCAACGCTTGTGTGGTGCGGCACGGCGTACCGCGATCGCAGTGCGGCCGCGACGGCGCGGAAATGCAGCGCCCCCATCGGCAATAAGATCGGCGCCGGCCGGGCCCGCGCGGCTTCGCTGTCGCGCTCAGGCGGCGCGAGCGGCCCCCGGGCCCAAGCCGACGCTGCGCATCGCGCCGTCCCAGCCCCAGGTAACGATGCAACAGGCGGCCACGACCAGGCCCCAGGTCAGGCTGCCTTCGGGCAGCAAGTCGACGCCGGCGGCGAACGCCGTCCACCATTGCGCGCCGCCGAGCGCAGCCGTCGCCACGCCGGCGAGCCCCAGGCCGGCCAGCAGCCCCTGCTGCAGCCAGCGCTCCAACCGGTCGCTGTTCTGCGTCGCCGCTTCGACGCTGCGCGCGACCTGCTGGGCGAAACCATAGGGAATCGGCTCCATCACCGGCGCACGCAAGGCGCGGCTGAGCAGACGATACTGGGCCAGGCGCGGATCGTCGGCGTCCATCGGCGCGCCGTCGCGCTCCTCGCGCATGGCCCGCTCCTGCAATCGCCATTCGCGGGCGACGGCCGGATCGCGGGCATCGGAAGGATCGACAGGGGGCTGCGTGCGGTTCATGCGAATTCTCCCAACCGGGCTTCCAGGCGCTGGCGCAGCCGCGCCCGGCTCCGGAACAGGTGGCTTTTAATCGTACCCTCGGCGAGGCCGGTCATCGCGGCGATCTCGCCGATCGGCAGTTCTTCCAAGTGATACAGGGTCAACAGGGTGCGTTGCAGGGGCGGCAGGGCCTCGATCTCGGCGTGCAGGCCGGCGGCGATCTCTTCGTCGGCGCAGGCTGCCTCCAGGTCGAAGCCGTCGCTGACGCTGTCCAGCGGCGACAGCGCATCGTCGTCATCGGCGACCTCCACGATCGGAATCCGCTTGCGCTCCAAGTGGCGCTTGGCCACCGAGTAGGCGACCTGGCCGATCCAGGACTTGAGCGGACTCTCGTGACGGTACTGGTGCAAACACTGGTGCACCCGCAGGAACGCCTCCTGGCACAGCTCGCGGGTATCGTCCGGGTGCCGCACCATGCGCTGGATGATGTGCCAGCACAGGCCCTGGTACTCGCGCACCAGACGCTCGAATGCGCCTGGGGCGCGCTCGAGCACGGCGGTCACCAGCAGGCGGTCGGGATGGTCGGATTCACCGGTCATCCGATCAAGGATGCGGACATGGCGGGATCGGTTGCAGTGACGTCGATACCCGGTCAAATATGACACATAACATACCCAAGACGTGACGTCGGGCGTTTCCCGGCCCGCCGGATCGGCTGCAACCGACTCCGGCCCGGCCGTATCTCTTGCTCCGAACCCACCCGACCCACTGCCGAGGCACCCCATGGATCTCGAAGTCCTGATTCCGATCACCCTGTTCATCTGCATCGTCATGGCGATCAAGATCGCCGTCGAGGCGCGCTTCCGCAGCAAACTGCTGTCTACCGGCGGCGCCGACGAACTGCTGCGCTCGATGGCCCGCGACGAAGACCAGCGCCGCCGCCACGGCGCGCTGCGCTGGGGCATCGTCCTGGTCCTGCTCGCCGCCGCATTCGGCGTGATCGAGGCCGCCGGCTGGCGCGAGGTCACCCCGGGCATGGTCGCGGTGCTGCTGGCTGCCTGCGGCCTGGGCAATCTGGCGTACTACTTCATCTCGCGCCGGCTGGGCTGACGCGACCGCCATCGCAACCGGACCGGACCGCGGTCGCCGCTTGCCGCGGTCCGTCCGAAAATCGCTAGGCACTCGGCAGCGCCGCGGCGATGATCGCCGCGTCGCCCGCCCGAGAATGCCGCATGCGTCCGCCGTCGCCGTTGCTCGCCCTCTTGCTTTCGCTCGGCCTGGCGATCGGTGGCGATGCCGCCGCCGCGCCGCCGCCGGACCGGCGCATCGCCCTGACCGTGGACGACCTGCCCTGGGTCCCGCTGCCCTCGATCGCCACCGCCGACGCCTTGCCCGGGCATCGGCGCCTGGTCGCCGCGATCGCGGGCGCGGGCGTGCCGGTGGTCGGCTTCGTCAACGAAGGCAAGCTCGAGGACCGCGGACAGATCGAGGCCCAGCGCCTGCAGATGCTGCGCGACTGGCTCGACGCCGGCGCCGAGCTCGGCAATCACAGTTACGGTCATTCCGATCTGCATGCGGTGGGGCTGGAGGCCTATCAAGCCGACATCCTGCGCGGCGAGCGCCGGCTCAAGGCCCTGGCGCGCGAAAGCGGCCGCCCGGCACCGCGCTGGTTCCGCCATCCGTATCTGCGCGCCGGCCGCAGCGCGTCCGACAAGGCGAAGCTGCAGGCCTTTCTTAGCGAACACGGTTACCGCATCGCCCCGGTGACGGAGGGCAACTCCGACTGGATCTGGGCCGGCGCCTACCTGCGCCTCGAGCAGCGCGGCGACACCCGCCTCCAGGCGCGCCTGCGCCGCGACTACCTGCGCCACATGGGCGCCAAGCTCGACTACTACGAAAGCCAGTCGATCGCCCTGCTCGGCTACAACCTCCCGCAGGTGTGGCTGATCCACGCCAACCTGCTCAATGCCGACACCTACGGCGACTTGATCGCGATGGCGCGCAAGCGCGGCTACCGCTTCATCGGCCTGGACGAAGCGCTGCGCGACCCCGCCTACGAACGCGCCGACGCCTATTTCGGCCCGGCCGGCCCGAGTTGGCTGCACCGCTGGGCGATCGGCGAACGCAAACCGGCAGCATTCTTCGCCGGCGAACCGCGGACACCGGACTGGGTGCTGAACCTGGCCGGGGTGGAGTCGGAATAGCCCGGCGCGTGCGCGGGAACGCGCTGCCCTCCTGATTCCGGGCCTGCATCCCCCGAGGGCCAAGGTCGAGAAAGGTCCGTGCGCTCTGCCGGCCTTCCCCGCCGCCGTCACCCCCGCTCCAACGCCGTGCGCAGCACCGGCAGCGTCGTCACGTCGTCCACGCCCTTCAGCGCCGCGACCCGTTCGCGCAGGTCCGCCAGTTCGCCGGGGCCGACGGTCTCCACCAACACCATCAGATCGATCTCGCCGGCGACGCTGTGGATCGAACGCACCTGCGCCAGTTCGACCAAGGGCGGCACGACGTCGTCGCAGCTGAAACCCTCGCCATAGCGCAGCAGCAACCAGGCCCGCAACGGATCGCCGCCGCTGCCCAGGCGCACCGTGTACTGGGCGATCACCCCGGCCGACTCCAATCGCTGCATGCGTTCTTGCACCGAACTGCGCGCCAGCCCCACCGCTTTGGCCAAGGCCACGGTCGACAGGCGGGCGTTGTCCTGCAACAGGGCGATCAGTTTGCGGTCGGTATCGTCGAGGATCTTCATGGTCGCAACGCAGGGCGCCGTCGCAAGTCGCGCCGGCCGGCCCGGCATTTTGCCGGGTTGAGACCGGCCTGTGGGAGCGCCCACAGTGGCCTCCCGTCCGCGCCACGCCCCAGCCCATGGAGACTCGCCCCATGTCCGACCTCGCTCATGCCGCCCTGATTCCGATCGACGTGCAACGCGGCTTCGACTACGCGCCGTGGGGACGCCGCAACAATCCGGCGATGGAAGCCAACGGCCGGCGCCTGCTCGCCGCCTGGCGCGAAACCGCTCGGCCGCTGATCCACGTCCGCCACGACTCGATCCTGCCCGATTCCACCCTGCACCCCTCGCATCCGGGCAACGGATTCCGCGACGGCTTCGAGCCGCGTGCGGGCGAGCCGTTGGTGACCAAGTCGGTCAACGCCGCCTTCATCGGCACCGACCTGGACCTGCGTCTGCGCCGCCTCGGCGTCGACACCGTGGTCCTGTTCGGCGTCAGCACCGACATGTGCGTATCCACCACCGCGCGAGTCGCGGCCAACCTTGGCTACCGCGTCCTGCTGGTCGGCGACGCCTGTTTCTGCTTCGACCTCGTCGATGCCGACGGGCGCACCGTCGATGCGGATACCGTCAGCCGCGCGCACTTGGCGACCTTGCACGCCGAATTCGCCGAAGTCTTGGACACCGAGACGCTGTTGTCGCGGCTGCGTTCCGACTGAGCCTCGCGGATTCGACGGGAGCGCCGCGAAATCGAATTCGATGGCGCAGCGCACGCCGGAAACCGACAGCCGTCGGCTTCCGGCTCACCCTTCATCGCCGTCCGAACGGCGATCGGCCGATGCGCGCGATGCACATGCAACGCCGCATCGATGCGCGCATCGCACCGCGTGCATCCGTTCGTGCGGCGACGAACGGTCTTGCATAACGAATTTCTCACGAGTATCGTGCGCCTCCATCGTCCTCGCGACGCAATCGCCAACGACCGCCTTCCCATGCTCAATCATTTCGACATCGCCAAGCAGAACGCGCCGGGGCCGCTGTGCCACGCGTCGTTCGACTGCGCCTCGTCGAAGCGCGGTCGGCAGCAGGAACTGCACACGCCGGACTGACTCCCATTCGCCATGGGAGATCGGTCGCTCCGATCTCCCGAGGAACGCGAACGCCCTCGGACTAACGCCGGGGGCGTTTTCGTTTCGGCGTTCGCAAAGGGATTTCACGAAAAAGTCGGAAACGGCTGGATTTTCGCCACTTCTTACGTTCCCCGAAGCATCCGAGAGGAAAGGGGACAGGCCATCGAGGCGCATCAGCGCCGTGCTCCGGTGCTTCGGCACGGGCCGTGCGTAGGGAATCGCAGAACAAGGGCGCTTGCGCCCGAACGCATTGCCGCCTGGCGACAGGCGGCAATACGAAGCATCCGCAAGGCAAGGACTACAGCGGCACGGGTTCTCATCCCGTCCGGTGCGCGCGGCTGTGCCGTGGCGTATGCCGAAGTCCGAGCCGGGATGTTTCTCGACGACGCTAGCTCAACGGTGGAGCAGCGGCGCAAGCCGCGGATCATCGGTTCGAATCCGATGCGTCGCCTTTCGGATATAGCTCAGTGGGTAGAGCGACAGCTCAATTGCTGTTGGTCGCGGGTTCGACTCCCGCTGTCCACCGTCCTTTCACGACGGCTTAGAAACAGGAACGAAAGTTCCGCACCAGGAAACGCCCCCCGCGGCGTTCCGCAGCGCGCCGCCGGCCTGGGGCGCAACGGAACCCCGCAACGGCGACGGCGCCGGACCCGCGTCCTCGACGCGGCCTCCGGCGCGGCGCCTGCCGCAGCGACAGGGAACGTCGCCGCGACCGGCACGCACCGGCCCCGCAGGCAGCACGCGGGTTTCGCGCCGACGGCGTCGGGGGCGTTTCCACTTATTCGGCGATACGCGCATGCGCATCGCCCCAACGTCCCGGCGACGAACCGATTCGGTCGCCACGGATGCCACCACGGATCGGATCACCGGAACGACAAGGAGACATCGCATGTTCTGGAACAAGAAGGTCGTGGTCGGCGATGCCGAGCGCGTCTTGGTTTACCGCAATCGCCGTATCGAGCGCGTGCTCGGCCCGGGCGTACATAGGCTTCGCAACTTCGGCAACGGCCTGGAGCTGGTCGCGCACGCGATCGCCAACACCGCTTACGCCGGCAACGACGGCGAGGCGTTGATCGCCGGCCTGCGCGAGCGCCTGTACGAGGACTTCGTCCTGGCCGACATCGGCAGCGACGAAGTCGGCCTGATGCTGCGCAACGGCCGCATCGCCGATGTGCTCAATCCCGGCACGCGCCGCCTGTACTGGAAGGGACTGGGCGATATCCGGGTGCGCGCGATCGCGTTGCAGGACGGTCTGGAGATCGAGCGTGAGCTCGTCGACGGCCTGCGCCAGATCGGCTGGCTGGAGCGCGTCGCCGTGTACGGCAACGTGCCCTCCGAGTCCGCCGGCCTGCTGTTCGTCGACGGCAAGTTCGTGCGCGAGCTGGCGGCGGGCGCGTACGCGTTCTGGAACCTGCGCAAGAACGTCGCGGTCGAGACCGTGGAGCTGCGCGTGCAGGCGATGGAAGTCTCGGGCCAGGAGCTGTTGACCCGCGACAAGGTGTCCTTGCGGGTCAACCTGGCCGCGAGCCTGCGCGTGACCGACCCGGTCGCCGCGCGCACCCGCGTCGCCAAGTACGCCGAGCACGTCTACCGCGAGCTGCAGTACGGCCTGCGCAAGGCGGTCTCGGCCAAGACTCTGGACGAACTGCTGGGCGACAAGGCCTCGCTCGACGCCGACATCTTCGGCTACGTGCGCGGCCAGGTCCGCGAGTTCGGCATCGAGGTGCTCGGCGTGGGCGTCAAGGACGTGATCCTGCCGGGCGAGATGAAGGAGATCCTCAACGGCGTGGTGCAGGCGGAGAAAACGGCTCAGGCCAACGTGATCCGCCGCCGCGAGGAGGCCAACGCGACCCGCAACCTGCTCAACACCGCCAAGCTGATCGAGGACAGCCCGGTGCTGATGCGCCTGAAGGAGCTCGAGGCGCTGGAGAAGATCACCGAGAAGATCGACAAGTTGACCGTGTTCGGCGGTCTGGAGGGAGTCATGAAGCAACTGGTCAGCCTCAAGGGCCATGGCTGAAAGCAGGACCGGACGGCACTGCCGTCCGGATTCCGATAGCGCCGGGGTCCTAACCCCCCAACGCACGCCGCTCCCACAGGAGCGGCCATCGTCGTCGTGCGCCCTGGCGTCGCGACGGCTTCTATCGGAATAAATCTTCTATGCGAAACGATATGTACGACCGGATACTGCAACGGAGCCGGCCAGTCGGCTGCGTGCGGCGCAAAAACCGGGCGCCGCGCGACATCGAGCAACGGCCGGCGAGAGAACCGTTGGGCCATCGCCTGCCGGGCTTGGACCGGCGCAGTCTGCGGCCGTTGCAACGCTATCTCGAAAAGCAGGTCGGCCGAACCTGGGACGAGGTCTACAGCGACCTGTACCGCCCGCTGGACCGCCGCGACCGATTGCGGCGCGACATCGAACGCAGTCTTCCCGATCTGGTGGCTGCGACTACGGTGCGGCGAGATCGGGGCGTGTATGCGCTTTGCTCTTGGTACGGCCTTCGTCCGCTGGCGGAGATCCGCCAGCGTCTGTACGTCGATCCCGACAGCGGCCGACTGCTGCGCAATCAGCCGGCGCTGGACGCCGATGCGCAGCGGCGCCGCGCGCGGAATCAGAGGTTGCTCGAACAGCGCGTCGGGTGGCAGCCGGAGTTCCGAACTCTGGGTGCGATGACCCAACTGCATCGAATCGATGGCATCTGGTACGAAGTGCGGCTGGCCCAGGTGCCGTCGCCGGCGCCCCGCCCGGCGACGGGCGCGCGCTCGCGCAGCATGAAGCAGGCATTCGCCTACGACATGCTGTTGCAGCAAGCGGTCCATCGCTGCAACGGCGCGCGCTGCAGCCGCTACGGGCGTTGCGACCTGTACGCCTGCGAGAAGCGACAGCTGAACCATCGGGAACTGGTCGAGCATCGATTGAAGAACGACACCGCACCGGAAATCTACGACGCCTACTTCCGTTGCCGCCCCCGGCGACGGCCGGGCAAGTACCGCGGACCGATCCGCGCCGGCGGTCGACACAAGGAACACTGATATGAGTACATCAAGCTACGAACTGCTGCACGCCGAAGAGGGCTCGGTCCCGGTCAAGGGCTGGGTACGCGGGGTGACGGTCGACGAAGGAGCGCGGCGCCAGTTGCGCAACATCGCCGCCCTGCCCCACGTCGGGCCCTGGATCGCGGTAATGCCGGACGCCCACCTGGGCAAGGGGGCGACCGTGGGCTCGGTGGTGCCGACCCGCGGCGCGATCATCCCGGCCGCGGTCGGCGTCGACCTGGGCTGCGGCATGGCCGCGGTGCGCACGACCCTGCGCGCCCAGGATCTGCCCGACAGTCTGGCCAAGCTGCGCTCGGCGATCGAGCACTGCATCCCGGTCGGCAACGGCCGCGGCGGCGAACACCGTCGTTTGCCCGACAGCCATGCCACCCGCCTGGCCAAATCCGGGCTGGCGGCGCGGCTGGATGCGATCCACGCCAAACACCGCAAGCTGCGCACCGACAAGCTGGACAAGCAGATCGGCACCCTCGGCGGCGGCAACCACTTCATCGAGATCTGTCTCGACGAGGCCGGCGCGGTGTGGGTGATGCTGCACTCGGGGTCGCGCGGCACCGGCAACTTGATCGGCAGCTACTTCATCGAGCTGGCGCGATTGAAGCTGGAACGGCGCGTGCTCGGCTTCCATCTGCCGGACAAGGACCTGGCCTTCCTGCTCGAAGGCGAGCCGTTGTTCGAGGACTACGTCGAAGCCGTCGGCTGGGCGCAGGACTACGCTCGCCACAACCGCGAGGCGATGATGGAACGAGTGCTGCACGCGATGCGGGTCCAGCTGCCGAAGTTCCAGTTGAAAAAGACCGCGGTCAATTGCCACCACAACTATGTCCAGCGCGAGGAGCACTTCGGCGAGTCGTTGTGGGTGACCCGCAAGGGCGCGGTCAGCGCCCGTGAGGGGGAACTCGGCATCATCCCCGGCAGCATGGGCGCGCGCAGCTACATCGTGCGCGGCAAGGGCAACGCGGACAGCTTCCACAGCTGCAGCCACGGCGCCGGCCGACTGATGAGCCGTGCCGAAGCGCGGCGGAAGATCACTCTCAAAGACCATCGTGCGGCCACGGCCCACGTGGAATGCCGCAAGGACGCGGCGGTCATCGACGAGTCGCCGGCGGCGTACAAGCCGATCGAAGCGGTGATGGCGGCGCAGTCCGATCTGGTCGAGGTGGTCCACACCTTGCGCCAGGTGGTCTGCATCAAGGGTTGAGCGCGCATTGCGCTCGCGGCGCCGTCCGTTCGGGCGGCGCTTTTTTCGCGTGCGTGACGAGCCGCACATCGATTCAGGATGCCGCGCACCCGTGGTTCAGATTCGCATCGCAATGCGCGCGTGATCCACGCCGAAATGAAAGCTTTCGGCGTCGCCGCTTTGCGTGTTTGCGACTGAGTTCGCGCTCGCTGTGTGCGTTGGCCGGATTTGGCCGCGCTTATCTTCACGTAAAGACGATATTGTTCGGATGCAAGAGCAATGCCAACGGATTTCGCCCATGACGCATACGGATGTCGATTGGCTCTGTGCGGCACCGCCGCGACGGTCGTACCAAGGCGCCGGTCCGGGCGGCGGCGACTGCATTCCTCACCGGGTGCGCGAGTTGGCCATCGCTTACGGCTTGGGCGCGCGAGCGCATCACGGCGAGCGTCATTGGGAAGATATCTGCGATCAGCTCGCTGTCGGCTGGGAGCGCCTGTGCGGGCGCGAACCGGTGCCGTGGGCGCAGGTCGAGTCCGATGTCGAAGGCGCCTGGCGCCTGGTCCAGACCGGCTGAGCAGCGCCGCGCCGCCGCCTAAAATCCCCGCCGGCGCGTCCCTGCGCGGCGAGCGGCACATCCGCTGATCCGCGTCGAGAGCGGACCGGGTCGAGTAAAGCGATGCGTGCTGCGTCGGCGCGGTCAGGCCCTTGCCGGCTGCGACCGGCGCCATGACCACTTCAGATTGACGCCGAGCGTGCCGAGCACGATCAGCGCCACGCCCAGGCTCTGCACCGGCGCCAGCGCATGGCCGTAGATCAGGTAATCCAGCAGCAGCGCGATCACCGGATAGATGAAGGCGACCACCGCGATGGTCGCGACCTGCAGGCGCGGGTACGAGGAATAGAACAGTACGTAGCACACGCCGCTGTGGATTAGGCCCAGGCCGGCCAGCCAGAACCAGTGCGCGCCCGGCTTCCACACCGATGCGTAATCGGCCAACGGGGCCAACATCGCCACGCCGACCAGGCACTGGATCAGCACCACGGCCAGCGGCCGCTCGCGGCTGATCTTGCGCGACAGCAGCAGCGAAGCGCCGCACAGGATCGCGGCGACGAAGGTCAGGCCGACGCCGATCAGATAGCCGCTGCCGGCGTTGTTCCAGAGTTTGAACGGATCGGCCGAACACAGCACGCCGACGAAGGCGATCGCCGTCCAGCCCAGGTCGGCGGCGCGGGTGCGTTCGCCGTAGAACAACGCGGCCATGCCCAACACCACGAACGGAAAGAAGTGGTAGACCATGGTCGCCACGCCGATCGACGAGCGTGCCATGCCGGCGAACAGGGCGACCCAGTTCAGCACCAGCAACACGCCGCTGACGATCGCCGAGCGGATCAACGCGCGCTCGCCGAGCAGGCCACGGAACAAGCCGCGCGCGCTGCCCCAGGCGATCAGGAATACGCAGCCGAACACACAGCGAAACAGCACCGCGGTGATCGCGTCCTGGCCGCTTTCGTGCACGAACACGCCGACCGAGCCGATCAACAGCTCGGCGACCAGCAGTTGGATCAAGGCGCCGCGCGAATCGGCGGCGGGCGCGACGGTAGCGGCGACGGTGCTCATGGGCAATGGACGCGGCGGATCGTGGGAAGGCCAGGGTAGGCCGACGCTGCGGACCGATACAGATTCAGTTAGGATCGATTTCGACCGGTACAGATTTGCCTCTTTCCCCTCTCCTGCTTGCGGCGACCGCAGGAAATGCGGAGCGCAGAGGGCCGGGTCGAGGGCGGCTCAGCGGCGCTGGAATTTTCGGCCTCTACCGGTCCTCACCCCACCCCCGCTCCCACAAACGGAGACGGCTTTGGCTCTCGCAAGGTTGACGATGTCCCAGGACCTGCTCTACGAACGCCTCGCCGAGCGCATGCGCCGGCAGATCCAGCGCGGCGTGCTGCGCGCCGGCGAACGCCTGCCTTCGCTGCGCCGGCTTGGCCGCGATCAGCGAATCAGCCTGGCGACCGCGGTCGAGGCTTACCAGCAGCTCGAGCGCGAAGGCCTGATCGAGGCCCGTCCGCGCTCGGGCTATTACGTGCGCGCGGCCAGCGCGCCGGCGCCGCGCGCCGGGCGCATGCGCCACCTCGCGCGCGCGCCGATGCCGGTGCGCAACCCGGCCCTGCTCGGCGTGCTCGACGTGCAGGCGCGCCACGACTTGGTGCCGCTGCACTCGGCTTCACCGGCGATGTCGCTGCTGCCTAACGCCGCGCTGGCCGGCTCGGTGACGCGCGCGCTGCGCCGCGATCCCGACACCGCGCTGAACTACGCGCCGCCGCAGGGCTTGCGCCCGCTGCGCGAGCTCATCGCCCAGCGTTACGGCCAATGCGGGGTCGACCTGGACCCGGACGAGATCGTGATCACCGCCGGCGCGATGGAGGCCATCAGCCTCACCTTGCGCAGCCTGACCCGCCCCGGCGACATCGTGATCCTGGAAACGCCGACCTACCACGGCCTGCTGCAGGCGGTCGCCGCGCACGGCCTGCGCGTACTGGAGATCCCCAACCGGCCCGGCATCGGCATCGACCCGGCGCATGCTCGCGAACTGCTGGAGCGGCACGCGGTGCGCGCCGCGCTGCTGATTCCCAACTTCAGCAATCCGCTCGGCAGCCTCACCAGCGAAGCGGCCAAGCGCGAACTGGTCGCCGTCTGCGCCGCGCACGGGACCATCGTGATCGAGGACGATCTGTACGGGGAGTTGGCCTACTCCGGCGAACGGCCCTCGCCGATGCGCCGCTACGACGACGGCGAACATGTGGTGGTGTGCGGCTCGTATTCGAAGATGCTCTCGCCCGGTCTGCGGGTCGGCTGGATGACCGGCGCCCGCCGCACGGCCGAGCTGCTGCGCACCAAGAGCTTCTCGACCGTGGCGACCGCGGCGCTGCCGCAAATGGCGCTGGTCGACTACCTGGCCCGTCACGACATGGAACGCGGCCTGCGCCGGCTGCGCCGCGCTCTGGCCGACAATTCCCTGGCCTATCGCCAGGCCGTGCTTGAGCACTGGCCCGACGGCACCTGCGTCGCCGAACCCGCCGGCGGACTGACTCTTTGGGTGGAACTGCCCGAACGGGTCGAAGGCCAGGCGCTGTTCGAAGCCGCGCTGGCCGCCGGCATCGGCATCCTGCCCGGGCATCTGTTCTCCAATCGCGGCGACTATCGCCATCATGTCCGGCTCAGCTGCGGCTATCCCCTGAACGACCGCATCGATGCGGCGATGCGCTCGCTCGGCGATATCGCCAAACGGCTGGCGCGTTCGCGCTGAGATCCGCGCAAAGAAAACGGGCCGCGCATGGCGGCCCGTCGGAATGCGCGGCGCGCTGCGGCTCAGGCCGACAGCAGGTTCGGCAGGAATTGCTCCAGCGCCGCTTTCACCTGATCCACGGTCAAATCCGGTTGCGAAATCGCGCGCATCGCCAAGCCTTCGATCAGGCTCTGCAGGATCAGCACGCGAGTGGCGACCTGATCCTGCGGCACGCCCAGGCCGCCGTCCTCGCGGCTGCGCGCGAACCAGGCCGCCAGATCGGCGCGGAACACCCGGTCCGAGGCATGGGTGGCCGCGGCGATCTCAGCGTCGCGGGTGGCCTCGGCGGTGAGTTCGAGGAACAACGCCGCGCTGGTAATGTTCGGGTCGTTGGCCTGCCACTGCTGGAACACCTCGGCGATGCCCGCGACCAGGTCGCTGGTCGCGTGCAGCTTGGCGATGTCCGAACGCGCTTCTTCCAACTGGCGCTCGATGATCGCCAGGATGATGTCGTTCTTGCCCTTGAAGTAGCGATAGATCAGGCCGGCGCTCATGCCGGCCGTCTCGGCGATGTTGGCCATGCTGGCGGCGTGGAAGCCGTGCACGACGAAACATTTCTGCGCAGCGACCAGAATGCGCTCGCGCTGGGCTTGCGCGCGCGCTTCGGCCTTGGCGGTGGGCTTGCCCGGAGTGCTCATGGGCTGCGCTCGTTCCAGCCACCTCCGAGCACCTTGTACAGAGTCACCCGGTTGGCTTGTTCGGCCAGACGGGTCGACACCAGGCCCTGTTGCGCGGCGTAGAGCGTGCGCTGCGCGTCGAGCTGATTGAGGTAGCTGTCGCGGCCGGCCTTGTAGCGCGCGGTCGACAACTGATCGGCGCGGGCGGCGGCCTCGACCAGCGCTTCCTGGGCCTGGCGCTGCTCGGCCAGGGTCTTGGTCAGCGCCAGCGCGTCGGAGACGTCGCGAAAGCCGGCCTGGATCGCCTTCTCGTACTCGGCCAGGGCGATCTTCTGGTCGGCCTTGGCCGAGGCCAGGCCCGCGCGCAGCTTGCCGCCCTGGAAGATCGGGATATTGACCACCGGGGTCACCGACCACACCCGGGTATTGCCCTCGAACAGGCCCGACAGTTCGTTGCTGCCGCTGCCGAGGAAGCCGGTCAGGTTGATCGAGGGGAAGAACGCGGCGCGCGCCGCGCCGATATTGGCGTTCTGCGCGCGCAACAGGTGCTCGGCCTGGAGCACGTCGGGTCGGCGCAGCAGCACCTCCGACGGCAGGCCGGCCGGCAGCGCGGCCAGGCCGGTCACGCCCTCGGTCAGCTTCTGCGGCAGCAGCGCCGGGTCGACCTGTTCGCCGACCAGCAGATTGAGCGCGCTGGTGTCCTGCGCGACCAGCCCGGCGTAGCGCGCCGCATCGGCGCGCGCCTGTTCGACCTGGGTGCGGGCCTGGCTCAGCTCCAGCCCGGATACGGCGCCGAGCTCGCGCCGCTTCTGGGTCAGATCGTAGGCCGCCTGCTGGTTTTTCAGCGTGGCCTCCGACACCGACAGCAGTTCGCGGTCGGCGGCCAGCGTCAGGTAGGCGTTGGCGACTTCGGCGATCAAGCTGAGCTGGGCGGCGCGGCGGGCTTCTTCCTGGGCGAAGTAGCGCTGCAGCGCGGCCTGGCTGAGGCTGCGCACGCGGCCGAACAGGTCGAGTTCGAAGTTGGCGATCGAAGCGCCGGCGGTATAGGCGTCGGTAACGTTCTGGTTGTCGCCGCCGGTGCGTTCGAGCCGCGCGGTGGCGTTCAGCGCCGGCAGCCGGTCGGCGCGCTGGATGCGGTACTGGGCACGCGCCTTCTCGACGTTGAGCACGGCCACGCGCAGGTCCCGGTTGTTCTCCAACGCGCGACCGATCAGGTCTTCCAGGTTCTGGTCGACGAAGAAATCGCGCCAGCCGATGTCGGCCACCGCCGCGCCGCCGGCCGCGGCGGCCTCCTGCGAGGCCGCCGGATCGGAGCTCAGCGGCTGCGCGCCGACGAAGGACGGGGTGGTCGGCGGCAACGGCCATTCGGCCGGGATGCCGGCCTCGGCCGGCGGCAGCTTCGGCGCGAGGCTGACGCAGCCGGTGCCCGCCAGGGCGACCGCGATCGCCAGAGCGTGAAGGGAGAACTTACTCATGGCTGTGCGCTCCTTCCGCGGCCTGCGCCGAGGGCGCGTGCTTCTTCTTTCTGACGAACACTTTTTCCACCACGACGAAGAACAACGGCACGAAGAAGATGCCGAGGAAGGTGCCGACGACCATGCCGCCGAGCACGCCGGTGCCGATCGCGCGCTGTGCGCCGGAGCCCGCGCCGCTGGCCAGCGCCAGCGGCAGTACGCCCAGGCCGAACGCCAGCGAGGTCATGATGATCGGGCGCAAACGGTCGCCGACCGCGGCCAGGGTGGCCGAGATCAGGTCCATGCCCTTCTCCAGGTTCTCCTTGGCGAACTCCACGATCAGGATCGCGTTCTTGCTCGACAGGCCCACCGTGGTCAGCATCGCGACCTGGAAGTACACGTCGCGCTCCATGCCGCGCAGCCAGGTGGCCAGCACGGTGCCGAGGATGCCCATCGGCGCGATCAGCAGCACCGAGGTCGGGATCGCCCAGCTTTCGTACATCGCCGCCAGGCACAGGAACACGATCAGCAGCGACAGCGTGTACAGCAGCGGAGTCTGCGCGCCGGCCTGGCGTTCCTGGAACGACAGCCCGGTCCATTCCAGGCCGATGCCTTGCGGCAACTGCGCGACCAGCTTCTCGACCTCGGCCATGGCCTCGCCCGAGCTCACGCCCGGCTTGGCCTCGCCGTTGATTTCCAGCGCCGAGACGCCGTTGTAGCGCTCCAGACGCGGCGAACCGTACTCCCAGCGGGTGCTGGCGAAGGCCGAGAACGGCACCATGTCGCCCTTGTCGTTGCGCACGTACCAGCGGTTGAAGTCGCTGGGCGCCATGCGGAACGGCGCGTCGGCCTGGATGTAGACGCGCTTGACCCGGCCGCGGTCGACGAAGTCGTCGATGTACTGGCCGCCCCAGGCCGCCTGCAGGGTCGAGTTGATGTCGGCGATGTTCAGGCCCAGGGCC
Source organism: Lysobacter antibioticus HS124 (assembly GCF_000336385.2). Taxonomy (GTDB): domain Bacteria; phylum Pseudomonadota; class Gammaproteobacteria; order Xanthomonadales; family Xanthomonadaceae; genus Lysobacter; species Lysobacter firmicutimachus. Next base: position 35,378 of record NZ_HG424466.1, on the reverse strand, counting down.
GAGGCCTTCTGGTTGTCGACATCGACCCGGAACTGCGGCGTGTCTTCCATGCCGTTGGGACGCACGTTCTGCAGCAGCGGGCTCTGCGCGGCCATGCCGAGGAACTGGTTGCGCGCGGCGACCAGCGCATCGTGGCCGAGCGCGCCGTTGTCCTTCAGGTAGAACACGAAGCCGTTGGAGTTGCCCAGTTCGAACACCGCCGGCGGCGCCAGCGCGAACACGAACGCGTCCTTGATCTGCATGAAGTTGCCCATGGCGCGGCCGACCACGCCGTTGACGCTGTTGTCCGGCATCGGCGTCTTGCCGAAGCTGGTCAGCCAACGCCAGCGGTCGCCCCAGGTCGCTTCGCGCTCTTCCCACGACTTCAGCTGCGAGAACGCCATGCCGGCGTTCTGGCCGTTGCCGGCGAAGCTGAAGCCCTGCACGGTGAACAGCGAGTCCACGGCCGGATCGTTGAGGAACTGATCCTCGACCTTCTTGAGCACTTCGCCGGTGCGTTCCTGGGTGGCGCCGACCGGCGCCTGGACGATGGTGAACAGGAAGCCCTGGTCTTCTTGCGGCAGGAACGAGGACGGCAGACGGAAGAACATCACGCCCATCAGCACGGCCATCGCCGCGAACACGGTCATGAAGCGGCCGGCGCGGGTGACGATGCCGTGCACCACACCCTGGTACTTCTTGTTGCTGCGGTCGAACTTGTCGTTGAACCAGCCGAAGAAGCCCTTGTCGGACGCATGGTGGCCCTTCTCGATCTGCTTGAGCATGGTCGCGCACAGCGCCGGCGTCAGCACGATCGCGACCAGCACCGACAGGCCCATCGCCGAGACGATGGTGACCGAGAACTGGCGGTAGATCACGCCGGTGGCGCCGCCGAGGAAGGCCATCGGCACGAACACTGCCGACAGCACCAGGCCGATGCCGACCAGGGCGCCGGTGATCTGGTCCATCGACTTGCGCGTGGCTTCCAGCGGGGTCAGCCCCTCCTCGCTCATCACGCGTTCGACGTTCTCGACCACGACGATGGCGTCGTCGACCAGCAGGCCGATCGCCAGCACCACCGCGAACATGGTCAGCATGTTGACCGAGTAGCCGAACAGCGCGAGCAGGCCGAAGGTGCCCAGCAGCACCACCGGCACCGCGATCGTCGGGATCAGGGTGGCGCGGAAGTTCTGCAGGAACAGGTACATGACCAGGAACACCAGCACGATCGCTTCGAGCAGGGTCTTGACCACTTCCTCGATGGCCACGCGCACGAACGGTGTGGTGTCGAACGGGGTGACCGCCTTCAGCCCCTTGGGGAACGAAGGCTTGAGCTGCTCCAGCTCGGCCTGGATCGCCTGCGCGGTGGCCAGGGCGTTGGCGCCGGTGGCCAGCGAGATCGCGATGCCGGTGGCCGGCTTGCCGTTGAAGCGGGCGATGGTGCTGTAGTCCTCCTGGCCCAGTTCGACCCGGGCCACGTCGGACAGCTTCAGCACCGCACCGTTGCCGTTGGCGCGCACGACGACGTTCTGGAACTGCTCGGCGGTCTGCAGGCGGTCCTGCGCGGTGATGGTGGCGTTGAGCTGCTGCCCCTTCACCGACGGCGTGCCGCCGAGCTGGCCGACCGCGACCTGGGCGTTCTGCGCGCGCAGGGCGGTGATGATGTCGTTCGGGGTCAGCTTATAGGTGTTGAGCTTGTCCGGGTCCAGCCAGATCCGCATCGCGTACTTGGTGCCGAACAGCTGGGTGCTGCCGACGCCGTCGACGCGGGCCAGCGGATCGACCAGATTGGCGGCGACGTAGTCGGCGATGTCGGCACCGTTCATGCTGCCGTCCTCGGACACGAAGCCGATCACCAGCAGGAACGCCGAATTGGCCTTGGACACGCTGACGCCCTGCTGCTGCACGATCTGCGGCAGCAACGGCGTGGCCAGCTGCAGCTTGTTCTGCACCTGGACCTGGGCGATGTCGGGATCGGTGCCGCTCTCGAAGGTCAGGGTGACGCCGGACTGGCCGTCGGACGAGCTGGTCGCCGACATGTACATCAGCCCGTCGATGCCCTTCATGTTCTGCTCGATGATCTGGGTCACCGAGTTTTCCACCGCCTTGGCCGAGGCGCCGGGATAGGACGCGTTCACCGATACCGTCGGCGGCGCGATGGTCGGGTACTGCGAGATCGGCAACTGCGTGATCGCAATCGCGCCGCCGATCATGATGATGATCGCCAAGACCCAGGCAAAGATCGGGCGATCGATAAAGAACCGTGCCATGAAATTCTCCGATTACTGCTGCGGCGCGGCGGCGGGCGCGGCGGCCGGCTTGGCCGGTTGCGCGCCCTTCTCGACCGCATCGACCGGCATGCCGGGGCCGATCTTCTGCAGGCCTTCGACGATCACCTTGTCGCCGGCCTTCAGCCCGCCCTCGACCAGCCACTTGTCGCCGATGGCCTGGCTGACCTGCACTTCGCGCGGCTCGACCTGGCCCTTGGCGTTGACCACCATCGCGGTGGCGGCGCCCTTGGGATCGCGCGACACGCCCTGCTGCGGCACCAGCAACGCGTTCTGGCGCACGCCGGTACCGAGCTGGGCGCGCACGTACATGCCCGGCATCAGGAGGTTGTCGGGATTGGGCACCACCACCCGCAGCAGGAAGCTGCCGGTGCCTTCGTCGACGGTGACTTCGGAGAACGCCAGCTTGCCGGCGTGCTCGTACGGGGTGCCGTCCTCGAGCAGGATGGTCACCGGCGTGCTGGCCTCGGTCAGGGTGCCGGCGGCGATCTGCTTGCGCAGGGCAAGCAGTTCGGCGCTGGACTGGCTGATGTCGACGTGGACCGGATCGAGCTGCTGCACCACCGCCAGCGGCTCGGCTTGATTGGCGGTGACCAGCGCGCCGGCGGTGACCGCCGACTTGCCGATCCGGCCGCTGATCGGCGCGGTGATGCGGGCGCGGCCGAGCACCACGCTGGTGCTCTGCACCTGGGCGCGGCCGGCGGCGACGTCGGCGCGGGCCTGCTTGAGCGTGGCGGTGGCGTTCTCGTCGTCCTGCTTGCTGACCGCGTCGATCTTGACCAGTTCGGTCGAGCGGCGGGCATTGAGCTGAGCCGAATTCAGCGCCGCCTCGGCGCGCGCCAGCGTCGCCTTGGCGCTCTCGGCATCGGCGGCGTAGGTCTTGTCGTCGAGCTGGTACAGCGGCTGGCCGGCCTTGACCAGACCGCCCTCGGTGAACAGGCGCTTCTCGACGATGCCGTTGACCTGCGGCCGCACCTCGGCGATCAGCGAAGCGCTGGTCCGCCCCGGCAGCTCGCGGGTCAGGGTGATGGTTTCCGGCTTCAGGGTCACCACGGTGACCTGACCCTTCTGGCCGCCCGGGCCACCGGGACCGCCCTGCTGGTCGCCGCCCCCACCGCAGGCGGCGAGCGCCAGGCAGAGCACGGAAACGGTGAGAATTGCCTTATAGGACATGGACTTGCGCGACGGCATGGGGGAGCCTCAGGTCGTTAGTGCGGCCAGGACGGACCGCGGGCACATCATAGAATGAACGATCATTCTCTTTTTTTGGGCGCGCGAGGTCAACCCGGCAAGGGCCTTTCGGGCTTGCCGGATGCGGGGTTTTGTTTCACATGGCGTCGACGCGGGTGGCGCCGGCTATGGACCGGCGCACCACCCCGAGGGGTAGGAGCGGCGCGAGCCGCGACCCCACATACCTCAATCTCGCCGCGCAGCTCTGCTGCTCCTGTAGGAGCGGCGTGAGCCGCGACCACCGAAGCACCGCAATACCACGTCCCCATCCGAAGCCACGTCGCGCACCAAAGACGATGCGCCCCCCACCGCGGCCCGACGCAGCCCCATCATTCCCGCCGCCCCGCCGCGACTCATGACCGGCGGAAATCCCGCGGGACGCCGCGCCTACGGGAACCGCCGTCATCCCACGCAACCGGCGGCCATCAACAACGGCCGCATGCGCAGAACCGATCCCGAATCCGCTCCAGCATCGGCCCCTCTCCCGGCGCACCGGCAAGCACGACATACACAACCCCGCGGTCCGCAAGCTCGTAAGCGGACAGCGTCATGGTCCGCCTTCCCCCTGCCCTAGTCTCATACACGCCGGAATCGATGGATATCAAATCGGCCCCCAGGCGCTCGGGCTTCGCGATCTTGCGAAAGCCCGGGTAATAAGGGTGCAGATCGACCGTGAGGCTGGCCCTGCTGGCGCCCACCCGGATCTCGCCCTGGGTCGCATCGATGCCATCGCGCAAGGAAACGGCGACCGGCTCGGAAGTCGCGATGCAAAGAGAGAACTGCGGGCTGACGACGTGCGTCTGGCTGGGATCTGCAGTGCAACCTGTTACCAATGCCATCGACAAAATCGCAAGAACCAGAGCGAGACACTTCTTCACAAGGAAAGCCCCCCTAACCCCGTGCTGCTTTCAGCTTCCATACCGCCTCTCTTGAAACCGATCTCCGCCTGCTACGCCGAGCACCGGCGCGATCTCACCCACGCAACCAATACCAAGGCAAGAGACAGAAACGCTATTGCCCATCTGGCCGGAGTCACTTCATTCAGCAAGATAGTCAGCGCCGTGCCAACTGCCATGAAGGCCGATGAGTGTGGATCGACCGACGCGATGGCGATGCGCATGGCGCCCGTGAAAGGGATCAGGAGCATGTAGCAGATGCACAGCCATATGGTCACCAGCCCGGCAGCTAGAGCCGTGACGTTCCGTGCAAGTAGGCAGACTGCCAGCGCAATTGCAGCCATGCCTAGGACGAGAATCAGAGGAGCGTTCATTTATGGCGTCCGAGGAGACTCAGGAAACCCCACGGGAAGCGAGTTCAAGCCAGCTCAACGGAAAGGTCGCCATGACCGGCTTGCAGCGCTACCGCCGCAAGCCCATGCTGTGCGCTCACATGCCAGAAGAACATCCACCGAACACTTGAACAATCGGAGCTTCCGAGGCGACAACCAGAGCAGACTTTGTTTCATCACCGCAGCCGCCGAGATGGCTGTAGAGAACCAACGCCTGACCGTTAGCCAGGAAGACAGAATACGATCCTTCGATGTCGTCCTTCTTGGCCCTCAGCAAGAAAAATCTCCGCCCCACCAGCCGATTTCTCGCCGAGGAGAAAAGCTCGATATCGCCCTCGAGCCCAACAACCTTCGAATGCCTCAGCAACTCGATAGCCTTCGACAGTTCGCTACCGCCCACTTCAACATAGGCCGATGGCTTGAGCTCATTCGCTTCCAGCGGAATTGGCGCACCGTGAGAGGACAGCCAATCAATCTCGTTGGAAGCAGCAGATTCAGCACTCCAGGGCAAAGACGAGCATCCACTCAACACCAGAATCGCCACCATGACAGCGAACGTTTCTTTTATATGCTGAACCATCCTAGCCTCACTGCTTTCCAACAAAGACTAGACAGGAGCCCTAACCGAAGGTGTTCTGATCAGTTATCACTTATCCCATTGACACAACCCCGATAGCTCTCTGATTCAAGATTCACCGACCATCGACCTGCCGCCGCATCTTGCCCAGCAGTTCATCGCGTCTATCTGACGACGGCATTCTTTCGACTGCCGCAATCGAACCCTGCTGCCGTGCGGGACTCATCGCTTTAAACGATGCCAAGTACTTTCGTTCTAGCTCCTTGTTACCTTCGAGCGCTCCGACCAGTGAGTAGTAAACTTGCTTCTCCGACTCACCATTCCGCGCAGCTTGCTCATACGATCCGGCCGCGTCCGTAAGGACTGCTGCACTAGAGCCATCACATTCATCACATGTACTGGTCGGCGCCCACCAGTAAACCCAAGTGAAGAAGATTGCGATCAAAATCAAAGCACCCGCTAGATATTTTCTCATATCTGCCTTCCGGATAGATAAACCTTCCAACCGCCGTCGGCATAGGGAATCACCGATCGAGTAAACGGAATTCTGATAGTTCTTTTAGGGCCGAGATCTTTCTCACCCCGAGTAACTGTCGGCGAATCTGCACCTCTAACAAACGTGTCTAGAACTTTCGACAGCTCCCTGGCGATATTATCCTCACCTTGAGCAGTGTTGCACGCATTGAGCTTGATAGGCATGCCAGGCTGCCATAGCCCACTTGCACCAATGAGATTTGCCAGCTCATAGGCATCCATATTTGCGACCCTCTTCCTGTTTGCATGAGCAAACACCTCAAGCCTGCCTGCAATATCCGGAGCAGCTACCGCAGCCGCATAATTAGGATCATCCGACGGCAACAAAATTAGTTTGGCCAAGCCAAATGGATCAGCGAACTTTAAAGGACTGTCGGCGACGTACGTGTAAGTGCTTATCCCACCCTCTAGACCGATCGGATCGCTCTGTACATACCGCCCGCTAGTCGCATCGTAATCCCGGAAGTAGTTGTAATTCAGCCCCGTAGCCGCATCGAACCGCTGCCCCGGGAACCGCAGATCGAACACGAATGCGGTGCCGTCCTGGTCCGGATCCTGGTTCGGCGCATCGTTGCCGAAGGCTTCGCCCTTGGCGTTCCAGCTCCAGATCGCGACGTTGCGCTCCGCATCGATCACCGCGCGCGGGGTGCCCAGGTGGTCGGGCTGGACGTAGTGCAGCTTCTGCGTCGTGCCGGCGCCAGTCAGCAGGCCGACCGGCGCGTCGTTTAGCCACACGGCCTGCTGTTGCGCCGCGCCGTTGGCGTCGTAGTCGCCGATCCAGTGGCCGGCTTCGTCGTACAGGGTGTAAACCGCCACCGCGCCGCTGGCGCCATTCGTAGCCGCGACCCGCTCGCCCCTGGCGTTGTAGCGGTAGCTGCGGTTCACGACCCCGCCCGACTTGACCTGGCTCATGCGGTCGTTGGCGTTGTAAATGAACTCCTTCGCCATGCCGCCGATGCTGGTGGTGTTGCCGACCGCGTCGTAGCCGCGGGCCACGCCGCCGACATCGGTCAGTCGGTGACTATCGGCTGGGTAGCCGTAGGTGGTCGTCGTGCCGGCGCGCTGCAGGCTGGTGCGGTTGCCGGTGGCGTCGTAGCCGTAAGTCTCCAGCGCGGTGCCGGTGGGGCCGTCGCGGGTGGTCTCGAGCCGGCCGAGGGTGTCGTAGTCGTACTTGGCCAGGAAGGCGCTGTGCAGGCCGTCCTTGAGCTCGGTCAGCTCGCCGGCTTCGTTGTAGCCGTAGTCCAGCGACAGACCGCCGCTAGCGGCATCGAAGACGGTCTTGGCGCGGTAATCGAGGTCGTAGCTGCGGCTGAGGCTGCGGCCGTTGCCGTAGGTCCAGCCGGCCACCGGGCCGAACGGCCGGTAGCTCGCGCCGGTCAGCAGCGCGGTGCGGGCGCCGCCCGCGGGCGTGACGTGGACCTGGGTCACCCGGCCGCCGGCGTCGCGGGTGTAGTCGGCGACGGCGCCGTCCGGGTAGGTGAGCGCCTGCAGGCGGCCGGCCGGGTCGTACGCGTAGCGCAGGGCGAAGCTGCGGCCGTCCACGGTCTGCAGCTTGCGCGTCACCCGGCCGAAGCGGTCGTAGCAGTACTTGAGCGCGGTGCCCTCGGTGCGCATCGCGGCGACCTGGCCGACGGCGAAGGTTTCCCCGGTCGCGCACTCTGGGTTGACGCTGTCGTAGTCGTACTCGACGTCGTTGCCGCCGCTGCCGTAGGAGATCGTCTTCGGCCGGCCCAGCGCGTCGTAGCCGTAGCTGTGGGCGACGGCGTCGTTGGCGTCCTGCTTGCTGGTCAGCTGGCCGGCGGCGTCGTAGCCGTAGATGGTGACGCCGGTGTCCGGGCTGGTCAGCCGGATCTGGTCGCCCAGGCCGTTGTAGCCGTAAGTCGTACTCAGGCCCTTGGGGTCGACGACCTGGGTCAGGCGATCGTTGGCGTCGTACTGCAACCGGGTTTCGACGGCGAGGCCGTTGACGTCTTGCAGGGTGCGCACCAGGCGATCGAGCGGGTCGTGGTCCTGGTCGGTGACCCGGCCAAGCGCATCGGTGGCCAGGTTCGGGTTGCCGCGGCTGTCGTAGGTGAAGAAGGTGGCGTTCTGGGCGGCGTCCTTCACCGCCTGGACTTCGTCGAGCAGGTTGAACACGCGCGAGAACGAGCGGGTGAGCGTACCGTTGGCGCTGCGGGTGTCCTCCTGGGTGCGGTTGCCGCGGCTGTCCAGGGTGTAGTGGATCGTATTGCCGGCCTCGTCGGCGACGTCGGTCAGGCGCCGGGCGGCGTCGTAGGTGTAGGCGAGGTAGGCACCGTCGGGCAAGGTCACTTTCTTGACCAGACCGGTCGGCCAGTAATCGACGCGCACGATCCGGTCGTCGGCCTCGCTGGCGTCGTCGGCGCCGCGGGTCTTGGCGGCGGCCAGCCGGCCGCGGGCGTTGAACTCGTAGTCGGTGCGCACGCCGTTGCCGTCGCGGGCCGAAAGCGCGCGGCCGGCGCCGTCGTAGCGCAGCACTTCCACCACGGTCTGGCCGAGTGCGTTCTCGACCTTCCACAGGTCGCCCTTGCGGTAGGCGCAGGTCGCCGGCGCCGCCGCGCAGGCGGCTTCGTCGTGGGCGTAGTAGTAGTAGCGCACGACATCGGCCACGTCGCTGCGCGGGCCGTCCACGGACAGCGGCAGGCCCGCGCGCGGGCAGGCACCGGCGGCGATGTCGGCCTGCTCGCAGTAGCGGTAGGCGGTGATGCGGGCCGGCAACTGGCCGCTGGGATCGATCTGGCTGGCGGTGAGCGTTTGGCCGCGGTCGTTGTAGGTCCAGACGCTCTTGGCGACCAGTTGGCCGTTAGCGTCGAGCCGGCGACGCTCCAACGGAACGCGGAAGCGGGCGTGCCAATCGGTCTGGGTGGTTCGGCGGTGGCCGGCGGTGTCGTTGGCCGCTTCTACAGACTGCGTCAGCAGGCCGCGCGCGTCGTAGTCGACGTCGTTGACGACGCCGTTGTCGTCGATGCGGTCGTAGCGGCCCGCGGCGTCGTACACATACTCCGTCTTGCGCGGCGCGCAGCCGGGGCACTCGGTGACGATCCGCCACGGCACGATGCGACCGTTGGCCGAGGTCAGATTGAGTTTCCGCTTCGCACCGGAGGGCAGGCCGATGGCGGTGTAGGCCATGTAGGTCCGGTTGCCATCGCGCTCGTAGTCCGCGCTGTACTGGTCCAGCGACCCGGCCAACTCGGTGCCCAGGGCCAGATCCCAGTTGTAGTGGGTCGAGGAGTAGCGCACGCCCGACTCGTCTTCGACGCCGGTCAGGGCTCCCCAGCGCGTAGTGCTGGAGCCCATGTAGCCGGCCTCGTCGTACCGGTACTTGACCGTGGAACCGTCCTGGTACTCTACGGTTTCCAGGCGGTTCTGCGCCGTATACGAGAACTTGATCGCTCGTCCGTCCGGCAGGTTGAGCTGCGAGATCAGATCGGCGGCGTTGTAGTCGAAGCCTAGCGTGCGGCCGGCGAAATCGCGGACCGTCTTCAGGCGGCCGGAGGCGTCGTACTCCAGGGTCTGCCGAAAGCCTTGCGGGTCGCGCAGCTCGGTCAACAGCCCGGCCGCGTTGAAGATTTCGAAATGACCGTCTTCGTCCTGGTACTCCCAGCCGTCGGCGAGCTGGCGAAGACGGTGATCGTTCCCCGGGTAGGAAGTCCAATACTCGCCGGATTCCGGCTTTTTGAAGTAGGCAATCTTGCCGTCGGGACGCGAGACGACGAACTGGTCCCTCAGGCTCCAAAATTTCCATAGCGCCCCACGGCTACCGTAGTTGAAAGTACGGTTTCCGCCCAAGGTGAACGAATGGGGCGGCAGCGGCGCCGGTGGCAACAGATAATTATAGGTCCAGGAAAACTCGAGCGGAAATGGGCCCTCGCCGCGGTACTCGACCTTGGACTCGAATTTATTGCCGTTGCCCGCGTTGATCGGATCGCCGAAGCATTGACCCGGGCACTTTGGCGCACCCGCATTCTTTGACGGCTGTGCTATCTGGCCCGATCGAAACGAACCGTAATACCAACTGTCTCCGTCACGAAGCCAGCCGGCATCGTAAGCGCCTACGCAGTGTCCCGATCCGCTATACCCATGCGCCTCAACAAAATCCTGGCAAGCCTGCTTGGCCTCAGCTTCCGTGGCGCACGTTGCTTCCACCTTGCGATGCGTCGGATATATGCTGTAGCTATATTCCTCCTCACATGCCAACGCAGGCCTGGGCAGAACCAGCAGAATCAAGCAAAGCCCAAGCAACAAACCCCAAGACAGCTGCGTACGAAACAAATGCCGAGCTTGCATGGCGAAGCCCTCCCTGGCGCCAAAGATCGGGAGAATTTGACACGTCGCGTGAGGCCCCGCAACCAATCCCGCTTGGCACATTAGACGCCATAACACCGTGCGAGTGCGTAGGCCCGGCCGTACGCAACTGGGCAGCCGAGGCCGCACGACTTCAGCGGGTCAGCCAAGTCACGATTCAGCGATACGGGTTGTAGGTATAGACCGGGCTGCTCGCCTCCGGGATGCGGAAGTAGTTCGCCGCCAGCGCGGCCGGATCGCTCGCCAACGCGCCGCGAGCCGGAACGTCGTCTTTGTCGTCCCAGCCCCAGGGCGCGTTGGCCGCATTCGCCGTGCAGCCGATCGCGCCACTGCCGCAACCGCCGCTCTTGTCGCCGGCGAAGTTGCCGTAGCCGGAGAACAGCCAGGTGTTGTTGCGCTGTTCCCATAGCCCACCCGGCTCGAAGATATCGATCAGCTTGTACTGGACATGGCGATCATCGGGGCCGGACGGTACTTCGGCCACGCTCGACGAGGGGTAATAGATCACGCCATCGCCGCGGATGTCATAGGCCGGCCACGCCTTGAGCCCATGCCCCTTGGCCTCTTGTGCGGTGACCGGATGCGGCAAACCCTGGTGAGCCAGGAAGGACAGCGTGCCGTCGACGTTCTCGGCATTGCCGGTCCAGTCGCTGCCGGCCGGAACATAGGAGAAAAAATCGGTATGGGCGACGGTGACCGCGGCCTTGAGCCGGCCATAGGTCGACCCGTCGCGGGCGATCGCGAACATCACACCCTCGGCATCGTTCTCGTGCTCAGTGTCGAAGAACGAGTCGGTCCAGTCGCGCGGATGAAAGAACAGGTAGGTGATGTACCAGTGCGTGGCGGTTTCGACCACCGAATAGTAAGCATGCGCCGCCAGCGGGTACGCCGCCTGGCCGGCGTGATCCCAGTTGTTGCGCGCGTCCAGGTCGCCATCGAAGTCGTAACGGGCAATGTAGTCGGCTGCGCCGCCGAGCGCATGCGCGCCGGTTTGGTCGACATCTTGGTAGTGCACCGGCGCCCAGCGCTGGGCCAATACGGCGCGGTCGGCGGCGGATTGCGCCGATAGCGCGAAGGCGGGATCGGCGAACACTGCGCACATCGCGGCCATCGCGGCCGTCGAAACGGAAGCAAACCGGACCGCCATCGCGACTCTCCTTGCGGGGGAAAGCCCCAGCATGGCCGCGAACCTGTGGCAGGAATGTGGCAAGCGGCGCAAAGGCAACCATGCGCGCCCCTTTCCCGTCTCACTTTAAAAAAAAAGGCTGGCGGGCGATGAACCGGCTGGCAAACGAGGGGGGGGGCGCGGCCCGGAGGCCGCGACGACGATGCTACGCAGCGCCATGCCGACGCACAAGCCGGCATACGCCGGGGTTCACGTCGCAACTCGCTCGCGCCGTGTGCCGCACGCTCGCGCGCGGCGTCTTATCAAGTGGCGGATGCCGCCGGCATCGCCGCGATCTGGCGCAAGGCCGCCTCGAACTGCTCGACCGGCTGTCCGCCCTGGATCAGGTGGCGGTCGTTGAGAATCACCGACGGCACCGCGCGTATGCCCTGGCTTTGGTAGAACCGCTCCTGCTCGCGCACCTGCGCCGCGTACTCGTCGGACTCCAACACCTGCCGCGCGCGCTGCGCGTCCAGGCCGACCAAGGCGGCGACAGCGGTCAGCACCGATGGCGAGGATACGTCCTGACCATCGGTGAAATACGCCTTGAGCAAGGCGTGCTTGAGCGCGCGCTCCTGCGCCGGGCCGACGGTGCCGGCCCAATGCAACAAGCGGTGCGCGTCGAAGGTGTTGTAGATGCGGTTACGGGCGTTGAACTCGAATCCCAGCGCGGCGCCGCGCTGGCGCAAGGCCTCGCGATTGCTGGCCAGCTGTTCGGGGCCCAGGCCGTACTTGTGCGCCAGATGCTGATCGACGTCCTCGCCTTCGGCGACCATTTGCGGGTTGAGTTCGAACGGTTGGAAATGCAGATCGACCTGGATCTCGTCGCCGACCCGCGCGATCGCCTGCTCCAACGCGTTCAGACCGACTGCGCACCAGGGGCAGACCACGTCGGAGACGAAGTCGATCTTGATCCGCGGGGGCGTGGATGCGGCGTGGCTCATGCTCGAACTCCGTACGCGAGGCTGTCGGGAAGACTCCCACGATGCGGCCGCGCCGCGGCCGGTTCAATCCGATGACGCTCGCATGCGCGGATCGATGCGTTCCATCGCCATCGGACTGCAGCCCGCATCGGCGCGCCTTCGGGGTGGATTTCACGTGGGCCTCACCGGACTTTGCCGCAACTGACCGTTGCTGCCGCAGCTATGGCGCGCACCTCGTGCGGCGCCCACACTGTCGGTCCGCGAATCCCCGCCGCGCGCCTTCGCCGTCCTGTTCGCACCTGTCCGCCACTTTTCGCGCTCGTTGCGCGTTTCCGCTTACTCCATCCCTACATGAGCGCTCCCGCCGTCTCCGCCACCGCCGGTTCCTCCGCCCGTCCGCTATGGCAGGACCGGGCGTGGGTACTGGCCGGCATCGTGCTGTCGGCGTTCACCCTGCGCACCGCGGTGACCTCGCTGACGCCGCTGCTGGAGGCGCTGGGCCACGAGTTCGGTTTCGGTTCGACCATGACCGGCGTGTTCGGCATGGTGCCGACCGCCGCATTCGCCTTGTTCGGCGTGGCTACGCCGGCGTTGGCGCATCGCATCGGCCTGGAACGCGCCGCCCTGCTGGCGATGGCGCTGGCCGCGGCGGGCCTGTTCGCACGCTCATTGGCCGGCGGCACCTGGCCCTTGCTCGCCGCCTCGGCGGTGGCGTTGGCCGGCATGGGCATCGGCAACGTGGTGCTGCCGCCGTTGGTCAAGCGCTATTTCGCCGACCGCGTCGGTACGCTCAGCACCGCCTACATCACCGTGTTGCAGCTCGGCACCATCCTGCCCGCGCTGGCCGCGGTGCCCCTGGCGCAGCAGGCCGGCTGGCGAGTCTCGCTGGGCTCCTGGTCGCTGGTCGCGGTGGCGGCCGCGCTGCCGTGGCTGGCGGTGTTGTGGCTGGAGAAGCGCGGCGACTCGGCGCAGGCTCGCGCCCTGGCCGACACGCACGATCGCGCGGTGCGCAGCGGCGACGAAGCGCCGGAACTGGCCGCACCGCCGGCGCCGAGCGCGCGCGGCCGGGTGTGGCGTTCGCCGGTGGCCTTGGGCATGACGTTGATGTTCGGCATGACCTCGCTGATCACCTACTCCATGTTCACCTGGCTGCCCAAGCTGCTGACCGAGGCCGGCGGCAGCGCAGCCCTGGGCGGCAGCATGGTCGCGCTGTTCTCGACCCTGGGCCTGGTCGGGGCGCTGTGCATTCCCTCGCTGGCGGTGCGCATCGCCAATCCGTTCCCGCTGGTGATCGGCTTCCTGCTGTGTTTCCTCGGCGGCTTCGCCGGCCTGTTGCTGGCGCCGATGCAGCTGACCTTCCTGTGGGTGGCGCTGGTCGGCCTGGGCCCCAGCACCTTTCCCTTGGCGCTGACCCTGATCAATCTGCGCACGCGCACGCCGGCCGGTTCGGCGGCCCTGTCGGGCTTCATGCAAGGCCTGGGCTACACCGTCAGCTGCCTGGGCCCGCTGCTGTTCGGTTGGCTGCACGACCTCAGCCACGGCTGGTCGTGGCCGTTCGCGATGCTCGCCGCCTGCCTGCTGGTGCTGGGCGCCGGCGCATATCTGGCCTGCAAGCCGCGCATGCTCGAAGACAGTTGGTAGAAGCTGCGGCGCGGCGCCGCATTCATCGGCGCGCGAACGCGCAGCGCGCTGGCGCGCTGCGCCGGACTGGAAGCCAGGCCACAGATTACAACTGTGCGCAGCATCGTTTTCCGGCAGCGTGTCACGTCGCAGCAGCGATCGCTCACGACAATGATCGAACGGGATCCATACGCATCTTTCAACGGATACAGACTTCCGAAGGAGATCGTTCGATGCATCTGCACCCTCTCGCTGCCGTCATCGGCGGCGCACTGTGCTTGGCCGTCGGCGCGGCCGGCGCCGCCGAGCGGCCCAGTCTCGACAGCCTGCGTTTCGAATTCGACCGGACCCAAGCCCTGGTGCTGGCGCAAGCCCAGCGCGCCGCCTATCCGGCATATTTCCGCCGCGCCTACGCACGCTATCCCAACCTGCCCGCCGGCACGCTGGAGGCGATGGCCTACGCCGAAACCGGTTGGAACCACGTCCGCCCCGACCCGGCGCAGGATCCGCACGATCTGCACATGCCGCGCTCCTACGGCGTCATGGGCCTGTACCACGGCGGCGGTTTCGCCGATCAGGTCGGCGAGGGCGCACGCCTGATCGGACGTACGGCGCAGCAGGTGATCGACGACCCGGAAAGCAACATCCTGGCCGCCGCCGCCCTGCTCGACCGCGCGCTCGCCGCCAGCCAGGGCGGTACGCGCAGCCGCGCGGTGGCACGCAGCGAAGACCTGGCGCCGGCACTGGCGCGCTACGCCGGCTACGGCGCCTCCGACGGCGGCTTGGCCGCCTATGCGCGGCAGAGTTTCGCCTTCGGCGTGCTGGACACGCTGCAGCGCGGCGTGGATGCGCAGGGCGTGCGCATCGTGCCCCAAGCCCTGCAGTTGGAGCGCGCATTCGCGCCGGAGCAACTGCGCAAGCTGCGCGCGCCGGCGCTGCGCGTCGATGCCGCCGACGGCAGCGTACGGGTCGACGATGCGTTCGCGCGCGAGGTGGCGGGCGAGGTGCGCCTCGCACCGGCCGGCGACGTCTCGACCAAGGCGGTGGACTTCGGCGAAGCGATCTGGAACCCGGCCAGCTCCAGCAACTACAGCACCGCCGGCAACGCGATGAGCGCGGTGATCCTGCACACCATGGAAGGCTCCTACGCCGGTTCGATCGCGTGGTTTCAGAATCCAAGCGCGCAGGTCTCGGCGCATTACCTGATCCGCAAGTCCGATGGTCAGATCACCCAGATGGTGCGCGAGCACCATCAGGCCTGGCACGCCAAGTACCACAACAATTACACCGTCGGCATCGAACACGACGGCCGCGCCGCGGATGCGGGCAACTGGTCGAGCGCGATGCTCAACGCGTCGGCGCGCTTGACCAAGAGCCTGTGCGCGCGACGCGGCATCGACTGCCGCACGGCCTGGAACGGCCCCGGCTACGACACCTGGCATCTGGTCCCGGACAGCGTGCGGATCAAGGGGCACGGCATGCTGAGCCAGAACCAGAACCGTTACGACCCCGGCAAGTACTTCCCCTGGACCAACTACTACACCCTGCTCAACGGCGGCGGCACGCCGAGCCCGGGCAAGTACTGGGTCGACACCTTCGCCGACGCCACCGGCTACAAGTGGCCGTCGACGCTGACTCCGCTGGGCACGCTCTACAAGGGCACCCACTACGTGTATTGCAAGGCGTGGGGGCAGGAAGTGCGGGTCGGCGACAGCTACAACCATTACTGGCTGAAGACCGATCTGGATGTCGGCCCGGCCGGGGCCTGGGTGTCGGCGTATTACCTGAGCCGCTGGGGCAACGACGAAGCCCGCGACAATAGCGGCGCGGTGATTCCGGATTGCTGATCGCGGGTCGTTGCCGGCCGGTTGCCGGGCGGCCCTGACGCCGCGCTGCCAGGTTCGCAGCGCGGCGTCGTTTGGCGGGTGGGCGCGGTTTCGGCCGGCGACTGCGTCGTTGCGGCGTCTGCGCGCGCTCGGTCGCGGCTTACGCCGCGCCTATAGACGGGTGGTGTCGCCTCCCCGCGATGCGTTGTCGTGGTGGTCGCTGCCGTCGTTGTCGCTATCGGCAGGAAGCGCCGCGACCTGCGCGCCCGCGGTCGCGGCTCGCGCCGCTATGGCCGGCGCGAAGCGGGGTCAGAACGCGTCGCTGCCGGGGCGGATGTCGATGCCGAGGGCGGCGCAGACGGCTTGCATGTTCTCGTCGTCGCGACGCAGGGCGATCCAACCGGCATAGGCGTCGCCGCCGGTGTCGCGGTTCCACAGGGTGTAGCCGTACTCGCGCAAACGGTCGTAGGCGCGGGCCATCAGCTCGGGCACGTCGGTGCCGGCGAGGAAGTCTTCGTCGCCCGGGTCCTCCACGCCCCAGTCCACGCGCAGGTTCCAGCGCGCGGCGAGCTGGGCGATCGCGTCGATGAAGGTCTCGGTGTCTTTCCAGTCGACGTAGTAGCCCGAGGTCCAGTCGATGATCTCCTGCACCTGATCGGCGACGTCGCCGCCCTCGCCTTCCTCGCGCGCCTCGCGGAAGCGGCCGAATTGCTGCAGCGCGGTGTCCTCGTCGCCGGGGTTGATCAGCAGCAGCAACTGCCAGACCAGGGCTTCGTCGTCGAACTCGCGGTCGTCGTCGGCGAAATCGTAGCCGTCGTCTTCGTAATCGGATTCGTTGTCGGGTGCGCTCATGGCCGGGTCGATCGGGGTCGGATTCGGGAAAACCGCGCAGATGGTGCGCGCTGGCGCGCGGCTTGGGAAGCGCGTCCGGCGGCTCGCCGCCCAGCCGCCCGATTGCGAATGCCGGGCACCGGCAAGCGCTGCTCCGAAAACGAAAAAGCCCGGCTTGCGCCGGGCTTTCGCGGCCGCTGCGCCCGAGGGCGCGGCGGCGAGGTCAACGCAGAACCCGTAGGTTCAGAGCGCCTGCACCTGGTCGGCCTGCAGGCCCTTCTGGCCCTGGGTCACGACGAAGGAGACCTTCTGGCCTTCCTGCAGGCTCTTGAAACCGGTGCCCTGGATCGCGCGGAAATGCACGAACACGTCATCGCCGCTCTCACGGCTGATGAAGCCAAAGCCCTTGGCATCGTTGAACCACTTGACGGTACCGACTTCACGATCCGACATTTGCTAACTCCTTGAACATACTTAACTATGGATATACCGCCATCGGCGGCGTTGAGCTGGTTGCAAGGAGGAAGCCAGGTGAAACGATGGAGTGGATCAGCGATCTACGGCATCGGGTCACGACCTACGGTGACCCTTGACGAACTCAGCACGCACACCGTAGTGGTGTCCAGCACGAAAATCAATTGGCGCAAGGCATGGATGTTCAGCCGTTGCGGCAATCTGAAGCCGGGTTCACAGTCCCCGGGAGCCGCCCCGGCGCCCCATCCGGCCGCCGCCGGGGCCATCCGGCTGCGGTAGGAGATTGATTTAGTTCGATTTTGTGCCGCAGGTCCGGGTCTGGGCCGGCGATCGCCGGATTCGCGCAAGGTTTCCCAACTGAACGCTGTTCATACTTCCTGGCCCATTAGCCAGGGACGATCCGATGCCGTTGCACGAACTGGACACCCGCCTGGCGCCCCCGACTGCGGCCGATTTCGCCGCGGCCCGGGCCGGCGCCCCGCCCCTGCCGGTGTCGCCGGCGCCCGACTTCGTCGCGATCGAGGCCGCCGCGGTCGAGTGCGGCAGCTTCGCCGCCCTGGTCCGGCGCCTGTCCCCGTGCCATTGCGGCACCTTGTTCGGCGCGGCCCACCTGGCCCGACGCCTGGCGCCGGCGCGCACGGTACGCAGCGCCGGCGCCCGACTCGACGACGGCGCTCCCCGCGCCCTGGTCGGCGACCTGGAAGTCGAAGGCGACTTGTCGGTCCGCGCGGCCCTGGTCGTGGCCGGCAACCTCAGCGTCCACGGCGTACTGCGCGACGCCGGGCCAGCCTCGCGCATCGTCGTGACCGGCCACGTGCGCGCCGGCCATATCGACAGCAGCGGCCGGATCCTCGCCGGCGGCGACGTCGCCGCGCGCGGCCTGATCCACGGCGAGCGCCACGACGATGCGCTGGAGGCCTTGGGCACGATCCGCGCCCGTGCGGTGGTGGGCGATGAACACCGCTTCGAAGCCGGCGCCGGCTTCGACGTCGAACAGCGCCCGCTGCACGCCGGCGCCTGCGGCGAGTATGTGTTCGACCGGCGCGACCCGCGGCATATGGATCAATTGCTGACCGCATTCGGCGAGCATTGGGTGCAGCGGCTGGCGCCGGCCACGCGCAGCTGAGCGCGCGGCTCAACCGCCCTCGCCGCTGTCGGCATCGGCCTGGGCCTGGGCGCGGCGCCAGATGCCGTACTCGGCGCGGTTGAGACGGAACTGCTGCAAAGCGAAAGTCGCCGCGCCGCGGTCGGCGGCGCTCGAGCCCGGATCGGCCGCGATCGCCAACAGCGCTTCCTTGAGCCGGTCGCTGCGGATGCGCGAGCCCTGGACGCCGGCGATGGCCTTGGCCCGAACGTCCGGCGAGGGGTCCAGGATCGCGCGGTGCAGCAGGTCTTCGGTCTGCTCGCCGTCGTCCCACTGCGCCAGTTGCAGCACCGCCTGCGCACGCAGGGACGGATCGGAATGGCGCGCCAGCACGGCCAGTTCGGCGATCACCGGCGCGGCGTCCTCGCTGGGCATGGTCGCCGGGGTCAGCATCGCCACCAGTTCGCCCATGCGCTGCGGGTCGCCGCCCTGGCCGAGCTTGGCCAGCACGGTCTCGCGCACTTCGGCGCGGTCCATCGGGTAGGCGGCGAGCAAGGCCAGGCCGTCGCGTTCGTCTTCGGCGCGGGTGCTCGCCGTCAACGACACGGCCAGGCGCAGCACCTCGTCGCCGGACACGGCGTTGAGCAGGGCCAGCAGTTCGCCGCGCGCGACCGGATCGGTCTGATTGCGGTAGCGCTCCATCAGGCCGCGCAGGAAGGCCGGGTCGGACGCGGCGCGGCGGCGCAAGGATTCGAAACTGACCCGCTCGCTGCCGATCGAAACGTAGTCCGGCGGCGATGCGGACGCATCGTGCGCGGGCGCCGTCGCCCTCGGCGCGGCCGCCGCGGGGTTTTCCGGCGCCGCGGGCGCCGCACCGACCTCGCGCCGCGCCACGTAGGCGCCGCCCAGCGCGGCGCCGAGCGCGGCCGAGGCCAGTGCGATCAACAGGACGGCGGCAGGTTTCATGTTGCGGCGGGGATTGGGAGATTGGGAGATTGGGGATTGGCAGTCGACGCAGCGAGGAACGCGGGGCATCGGGCAAAAGAATACGCTGCGGCGTCGGGGGGACGCCGCAGCGTACGCCGGACGCGCGGAACGGCCGGCGAAAACGCAGGACTCAGCCGATCAGCACGGCGGCGCGACGCGGCCGTCCGAGCCGGTGTAGGTGTAGGCGTCCGGAATGAATCGACCGCTGCCGATCCGGTTCCAGATGTTGCTGGTGCCGTACGTGCCGGTGACCGAGCTGCCGGTGGTCTGGCACTGGATGGTCACGCTGGCGCCGTCGGCGAGGCTGCCGACGATCGAGTACGAAGTGCCCGGGCCCGAGCGCACGTTGAGCGGGGTGCCGCTGGTGTTGACCTGGCCGTTGGCGCCGCCGCTGCTGCCGCAGGAGTTGCGGCTGGTGTAGTCGTTGCTGCCGAAGTACAGGATCTGGCTGCCGTTGAACTTGATCTTCTGCGCGCTGCCGTTGAGGCGTTCTTCGAAGTGCAGGTGGGCGCCGGTGGAGCCGCCGGTGTTGCCGACGGTGCCGATCTGCCGGCCCATCGCCACGTTCTGGCCGACCGAGACCGAGAACGAGTTCAGGTGCGCGTACAGCGTGGTCCAGCCGCCGCCGTGGTCGACGACCACGTACTTGCCGTAGCTGGTGCTGCCCAGGTTGCGCACGACCGTGACCGTGCCGGCGGCGGCGGCGACCACGGTGTCGCCCTCGTCGTTGGCGCGGTTGAAGTCGACCGAGTTGACCGGGTTGTGGTTGGTGCGGGTCTGGCCCGACCAGACTTGGCCGCACGGGAACGGCATCTGGAAGTTCGGTGCAGCCTGCGCCGCGGAGCCGAACAGGGCGGCGAAGGCGAACAGCGCGGCGGCGGTTCGGGTACGGAGGGAACGAGGCATGGCTTGATGCTCCAGGTGAGGTCGCGCCGTTGCCCACGGCGCGACGCGGGGGGAAATCAATGGACGATCTGCACGTCGTCCAGATAGAGGTTCACGTCGTAGCGGGTCTGTTCGCGCAGGAACCACACCGCATCCAGGCGCACGCTGGCGGCGTCGATGCTGCCGTTGCTGGCGCCGGCCCAGGCGTTCCACTGCGCCGGGTCGTCCAGCGCCCACTCCAGCCAGGTCCACTGCCCGCTCGGGATCGCGCGCGCGACCGCGCGCTCGGTGCCGTCGCTGTCGTCGATGCTGAGCGAGGCGGTCATGCCGCTGGCGCCGGTGTAGACCCAGAACCCGACCCGGCCGCGCGCGGTCACCAGTTCCAGGTTGTTGGCCGGGGTGCCGCCGCCGGACAGCAGCCGCACCGCCCAGGCCGCGCTCACCGCCGGGTCGTCTTTCAGCAGCACGCGCAACGAGCAGTTGCCGCTCTTGCGGGTGGCGCAGTCCTGCTGGGCCAGCGAGGCGGTCGAGATGCCGACGGTGCTGCCGGACAGGGTCGGTGCGCTGGCGAAGCGGCCGACGCCGTTCTCGAACCCGTCCATCAGCACGGTGCCGCCGCTGACCCCACCGTCGTTGGCGAGGAAGGCGTTGCGCATGCCGCCGGGCTGGTTGTTGCCGTTGAAGTAGTGATTGGCGATCCAGCGCCAGTCGCGGCCCTGGTTGGCGGCCCAGCGCTGGGTGCCCCACTGGCTCATGCCGCGGCCGTGGCCGAAGCAGCCGCGGTTGCGGCCGACTTCGTCGCTGAGGCAGGGCCAGTTGTTGCGCGGCGAGCCGTTGCGGCCGTTGCCGCAGCTGAGGTCGTTGTTGACGCAGGACAGACCGTCGGAGGGATCGTCCCAGGCATTGTTCTCGGCCGAGTACTCGCTGAAAGCGGCGGTGCGGCCGTCGCGGGTCAGCAGCACGCCGCGGGTGGCCGTGGCCGCGGCGACCGTGGCCGAGACGCTGTCGGCGTTGAACGCCTGACAAGCGGTGCTGGCACAGATGTCATAACGGCTGTTGACCGGATGGGCGACGTAATAGGCCGCGTAACTGCGGTAGGCGACCGCGCCGGCGGCCAGCGAGTCGGCGTCCCAGGACGGGATCCATTCTTCGTCGAGGCCGCGGCCCACATAGTCCTCGAACGCGTACACCGACACGCTGCTGCAGGAGCGGCCCGAGCAGTTGGTGCCGACCCGGATGCTGCTCGGCACCGGCACGCTGGCCGCCTGCGCCGCCAAGCGTTCGGCCAGGGCGCGCGAAGCCGGCCGCGCCGGGTCCAGCGCCGCATCGGCCTGGGCTGCAGCGACGGCGTCGATCTGCGCCCGATCCGCCGCCGACACCGGCCGCTGCCGGTCGGCGCGTTCGCGCGCGCGCGCCTGCACGTGGCGGCGGTCGACCACCGCGACGCCGACGCCGGGTTCGAGATCGACGATCAGATGGCGGCTGTCGTTGAGCAGGGGCAGGCCGCTCAGGCGCTGGCTGCGATAGCCGGCGCCGGCGACGCGCAGTTCGATGTCCGCCGGCAAGGCCTCGCGATCGGCGGCCTGCGCACGCGGCAAGCGCGCTTGCAGTTCGAAGTAGCCGGCCGCGTCGGTCAGGGCCTGCTCGCCCTGGCTGCTGCGCACGCGCGCGCCGGCCACCGGCGCGCCGTCGCCGCGATCGTAGACGTGACCGCTGAACACCGCGCAGTCGGCGCAGGCCGCGGCCTTCAAGGCCAGCAGGTCCAGGGCCTCGGACGGCGCCGACGGCGACAGCCAGACCGTGATCGGCAGGCTCGGCGCGGCGTCGACGTGCAACGGCAGGGTCAGCGGCTCGTAGCCGGGCGCGGCGACAGTCAGCCGGTAATCGCCCGCGGCCAGGCTCGCGACCCGGCCGCCTTGCGCACCGGCGTTCAATTCGAGCGCGCGCGCGCCGTCGCGCTGCAGTTGCAGCTGCGCGGGCAATGCGCGACCGGTGACCGCATCGCGGACGCGGATATCGAGCGGTCGGCGCGACGCCGCGGGGTCGGCGGCGAGGCCGGACGCGCGGGTCGGCGCGGCCGGCGGTGCGGCCGGGCGCGCCAGCCATTGCGCGAAGACCGCGCCGGCCAGCAGCAAGGCCAGCGGCGCCGGCCAGACCGGCACGCGGCGCGCGGATGCGCGCGGCGGGCCGCGGTGCGGAGTATCGGGCATGGATTCCCCTGTGCGCCGTGACGGCGCGGCGTGAACGTTCAACGGGAGACGACGCCCGACGGAACGCCGGGCGCCGAGGCGACCGGGCGCGCGCAGGCCGGGTGCGGGAAGCCGGCCTGCGCGACGCGCCGATCAGTACTTGACCTGGACGTCGTCCAGATAGACGTTGACGTCGTACGCGGTCTGGTCGCGGTAGAACCACACCGCATCCAGCTTCACCGTCGAGGCGGTGATCGCGCCGTCGGCGCCGCCGACCCAGGCGTCCCATTGCGCGGCGTCGTCCAGGCGCCACTCCAGGTAAGTCCAGGCATTGGCCGGAATCGCGCGACCGACCGAACGCTCGGTGCCGTCGCTGTCGTCGACGCCGAGCGCCGCGCTCAGGCCGGTGGCGCCGGTGTAGACCCAGAACCCGACCTTGCCGTTGGCGCGGTTGAGCGCGGCGTTGCTGGCCGGCGTGCCGCTGGCCGAGAGCAGGCGCACCGCCCAGTCCGACGCGGTCGCAGTGTCGTCCTTCAGCAGCACCCGCAGCGAGCATTCGCCGTTCTTGCGCGTGGTGCAGTTGCGCTCGGCCAGCGAGGCCGAGGAGATGCCGGTGGTGCTGCCCGAATACGCCGGCGCGGTGTCGAAGTGGCCGACCGAGCTCTCGAAGCTGTCGATCACGTTGCCGGTGCCGCTGCCCGGATTGAGCAGGTTGTAGTAACGCGCCCAATCCCAGTTGATGCCCGGGTCGGTGTGGGTCTGGCTGCTGTAATGCTGATGGCCCTTCACCTTCACGCTGGCCGGCAGCACGTTGATGCCGCTGCCGGCCGGGCCCTTGTAGGCGCTGGCGCAGCTGATCGCGCTGTAGGTCGCGCAGAAATGCCGGGTCAGCGCGGCCGAGGCGTTGTACATCGCCGCGGTGTACCAGCTGGCGTTGTTGATGAAGCCTTCGTGCTCGATGCCCAGGGTGGTCTTGTTGTGCACGCCCACATGGTGGGCGGCGCGGCTCTCGCGCACCATCTGGGTGATCTGGCCGTCGGAGCTGCGGATCAGGTAGTGCGCGCTGACGCTGTTGGGATTGTTCTGGAACCAGGAGATGCTGCCGGCGTAATAGCCCTGCATCGTGTGGATGGTGACCGAATCGTAGGACGTGCGGGTGGAGTGATAGGGCGAGGCCACCCACAGCGCCGGGCCGTAGTCGGTGCTCTTGGTATCGAAGTTGGCCGCCGCCGGCGCGGTCAGGGTTTCGCTGCGCGGGTCGATCGCATAGCCCGATGCGGCAGCGCCCACTGCCTCGACTTTGTCGTTGGCCACGTCCAGGCGCACGAACGGCGCGCGCAGCTGGACCAACTTGCGCGCGTCGAAGGCGCGCTCCCAGGCGACCGCGCGCGCCGGCACGACGATGCCGCGATCGTTGACGCCCTTGTCCTGCGCCAGCAGCACGTCGAAGGCGAAGCTGGAACGCGCATGGTCCTGGATCGCGCTCTTGGCCGCGGCGCCGCTGCGGGCGAAGCCGGCGTAGCGTTCCAGCGCCGCGCGGGTGGCCTCGACCGGCGCATCGGCGCGCAGGCCGTCGGCGCGCAGCTCGCGGTCGATCAGCGCGGCCGCGGCGAGGATGTTGGTCGACGGGTCGCGCTGCACGCGCGCGGCCGGCACGCCGAGCAGGCGCGCGCCCTCGCCGACTTGATCGGCGAAGCCTTCGCCTCGGTACAGACCCATCACGCCGTAGGACCGCGGCATGTGCTGGTGCTGCTCGCCGTAGCCGGCCGCCTCCGGCTGCAGGTGCTGCCAGCGGCTCATCACATAGGCCACCGACTCCAGGGTGCCGCGCGGAATCGAGGGATAGCGCGCATAGGCTTGGCGGAAGTAGTTCGCGTACAGGGCGCGGTCGACCCGCGCCAGGGATTCTTCGACCTGCAGGCGTTGCGCCAGGGCGCGGTCTTCGGCCGCGGCCGGCGGCCGCGACTGGGCCAGGACCGGCGCGGCCACGGCCGCGATCAGGCCGGCCATGGCCAGGACGAGGGTGGAGCGGAGCGGGTGCCGCACGGCAGCGGAACGGACACCGGAATATTCGTTCATGATATTTATCCCCAAGAGAATTAAAAATTCCCGCGCCGCCCTTGTACTGCATTTGCCTGACCGGCAAGTGCTGCGCGATGGGTCGTGCGGTAGCAAAGTCGCGTTCCGCGACTGCGATCACTCGTGAATTGAGCGCGGCGGCGGAAGGCGGCAGAACGCCGACCGCCTTGGCGGTATGGACGCGATGCAGCGCCGCAAGCGCGCCCCGGCGAAATGCGCGAACGCGTCGTGCGCCACCGCCGGCGCACCTGGGGTAAACCCTAATGTTGCCGATTTGTGACATTGGATAGCGTGTCGCGGTTTAGGCACATCCGTTGCCGTAGCGACTTGGGGAGAAAGACATGAGTGGAGGAATCGGCGGCGTCAGCTGGCAGACGTTCAATCGCCTGCCGCCGGAAGACCAGCAGGCGATCCGCGACTCGGTCGCGCGCCAGGAGGCCGTGCAGAGCGAGCCCGCGGCGCCGGCCAGCGCGCCCGGCGCCGAGACGCCGCCGGCGCTGAAGCCGGCCGAGGCGAAGACGCCGGAGCAGGCGGTGGCCTCGATCAACGACCTGCCCTTGCCCAAGACCGACGACCTCAACGGCATGCCCGCGCCGGTGTACCAGTCGATCTACCAGCCGCGAGTGACCCAGTTCACCACCACCCGGCGCGAGGAAGCGCAGGCGGCGCTGGACCGCTTCGAGCCGAAGTGGGAGGACTACCGCGACAGCGGCCTCAACGGCGCCACCGCGAGCTACGAATACGGCGAGGCGCGCGACGCGTTCAACGACAACCCCTACGTCAAGGAACTCAAGCGCATCGTCGGCGAGGCCACCGACAAGCCGACCGAAGTGCCGGCCTACCTGCGCAACGATCCTTCGACCCGGACCAATCCCGAAGCGGTCACCAACCTGCCGATCGATACCGCGCGCACTGCGCTGAAGAACTTCGGCGTCGAGCTGCCGCCGAACCCGACTCCGCAGCAGATCGCGGCCGGTTACGAACTGCTCGGCGCGATGCCGCAGGACCTGCTCGCCTATGCGATCAACCCCGGCACCCAGGTCACCTACAACGCGCCGCTCGGCGGCATCGGCACGCCGTCGTTCATTCCGGTGCGCGCCGAAGCGGGCTTCAGCTTCGAAGGCAAGGTCGAGCTGTCCGACGTGCAGACCGGCGTCGACTTCCAGGAAACCCAGCAGTTCAAGACCTCGGTGCAGTTGCAGAGCGAGGCCGGCGTCGACGTCGGCAAGACGCCGCTGAACAAGCTCTACCGGGCCGCGACCTTGCTGCGCCAGGTGTCGCCCGAGGCCAAGGAGCTGATCGAAGGCTCGCCGCTGCTGAAGAACGTGGTCAAGGGCCTGCCGATTTCCGGCCACTACACCGAGTTCGAAGGCACTCGCCTGAGCTACGAAGCCACGGTGACCACGCAACAGGGGACCAAGCTCGCCGGCGGCGACATGAGCGGCATGCCCAACCCGCTGGACCCGCTCAACATGCCCACCGGCACCTCGGTGCTGATGCGCGGCCAGGACCTGCAGGGCTCGGATTTCGCGGTGAACTACAAGGCCTTCACCCTGGCCGGCAACCACACCGAACTCGACGGCGCCGGCTTCGGCGTGCGCAAGCTAGAAGGCTCGGTGGTCGAGGTGTATGCCGGCCCGATCCAGACCGTGGAGAACGCGACCTTCTTCGGCCTCGGCCGCGCCGGCACTGCGGCGATCGGGCTCAGCGTCGACACCAGCATGGAAAACCGCTCGCTGAGCACCGCGCGCATCGACCTGGCCACGCCGGAAGGCCAGCAGGCTTACCAGAACTTCATGAACGGCGGCCGCGTGCCGGACTGGAACCCGCCCGGCGTGCAGCGTTCGGGCACCAGCGAGGTGCTCAACGCCGAACACGCCACCCGCCTGGGCATCGACCTGGGCCCGCTGTCGTGGCAGGCCGGCGGCAACAGCCAGCTGACCATCACCCGCAACGTCTGGCAGGACGGCACGATCGATCAGCAGAACACCTACACCTCGGCCGACGGCATGACCAGCGACGTGCAGTTCCAAGTCGGTCGCGACGGCAAGCCGATCGACAGCAAGACCGAGTGGAAGATCGTGCTGAGCGATTTCAACCCGATCCTCACCTCCTACCTCAACGCCGCCTACCGGCCCGACCAGGTCAACAAGGACTTCGACGGCGAACAGCACGTGCAACTGGAGTTCACCAGCGCCGAACTGATGGAGCTGCGCGACCGCAGCCGCGCCCACGTCGGCTCGGTCGGCGGCAAGGAGCATCTGGCCGACCTGGATTCGGGCCGGGTCACGCCGTGGAACACCAACGTCGCCGAGCACCTGGCCGTGGCCAAGACCTCGGACGAAGTGTTCGCGGTGTTGAGCAACGACTTCCATACCAGCCAGATCCCCGAGGACCTGCTGGCGATGGTGTTCGAGCAGGGCAACCGCGCGGTACCGGGCACGATCCGGCTCAAGGACGCCGGCTGACGGACGTCGGCCAGCGGCATGCGCGGCGCAGCCAGGCCCGGCCATGCCGGGCCTGGTCGTATCCGCGCTGACGATCGACATCGGCGCCCGCCCCGCACGCGGCGCGCGGACGCAACGTGCGCATCGCTAGCGCGCGCGGCGGGCCTTGCGGGCGCGCCGGCCCAGGATCGCAAAGCGGGGACGCCGCCACCGCCGTCGCGCCGCCGCGGGCGAAACCCGGCGCCCATCGCGACCGAGCGCGATGCGCACCGCGGCGCAGGCGATCCCCGCGCACAGCAACGACACCAGCGCCTGCGCGCCGACTTCCAGGACGAAGCGCAGCGGCTGTTCGGCGAACGCGAACGCAGCGCGGCGCTGGCGCACCACACCGGTCACGGCGGTGACGAGCAGATTGGCCGTGCCCCACAGCGCGGTGCTGGCGCAGACCAACGCCAGCAGCGCCGCGACCACGCGCGCAGCGGCGCCGACCGGCGCGGAACCGACGGACGGCGACTCAACGCCGCTCATCAGCGGCACGTCGCGACGGCCCGGACGGACCGGCGCGACGGTGGCAACGATGGAAGGCCGGGCGGAAGACGACGAGCGCCGGTCGCTCCCCGGCGGCGGGCGGCGCTGCATGCCGAGCTCGCGACTTGGGGGCCGGCAGTGTCGGCGATGCACGCGCAGCGACCAAGCCCCGGACGCCCCGTTTCGCGAACGGAGCCACATTGCGTCGCCGTCGATGCGTCGAAACGAGACTTTGGCACTGGGGTGGGATTTGGGATTTGGGATTTGGGATTTGGGATTTGGGATTTGGGATCGCATGTTGAAAGCGTGATGTCGTTGCAAGCGCTTCGCATCAAAAAACACACGCCTTCCAACGCAACTCACCTACCAGCCCCTCTTTTCCAAGGGAGGAACACAAAAACGACCTCCCTCAGCCCCATTCCCCGCTCCCGAATCCCTAATCCCCAACCCCCCCTAAGGCACAAACTTCA
Organism: Lysobacter antibioticus HS124; assembly: GCF_000336385.2. Taxonomy (GTDB): domain Bacteria; phylum Pseudomonadota; class Gammaproteobacteria; order Xanthomonadales; family Xanthomonadaceae; genus Lysobacter; species Lysobacter firmicutimachus. Next base: position 7,651 of record NZ_HG424466.1, on the reverse strand, counting down.
CGTCCGAAGGCGCGAACGCCGGCAGCGTTTGCAAGGTGGCGCCGAGCAGGCCGCTGTCGGGGTCGCGCGCGATCACCACCAGCGAACCGCTGTGCTGGTTCGCCACGACCAGATGACGCCCGTCCGGCGTCAGGGCGAATTCGCGCGGGCCGCGGCCTTCGCTGCTGCGGCGTTGCAGCGGACTGAGCCGGCCGCTGCCGGCCTCGACCGCGTAGACGGCGATGTGGTTGTCCTCGCCGCGATTGCTCGCATACAGAAAACGACCGTCGGCCGACAAATGCAGCGCGGCGGCGGCATTGCCCTCGCGCCGGCCCGGGTCCAGGGCCAGCGTCTGCACGATGCGCAAGCGATCCTCGTCGCGTTCCAGCACGACGACCTCGCCGCTCATCTCCAGGCTCAGATAGGCGCGCCGCCCCGAAGCGTCGAACAACAGATGGCGCGGCCCGCTGCCGGGCGGCAACGCCAGATGCGGCGTCTCCGCCGCGCGCAGCGGCCGCTCGGCGCTGCGTGCCGGGTCGTAGCGATAGACATAGACCTTGTCCGCCCCCAGATCGGCAGCGAGCAGATAGCGGCCGTCCGGGGTCGGCACCGCCGCGTGCACGTGGGTCGAGGCCTGTCGCTCGGGGTCGGCACCGCTGGCCAGATGGGTCATCACCTGCACCGCCGGCTGCAAGCGTCCTTCGCCGTCGACCGGCAGCACCGCCAGCGTGCCGCCGGGCGCGGCCGCGACCGCGTAATTGGCGACGAACAAGTACTTGCCATCGGCGCTGGCGCTCGCATGAGCGGGCTCGTCGCCGAGCGTATTGGCCTGCGACAGGCGCTGCGACCGCGCGTTGCCGCGGGCCAGGAGGTAACTGCTGGCGCGACCGACCGGATCGGCCGACGCCGGCCCGTTCTCGTTGAGCGCGAACAAATGCCGGCCGTCGGCGGAAAACGTAAGCCAGGACGGATTGTCGGTTTCGATCACTTCCAAGGGCTGCGGATCGATCCGCCCCTGGACCGAATCGAAGCGATGGCGCGCGATGCCGCGACACTGCGGGCCGGTATAGCAACCGATCAGCAGCTCGGTCGCACGATCGTGGGCGGCGGCGGCGGCGGGCGTGGCGGCAACACTCATCGTCAGACTCCAGGCAAGCAGGACGGATCGCAGGTTCATAGAAGTTCCGGCGTAACGGCGCGAGGTCCGATCCTGCACCAAGGCCGGCCGGATCGCCATGCCGTGTGCCGCGCATGCAGCGTCGGCGCGGCGCACGGATTTACACGCGCCGCTCTCGGGCGGCGCAGACGATTGCGCGGCAAGGGGTTCGCAGCACCGAAACGGCAACACGCGCCGGTGCCGGCGGCCGCATCGCCCGGCGCCGGCTAGCGCGCGTAGGCGTACTCGACCTCGACTTGCGCGGTCGTTTCGCTGCCGCGCACGGGTGCGTCGGCAGCGTAGTTGTAGGCGCGGGCGCCGTACTGACGTGCGGTCGGCGGTTGCGGCGTCCACCACGGGCGGTCGTCTTCGATCCGCACCGCGACCGGCCCGAGCAGGCGCCAGCCCGCAGCGGCCGCCAGCGTCTCGGCCTTGCGCTGCGCGTCTTGCAGCGCCAGCCGGCGCGCCTGGTTGGCGTACTCGGGCAGGCGCTGCGACAGCGGCTGGACCTGATCGAGCCCGTCGATGCCCAGCTCGGCCAAACGCTGCTGCAAACGCATCAAGGCCTCGCGGCTGCGCAAGCGCAGTGCGAACCGGGTCTGGTAGCGATAACGCGTCGCCGGCGCGTCGTCGCGCCGCTGCAGGCCCGGCGCGTCGGCCGCGGTTTCGTCCAGCTCGGCGCGCTGCGCCGCGATCGCATCGCGCGCCAGCGCCACGGCCTGCTCGTGCCGCAGCCGCGCCACGCCCGGCTCGGCCGCTTCGCTGACCACGACGAAGGCGAATCCGAACAGATCCGGCTCGAACGCGACCCGGCCGAAACCGGCGACGCGGAAGCGGCCGCCCTGCTGCGCAGGCACGGCGCCAGGCCGAACGGCGTCCTGTTCCGCGGCCGCCGCCCCCGCCGCGGCAACGGTCGGGCCGACGGCGGCCGGGCCAGCCGCGGACAGGCCCGCGCCGAACAGGCCGGCACCCAGCAGGTAAGTCCACAGTGGATTCATCGCGACATCGCCAGGGACGCAGAGGGCAAACGAAGCTTACCCCTCCCTCCCCGACCGCGGGACTGGGCCGGTGACGGCCACGCGCGTATCCTGACCGCCGCCGGCCGTGCCGGCACGCCGTCCGGCTGATCCTCAGCCCGCAGCATCCGCAAGCCCAACCGAACCGAGCCTTTCGCATGACCGACACCCCGCCCGACCGCCTCTCCAACGACCCGCGCAGCCCGTTCCACGACCCGGCCGTGCTCGAACGCGGCATCGGCATCCGCTTCAACGGCGCGGAGAAGACCAATGTCGAGGAATACTGCATCAGCGAAGGCTGGGTGCGCCTGCCGGTCGGCAAGTCGCTCGATCGCCGCGGCAATCCGATGACGATGAAACACAAGGGCCAGGTCGAGGCCTACTACCTGACCGCGGCTTCCGACGCCGAGTAATCGCGGCCGCTGCGCCGCCTTCGCGGGCGGGGCCGGCGCCCCACCCGCTGGCATGCCTCCTACTGGCCTGCCTGCCGCTGGCACGCCTGCCGCCGGCACGCCTGCAATCGGCATTTCCGGCCGCGGATTTTCTCGGCGGCCGATGTCCAAAATCGCCGTCCTGGATCGTCGAATCAGCAAACGCCCGCACCACCGCGGGCGCGCCGAACTCCAGGAGCCGCCATGTCCCCCGCTTTCAGCCTGATCGCCTTCAAGTTCGTCCTGCTCGCCGGCCTCGCCGCCTGGTTGAGCCTGGTCGCGTTCAACAACCTCGTCGCGTTCCGCAACGGCGTGTTCGCCATCGGCCAGATCATGCGCATGGCGCCGCTGGACCAAGCCCCGGCGATCCAGACCCCGCTGCAGCGACGCCGGGTCGAGGCGGCGCACTGGCACCGCGCGGTGTTCGCCCTGGTGTTGATCGCCGAAGCGGTCAGCGCGGCGCTGCTGTGGGCCGCGGCGTTCGGATACGCCGGCGCCAGCGCCGAGCCCGTCGCGTTGGCGACGCTCGCGCTGACCGCGTTGATGGCCACCAGCTTGCTGATGCTGCTCGGCGGCAGCTGGTTCGCCTACTACATCCGCCAGGACAATCTGCAGACCATGCACTTCGTGCTGATCGGGGTCGCTGCGGTGGCGACGATCGCGGTGAATCTGCGGGTTTAAGCGACCGCAGCGGGGTTCGCCGGCCCGCTCAGGCGGCGGCCGTTCGCCATTGCGCCAGCAGGCGGCGCATGTCGGCGGCCAGTTCGGGAATCGGTTGCGGCAGGCGCTGGGCGGCCTCGATCAGGCGGCAGGCGCGCGCGGTTTCGCCGCCAGCGGCGACATGCAGGGCGCGGGCGTAATCGCCCAGCGGCGCCGGCGCGTCCAGCACCGGGGCCAACCACAGGCTCGCTTCGCCGCCGGTGCCGCGCATCAGCAGCAGCTGCGCCAGTTGGAAGCGGGCCACGACGAACTCCGGCATCCGCCCCAGCACCACCCGCAGACGCTGCTCGGCGCGCTCGTACAGGCCGACCTGGGCGTGCTGGATCGCCAGCAGGTACTCGGCGTGCAGATTGTCCGGATCGCGCTCGAGCACCTGTTGCAGCAAGCGCACGGCTTCGACATCGCGCGCTTGCGCGATGGCGGTGTGGGCGCGCGCCAGCAGCGCGGTCAGGTCGGTGCGTGGTTCGGGCATGGTCCGGGCATTGTCCGATGAGGTCAGGACCGCGCGCTCCCCGGCGCGGCCCGGATCGGAACGCCTATTGTGCCGTGCCGGCCGGCAACGAAAAACCGACTGCGTCATAAGCGCGAACGCCGCCCCGCGCGGGCGGGACGGCGTTCGCGGCGAATCCGCCGGGCGCGGCTCAGGCCAGGGCTTCGCGGCGGTGGTAGCCCATCGCGTAGAACAGCACCGTCAGCAGGATCAGGAACGCCGGGCCGACGATCAGCGCCACCCGGGTGTCGGGGAAGTAGGCCATCAGCCCGATCACCAGCGCCAGGAAAGCCAGCGCGACCCACGAACCGAGCGGGTACATCGGCGCCTTGAACGCCAGCGCGGCGCGCTCGGCCTCGCTGAGGCGGGCGCGGAACTTCATGTGCGCCACCAGGATCACGCCCCAGGTCCAGATCGCGCCGAAGGTGGCGATCGAGGTCACCCACACGAACACCTTGGCCGGCGCCAGGTAGTTCAGCGCCACGCCGATCAGCAGCACCGCCACCGAGACCAGGATCGCCGCGCGCGGCACCCCGCCGGAGGTCCGCGCGAACAGCGCCGGCGCCTGCCGCTGCTGGGCCAGGTTGTAGAGCATGCGCCCGGTGCTGAAGATGCCGCTGTTGCAGGACGACAACGCCGCGGTCAGGACCACGAAGTTGATGATGCCGGCCGCCTCGCGGATGCCCATGCGCTCGAAGGTCATCACGAACGGGCTGCCGGTGGTGCCCAGCTCGTTCCAGGGGTACAGCGACAGGATCACGAACAGCGCGCCGACGTAGAAGATCACGATCCGCCAGAACACCGAGTTGATCGCATCCGGAATCGACTTGGCCGGATTGGCCGCCTCGCCCGCGGTCAGGCCGATCATCTCCACGCCCAGGTAGGCGAACATCACCATCTGCAGCGACATCAGCACGCCCTGCGCGCCGTTGGGGAAGAAGCCGCCGTGGCTCCACAGGTTGCTGATGCCGGTGGCGACGCCGTGGTTGCCGAAGCCGAACAGGATCATCGCCAGCCCGGCCAGGATCATCACCACGATGGTCACCACCTTGATCATCGCGAACCAGAACTCGAACTCGCCGTAGGCCTTGACCGCGATCAGATTGACCGAACCCATCGCCACCAGCGCCGCCAGCGCCCAGGCCCACTGCGGCGAGCCCGGGAACCAGACCTGCATGTACACGCCGACCGCGGTGATTTCGGCCACGCAGGTCACCAGCCACAGGAACCAGTAGTTCCAGCCGGTCAGATAGCCCGACAGCGGGCCGAGATAATCGCGGGCGTAGCGGCTGAACGAGCCGGCGACCGGGTGGTGCACGGCCATCTCGCCGAGGGCGCGCATGATGATGAAGATCGCCGCGCCGCCGAGCAGGTAGGCCAGCAGGATGCCGGGGCCGGCGAGCTTGATCGCATTGGCCGAGCCCAGGAACAGGCCGACGCCGATCGCCGCGCCGAGCGCCATCAATCGGATGTGGCGCTCGCTGAGGCCACGGTGAAGTTGCTGGTGATCGGTCATTCGCCCGGGCTCCCGCTGGCCGGCGCGACGACCGCACTGCGCTCAGCGCGGCCGGGCCGGGACCGGCGCAGCATACTCCGCGCGGCGCGGGTGCGGCAGGGTTGGGCGCCGTGCGCGCCTGCGCCCCGGCCCGCTCGCAGGGAAGGACCGACCTCTCAGCAACGGCAAGGCCCCTCTTCCGTTTACGGGAGCGGGGCTGGGGTAAGGGCGAGGCGCGCCTCAGCGCTTGAGCTTGTACCCCGTGCGGAAGATCCACCACACCGTCGCCAGGCACAGCAGCAGGAACCCGGCCGTCATGCCGACGCTGAGCCGGATATCCACATCCGACTGGCCGTAAAAGCTCCAACGGAAACCGTTGACCAGATACACCACCGGATTGAACAGCGACAGCGAGCGCCAGAACGGCGGCAGCATGTCGATCGAGTAGAAGCTGCCGCCCAGGAAGGTCAGCGGCATCACCACCATCATCGGGATCATCTGCAGCTTCTCGAAGCCGTCGGCCCAGACCCCGATGATGAAGCCGAACAGGCTGAAGGTGACCGCGGTCAGGATCAGGAAAACCGTCATCCACAGCGGATGCACGATCTGGAAATCGACGAAGAACCGCGCCGTGATCAGCATCAGCGTGCCCAGGATCACCGACTTGGTGGCCGCCGCGCCGACGTAGCCCGCCACCGCTTCGACGAAGGACACCGGCGCCGACAGCAACTCGTAGATCGTCCCCGACCACTTCGGCAGGTAGATGCCGAAGGAGGCGTTGGAAATGCTTTCGGTCAGCAAGGCCATCATCACCAGGCCCGGCACGATGAAAGCGCCGTAGCCGATGCCGTCGATCTCGACCATGCGCGAGCCGATCGCCGAACCGAACACGATGAAGTACAGCGAGGTCGACAGCACCGGGGTGGCGATGGACTGCATCAGGGTGCGGAAGGTGCGGTGCATCTCGAAGTAGTAGATCGCCCGGATCGCGTGCCAGTTCATGCCGCGCCCTCCGCTGCGTCGCCGCGGGAGGCGCCTTGCGCCGACGGCGACTTGACCAGATTGACGAAGATCTCCTCCAGCGAACTCTGCGTGGTGTGCAGGTCCTTGAAATCGATGCCGTGCTCGCCGAGCCGGCGCAACAGCGCGGCGATCCCGGTTTCCTCGGACTGGGCGTCGAAGGTGTAGGTCAGCTCGCCGCCGTCGGCCGACAAGGCCAGCGCCGGTTCGGCCAGCGACGGCGGCAACGCCGCCAACGGCGCCTGCAGTTGCAGGGTCAGCTGCTTCTTGCCCAGCTTGCGCATCAGCGCGCGCTTTTCCTCGACCAGCACGATCTCGCCGCGGTTGATGACGCCCACCCGGTCGGCCATCTCTTCGGCCTCGTCGATGTAATGGGTGGTGAGGATGATGGTGACGCCGCTGGCGCGCAGCCGCGACACCATCGCCCACATCTCGCGGCGCAACTCGACGTCGACGCCCGCGGTGGGCTCGTCGAGGAACAGGATGCTCGGCTCGTGCGACAGCGCCTTGGCGATCAGCACCCGCCGCTTCATGCCGCCGGACAGGGCCATGATCTTCTCGCCGCGCTTGTCCCACAGCGACAGCTCGCGCAGCACGCGCTCCAAGTAGGCCGCGTCAGGCGCCTTGCCGAACAGGCCGCGGCTGAACTTGACCGTGTCCCACACGGTTTCGAAGGCGTCGGTGTGCAGCTCCTGCGGCACCAGCCCGATCGTCGCGCGCGCGGCGCGGTAATCGCGGACGATATCGTGGCCGTCGGCGAGCACCGTCCCCTCGCTCGGGTTGACGATGCCGCAGACGATGCTGATCAACGTCGTCTTGCCGGCGCCGTTGGGCCCCAGCAAGGCGAAGATTTCGCCGCGACGGATGTCCAGGTCGACCCGCTTGAGCGCCTGGAAACCGCCGGCGTACGTCTTGGCCAGGCCGCGGATCGACACGATCGGCGCGGCGTCGCCGGGCGGAGCGGATGCAGCGGATGGAGCGGATGCAGACGACATGCGCGGGATAGCCTCCGTGATCGCGGGCCGGACGACGGTCGGGCGACCGCATGCATACGCCGCGCACCCGAGCCGCCGGGCGCTGCATTGCGATGCGGCCGCGGCCAGTGTACGAGCCGGCGCGCGGACGCGTCGCGCTCAGCGCTCGGCCAGATAGGCGTCGAGGCGCTCGAAGCACTCGCCCCAGCCCGGCACCACCTGCTGGGTCTGCACGTCTTCGCGCTCGCCGGCGCTGGCGAATTCCAGCTCCAACGTCACCTCGGTGTGGCCGTCGCTGCGCGCGGACAGGCTCACCCGGTTCAAGGACGGTTGCGGCGGGCGCGCCGGATCGTCCCAGTCGACCCAGTAC
>NZ_HG424465.1 GCF_000336385.2 Lysobacter antibioticus HS124 | reverse complement strand
GCGGGCCTGGCCGATGGCATCGGCCACCCCGCCGCGGAGCGGGTCGACGAAGCCGAGCAGCCCTAGCCATTCGAAATGGAAGTCGCGCGGCGTCGCTGGAAGCGCCGCCGGACCGGGAGGCCAGGCCGCCACGGCGACGGCGATGACCCGCAAGCCGCGCCCGGCCATGCGCTCGACCGCCTGCAATACCGCGTCCGTCCGTTCCGGCGACAATCGGCATAGGGCGGCGATCGTCTCCGGCGCCCCCTTGCTGGCGATCAGAAGCTCAGGGGAATACGGGTCTTCCCAGACGTGCGTGGTCGCGAGCAAGTCCTTGCCGAACGGGTACTCGTGAATCCGTACCCGAACCGACGATGGTCCGAGTCCGGTCGCGGCCGCGCGGATGGCGAGCTCCATCGGGTCGAAGGGCCGATCCGGGCACGCCCGGTCGGCGATCTCCAGCAGCCGGTGTTGCGAGGGAGAGGACAAGCGGTCCGGCGGCGCCGCTCCGTCTTCGGTGACCCACTCGGCCAGGGACATCCGGTTCTCGGTCAGGGTGCCGGTCTTGTCCGTGCACAGAATGGTCACCGAGCCCAGCGCCTCGATGGCGGGCGCCCGGCGGACCAGCGCTCGGCGACGCGCCATGCGCCATCCGCCCAGCGCCAGGAATACGGTCAACACCACCGGAAACTCCTCGGGGATATTGGCCATCGCCAGCGTAACGCCGGCCAGCAGGCCCTGTAGCCATCCGCCATGGATCGCGACATACAAGCCGGTCATCAATCCGCTGACCAGCAGTCCGAGCGTCGCGAACAGCACGACCGCGCGGCGTATTTCCAGTTGCATCGGCGTCGGCGGAGAGCGCTGGAAACGCAACTGATCGCCGATGCGGCCCATTGCCGTGGCGCTCCCGGTGGCGACCACCTCGGCCATGCCATGCCCGCGCACGACCAGCGTGCCCGCATGTATCCGGTTCGTCTCCACGTCGGCCGCCGGGCCGGCCTGGCGTCGCACAGGCATCGACTCCCCGGTCAGCATCGACTCGTCGAGCATCAGGTCGTAGTCGTCCAGTACCCGCGCATCGGCCGGAACCCGGTCGCCTTCCGCAACGGCGACGACGTCGCCGACCACCAATTCCTGCGACGACACAACGCGCACATCGCCGTCGCGCAGTACCCGCGCGCGTGGGCTGCTGAGATCTCGCAGCGCCTGCAACGCCCGCTCGGATCTGTACTCCTGAATCACGGTCAAGCCGATCACCAAGCCGACCGATGCCAGCAGCACCGAGGCCTCGCGCGGATCGCCGAGCAGCAGATACAGCCCGGCCGCGGCCAGCAACAACAGGAGCATCGGTTCCCGGACCACGCCGAGAGCGATGCGCAAGCCGTTGCGTCGGTCCGGTTGCGGCAGGCGATTGGGGCCGTTGCGCTCCAGCCGCAGCGCCGCTTCCGCGCTGGATAGCCCTGGCGGGACGGGAGGCTCGCTGGCGGCGTCAGGGATCGTCATGCTCGCTCCACGGATGGCCAACGGCGCCCGGAAAGCCGGCGGGTGGGCGCTTCCTGGCCGTGGGCGCAACTCCGCATGCGCCGCTGCCGACCCGTCGGCACGAGTCGGGGCCGACTCGCGGGGCCGGACAAGCCCGCAGCGACTCGCGCGGCGACAAGCCCAGGCAGACATGGTTCTAGCGGGCCGGCCTGGCTGCCTTGACCTGGGTCAACCCACCGCCGAGAGGGCGGCCCGGCGACGGACGAGCGGCGGATTGGGGGACGATAACGCCCGCAGCCGATGAATTGACCCAGATCAAAGTCGGGTTCGGGCCACGGCGCTCAACTGACCGCGATGACGGCCGGACGGCGCGGTGGCGCGCGCGAGGCCGTCGCCGCGCAGTGGAGTCGCCGGCCATGTGGGACACCTTGGTAGCAGCGCACGACCTGGGCCGACTGCAGACCCTGGTAGCGATCCTGAGCCGTTACGGATTCGGCGACTTGGCCCGACGCCTCGGGCTCGTGCGGGTGCTGGCCCGAGCGGGCAGAGTATTGCCGCTGGGGCACCTGGAAGAACTGGTGAACTTGCCGGCGCATACGCGGGTCCGGCGCGCGATGGAAGAAATGGGACCGAGCTTCGTCAAGCTGGGCCAGGTATTGGCGACGCGCGTGGACCTGTTCCCGCCGGATTGGATCGCCGAGTTCAGCCGCCTGCACAGCACCGTGCCCCCCGTGCCGTTCGAAGCCATCCGGGCCGAAATGACACAGGCGCTGGGGGCGGAACCGGAAGCTGTCTTCGCGTGGATCGACCCCGCGCCGTTGGCGGCGGGATCGATCGCGCAAGTGCATCGGGCCAAGCTGCCGCAGGGCCGGGACGTGGTGGCGAAAGTCCGTCGCCCCGGAATTTCGCCCATCGTCGCCGCCGACTTGAGGTTGTTGCGCTATGCGGCCAGGAAAATCGAAGCGCGCTTCGTGGAAGCGCGCCGGTTCCATCCGGTCGAGGTGGTGCGCCAGTTCGCCGAGGCCTTGACGGACGAACTCAATCTGGCCTCCGAATGCCGGCATGCCGATCGCGTCGGCGCGGCCTTCGCCGGCGACGATCGGATTCTGGTGCCCAAGGTGCATTGGGACTACACCAATGAACACATGAATGTTCAGGACTTCGCCGATGGCGTGCCGGTCGCCGATCTTCCTGGGCTGCTGGCCATCGGCGCGGATCGGATGCAGCTCGCGCGCACCGGCGCGCAGGTGGTGCTGAAGATGGTTCTGGAACACGGATTCTTCCATGCCGATCCGCACCCCGGAAACATTCTCGTTCTCCCAGGCGGCCGCATCGCGCTGATCGATTTCGGCATGGTAGGACGGTTGTCGAGACAGCGGCGAGAGGAAGTCGTCTGCCTGCTGTTCGGTCTGGTTGAACGCGATGCGCAACGGGTCGCGGAAACCTTGCTGGATTGGACCCAACGGTCCGATATCGACGAAGAGCTGTTGTCCGCCGACGTGGATGCGTTCGTCGATCGCTATTACGGGGTGCCGCTGGGCCAACTCGATCTGTCCGCCATGCTGCTGGATACGATGCAGATACTGCGCCGGCACGGCCTCGTCCTGCCGGCCGATCTGGCCATGCTGGTCAAGGTGTGCCTGACCTTGGAGGGACTGGGACGGCTGCTGGATCCGGGGTTCGACATGGCCAGCCAAGCGCGGCCGTTTCTGCGCCGCGCGATCGCCGCCCAGTTCGGCCCTGCCGCACTCGCACGACGCGGCGCGCGCACCATCACGGACGCCGCGAACCTGATCGCCGCACTGCCGCGCGACCTGGGCAAGCTGATGCGCTCCTTGAAGTCGGGCCACGCGCGGCTGCGCATCGATCTCGACGAAGTCGGCGAATTCAGTCGCCAGGTGGCCCATTCGGCCAATCGACTGGCCGGAAGCATGGTGATTTCGGCCCTGATCGTCGGTTCGTCGATCGCCATGACCGTCAAGGGAGGACCGACTTTTCTGGGGCTCCCCTTGTTCGGGCTGCTGGGGTTCGTCGGCGCTTCGCTGCTGGGCATATGGTTGCTGTCTGCGATCTTCCGCAGCGGCGGCGGAAAGTAGAGCGTACGCGGGAATGCCACGGGAAGCTGCGATCGAGTTCGTTGGTTGGGGCGGTCGCGATCCGGGCTTTACCACGTACCCAGGAGATCGATCATGGGAATCCGAACACTGGCCGTCGCCGCGCTTGCGTTGTCCGGCATCGGCTGCTTTTCGCAAATCCTGCTGGACGGCGCTCCCGCGCACGATGCATCGCGTATCGCGAGCGGCGTCGGCAAACAGGTCCAGATAGTTCAAAGCCGGGATTGCGTCGGCATCGAGAACGTTCACTACCAAGTGCGGGAGCGCGTGGGCAACCGCTTGATACGCCGCTGCGCCAAGGTGCATGGATTCGACTACCGCCCGGGATCGGACTACGTCTTGCAAGTCCGGGAGCTGCCGGCCACCCCCTCGTCCGGCGCGAGCCTGGTGCTGGAACGCGTGATCGAACAGAAGCCGGCCAGCAGCCAATAGCTCGCCGATGGCTGCGGCCAGCGGGCGCCGCCCGCGCGGGCACGCTGGCCGGGCCGATGTCGGCAGCTGGGACACAACTGACTGGCGCCGGATTTGACGCGGATCAATCGCACGGCTGCGCGGGAGGCTACGCTCGCCTTGTCGATCCCGGAGCCGATGCAATGAATGAGATCTCCGACAGTTCCCGCCCCTCCGGTCCGCCGCACGCGCAAACGCTGCGGGACGGCCGCGTCGTCCGCATCCGGGACATCGCGCCGTCCGACCGGTCCGCCGAGCGCGCTTTTATCGAAGGATTGTCGGATGAATCGCGCCGCCGTCGCTTCCTGGCCCAGCTGAAGTCGCCGGACGACAAGCTGCTCGATTCGTTGGTGAACATAGATGCCCGGCGCGAGGCCGCCTTGGTGGCGGTCGTATCGTACGAGGGCACCGAACGCATCGTGGGTGCGGCGCGATTCAGCATGGCGTCGCCGGACGCGGTCGACGGCGAATGCGCGGTAGTGGTCGCCGACGACTGGCAGGATCAGGGCCTGGGCACGGCACTCGTCCGAGACCTGGCCGAACGAGCCCGAGCCCGCGGCCTGCGCCGGATGTACTCTATGGATCTCGCCGGCAACGCCGATATGCACGAACTGGCGTCGCACTTGGGGTTTCGCGCCCGTGTCGACCCGGGCGACGCAAGTTTGATCATTCATGAACTCGTACTGTAAGCGCCGAGCTCGACTCGGCGAGGGCGACTTATGTCCGCGACGCGCGCCTTCGATCGTCTCGCCAAGCACGCCGCCCGATTCGCAGGACGGCCCGCGGCGTTCGGCATGGCCGGCGTGGCCATTGGCATCTGGTGGGCGGTCGGACCGCTGTTCGGGTTCTCCGATACCTGGCAGCTGGTGATCAACACGGCCACAACCATCGTCACGTTCTTGATGGTGTTCCTGATACAGAACACTCAGAGCCGGGACACCGAGGCGATCCACATCAAGCTGGACGAACTCATTCGCGCCACCAAGCAAGCCAACAACGCGCTGATGGACATCGAGGAACTGGACGAGGAGTCCCTGGATGCGTTCCGTCGCCGCTACGAAGAACTCGCCGAACGAACGCGAAAAGGCTGATGCGTCACCAGGCCGACAGCGCCGCGCCGAGAACGAAAGCCGCCTGCATCGCCGACACGCCGGCCGTCACTCGCCATGCGTATGCCGAGCCCCCGCGCGCCAGCGCGAGCAGGCACTTCATGGCACCGTTGACCGCGAACGCGCCGAACAGGCCGTAATGCGCCAAGCGCGCCTCGCCGCCCTGGGCGACCCATTGGGCCGCGGCGGCGGCTCCGGCATGCACGTCGGCCAGCCCGGCGAAGCTCAGTACCCACGGCAGGCTTGCGGGCCCCAGCCAGGCGCGCAGAAGCGCGGCGGCCACCAGCACGGTAGCCAGCAGCGCCGAGATTCGAAGCGCAGCCCACAGGTCGTAGGGCCGTCCCGCCACGACCGGCGCGGTCTCGTCCTTCAGCGTTGCGGCGGCGCGTGCAGCCAGCCAGGCCGCCGCCAGCGCGGCCAAGCCCGCGCCGACCAGGGCCGGCGCCGCCCATGCGAGCAAGGCCGGCGAGATCAGCCCCAGCACCAAAGCCAGTTGCAGCACGGTCGCTATGTTCGACATCAGCGCGGCGCTGGCCGCCAACGGCGCCTGCGCCGGCATGGCGCGGGCACGTTCGGCCATCGCCGCGATGGTGGCGGTGCTGGACACGAAACCGCCGGCCAGGCCGGCGATCGGCAACCCGGCCCGTGCGCCGAGCACGCGCGTAGCCAGATAGCCGCCGGCGCTGATCGTCATCACGCCGACCGCCAGAGTCCACAGCTGATGCGGGTTGACCGCGCCCCACGGGTCCAGCGCACGATTGGGCAACAACGGCAGGATGACGAAGGCGCAAGCGGCCAGCAACAGCAGGCCGCGCAGTTCCTCGCGCCCTATCCGTTGCCGGCTGAAGCGGTGCAGGCGTTCGCGCGCGGCCAGCAGCACTGCGAGGATCACGCCGAGCGCGGCGGATACCGCTGCGGCGCGCATGGCCAACGCGCCGATAAGAAAGGTCAACAGCCAAGCCGCTTCGGTGGCCAGTCCCGGATCGTGCTCGCGTGTGCTCAGATAGCCGGCGACGACCAGCGCGCCCAGAGTCGCGCCAGCCACCAACAGGCCGACATCGCCCAGTTGCATCGACGTGGCGCCGATCAACGCGCTGAGGGCGAAGCTGCGGATCCCCGCCGGTTGGCGCGCGGCGCGTCCGCGGTGCGCGCGTTCGCGCTCCAGTCCGACCAACAGGCCGACACCGAGGGCGACTCCCAGGCCGACCAACGACGGCGGAGCGGCGGCCGATATGGCGTTCAAGCGGCCGGCTTGCTCAATGAGCGTAGAGCACGGGCTGGTCGGCGCCGATGAGCAGCTCGCGGGTAACGCCGCCGAGCGCCCACTCGCGCAGGCGCGAATGGCCGTAACCGCCGACGACAAGCAGCTGCGAACGGCTGTGGCGGGCGTACTGGAGCACTCGCGTGGCGACGGTCTCTTCGCCTGCCGGACGCGCGACCCAAGACGCTTCGACGCCGTGCCGGCGAAGATAGCCGATCAGCCGCCGCCCGGAAGGCTCGGCATCGGGCGTCTTGCCGTCGTCGATGGCCAGCACGTCCACCGTCTTTGCGGCACGAAGCAGGGGCAGTGCCGCGCGGACTGCGCGCGCCGCCTCGCGGGTCGGCTGCCAGGCGACCGTGATGCACCGGGTGGGCACTTCCGGCGCGCAGCGCGGCGGCACCACCAGCACCGGGCAACCGGCCTCCAGCAGCAGGCTGGAGAAGTATTCGCGGGGAACCGTCGACTCCACCGTATCGCCGATCGCGCCACCGAGCACCACCAGATCGCAGTCGAAGCTTTCTCGCGCCGCTGCACGCGGCGCGCCCACACTCATCGCTTCGACGGTGCGGGCTTCCCAATCGATCGTTTCGGCGGCCAGGCGTTCGCGCAGATCGGCATGCGATTGCGCGGTCACCGGGTCCGGCATCAGCCCCCAAGGATCGACCACCGGCGGCGGCAGGTCGATCATGACCAACACCGACAGCTGTGCGCCGTGGAATGCCGCCAAGCGAACGGCCAAGTCCAGCGCGTCGGTGTCGCCATCGCGGTCGACCAGGGGCAGCAACAAACTCTTGTACATGATGCCGCTCCTCATACCGTCCAGGGTGTAGCCATTGCACGCCCGCGGTGAAGAGGAAACATGATTTGGATCAAGAGATCTTCGCATCGGCCGAAGCTGAACGGGGTGGGCTTGATCAAAGTCAGCGACCGGGCGCCGGTCTCGGCGCCGACTGTAGTCCCTGGCCTCGGGCGGCGATCATGAACAGCGAGAAATTGCGCAGATACGTGCTGCAGGAGTTGGGCTACGACCCGCGGGTCGACGCCAGCGGCATCGGCGTCAGCGTCGAAGACCGTTTCGTCCGCCTGACCGGCCATGTGCACAGCCTGGCCGACAAGTATGCCGTAGCCAACGCGGCGGCCAGGGTCAGAGGAGTGCGGGGCGTAGTCGTCGACGTGGAAGTTCGCTGCGCGTCGGAAACTTGTCCCGACGACGAACTGATCGCAAGAAGGGCCGCCGAAGTGCTGGCCTGGGACGCCACGCTACCGAGGGATTCGGTCAAAGTCGTAGTCGACAAGGGGCGGGTGCTGTTGACCGGCATGGTGGACTGGCAGTACCAGCGCAACCGCGTGGAAACCGACTTGCGTCGCCTGGCGGGCGTTTCGTCCATCGATAACCGGATCGAGATTCGACGCGTGAGCTGCCGCGAAGACGTAAAGCGTTCGATCAAGGACGCCATGCGCCGCCGCGCCGACCTGGAGTCGGAGCGCGTGCGCGTGGAAGTGGACGAGCAGGGCGAGGTGGTGCTGAAAGGAAAGGTCGCCGATTGGCGGGCCCGCAACGCCGTCGAGGACGCCGCCTGGCTGGTCGCCGGGGTCCGCGCGGTCGACAACCGGGTCCGGGTGCGGTAGCGCCCCTACTCCACCATGACGTCCTCGATCTCGAACGCCTTATCGATCTGGCAATAGATGTCCATATCGGGGTATTCCCGCTTCGCCTCGAACACCAGCGATACGGCCTCATCGGCAAAGAAGCGGATCTTCGTCAGCGTCAGCTCCTTTTCCAGACCGGCGTAGTCCCGATCCGTTGCGCCCTCCTCCAAGCCTTCGTAGGCGGAATCGGTCAGTTCTTTCGCCAGTGCACCCTTCAACTTGCTCAGCGTCTCCGACGAGAATTCCGCAATCCAGCGTTCGGAAGCGGAAATCAACTCGGCGAAGTCGCCGATATCGGCGCCGTCTTGCTCCAGATCGAACTCCACGTCCAGGACGCCGCCATGAAGAGCGCACGTCCCCGTCACCACTTCGTCTTGCAACTTCAAGTCATCGAACATGCTCATTGCTCTTCTGTTTTCGGGTTCTGTCGGCCGGCACGCTCCCAAGATAGCTGGGCCGATACCCGCGGTGCTTTGCGGCGTCCAACGGGGGCATGTTGGCATGTGCCGGAACCCAAGGTCACTGGAGGCCCGCCGTCGAACAGGCAAACGACCCCGCCCGGCGCCGGCTGAATGGACCGGACGCCCCGACCAATGGCGTGGAGAGACGCATCGATAGCGCTAGAATCCGGCCATGACGTTCCGTCCGCTTGCCCGTCAGGCGCTGCATTGGCTGGTGATCATCACTCTGATCGCCACGTCGTTCGCTGCGCCGGTCCAGGCAATGGACTCCGCCCTGCATCCAGCGGCGGCCATGCCGGCTGCCGTCGCGATGGCGGCCCCCCCCTGCGGCGAAGGGATGCGAGCCGCGGACTCTCGCGATCCACCATGCGACTGCTGCACGCCGGCGTCGTGCGACCTGTCCGCCTGCCTGGGCACGGCTTGCCTGCTCGAGCTCCCCCGGCTTGCGGCCGCCATTCCGCTGCACATGGCGCCTGCGTCCTGGAATGTCCCCGGGCGCCCCACGCAGCCGATCGCTACTCCGTTCAGGCCGCCGATCGCCTGATTTCTCCGTAGCGAACGACCTCGGACGCATTGCGTCCGCACGCCGCCGTGCGCGGCGATCACGGAGAACTCACCATGAAACGCCTCTTGTTCCGGGCAGCGCTTCCGCTGCTCGGTCTATTGCCGTTAGTCGCGGCAGCCAAACCGATCGCGTTCGCCAAAGGCACGACCGTCATGGCCGAGTACGGAGCCGGAACCATGAACGAAGCTCAGCTGTTCTATGCGCCGCGCTACTGGTACTCGGTAGGCGGCGGCTGGCTGGAGCTTTCCAGCGAAGACGGATCGAAGCAGCGCCACATCGCTTACATGCGCGCGAACCTGCTGGTCAAGCGGTGGAACCTGCCGGGCGCCCAGGCCAACGCCTTCGTCTGGGGCGGCCTCGGCCAGGCGACCGGGAACGACTTCGCCGGCGACACATCGGCTCGCAACGTGGGCACGCAGGTCGATTACGAAACCCGACGCATCTACGCGGCCTTCCGCTCCGACCTGCAGGAAAGCGATCGCTTCTCGCACCGCATCGACACGCTGCAACTGGGATGGGCGCCGTACGAGCACGACTACGACACCTTGGCCACCTGGTTCGTCGTCCAGGGACGCCGCTACACCGGAGACCTGTTCGACGGTACCGAAACCGCGGTCCTGGTTCGCTTCTTCAAGAAGGGCGCCTGGGTAGAGATCGGCGCGACGACCGACGGCAAGCTCCAAGCCATGGCGATGTTCAATTTCTGATTCGGCAGGAACCCAACTCATGAACCGATACAAGCTGCTCATCGCGATCGCACTGGCGATCGCGTCTCCATTCGCCGCCGCCCGTACCGTCGAGATGGACGTCAATGGACTGGTGTGCGGTTTCTGCGCCCAGGGCATCGAGAAGACGCTGAAGAAACTGCCCGCGACAGAAGCGGTGTTCGTCAGCCTGGAGAACCGCCTGGTGGCGGTGAAGCTGAGGGACGGCGTCGATATCGACGACGCCGTATTGCGCAAAGCGCTCAAGGATTCGGGCTACACCGTAGTCGCTATCCGGCGGACCGAACGCTCGCTCGACGAACTGCGCAAGAGGGCGAAGCGCGATGACTGAGACCCGGTCGCAAACGCCTCTACGCCGCAATCTCGGCATGGCGCTCCTCACCCTGATCGCCAGCGCAGGCGCCATGGTGTGTTGCGTGCTCCCCGCGGTCATGGTCGCGCTGGGCGCGGGGGCCGCGCTCGCCGGGCTGGCGACGGCGGTGCCGCAGCTCGTATGGCTGTCCGAACACAAGGCGGCGGTCTTCGCGCTCGCAGCGACGATGCTGGCCGTGTCCGGAGCGACGTTGCTGCGGGCACGAACGTTGCCCTGTCCATTGGACCCTGGCCTGTCTGCGGCATGCCGGCGCTTGCGCCGAGCCAGCGTGGCGCTATGGTCGCTGGCGGCTGCCTGCACGGCGCTGGGCGCGGTCTTTGCGTTTGTTCTGCCGAACTTGAGCTGATGGCGAGGGCGGCCAGCCGGCCGCCCTCTTTTAGTCCGCCGGACCGGTAGACGCCCTGATCCTTTTGCGCGCTTGGTCGCCCTCTTCCGGCCGTTTCCGGCTTCGACGCGACTGCACGCAGCCGTATCAGATCTCTCCGCTCCAGTAGTCCACGCCGTCGCCGACCCGCTCGATCGCTTCGAAGGGCACCGCGCCGCCCAGATTGGCTTCGGCCATGAACTTGCCCGAATCGGGGTAGACGCAGATCTCCGGATCGTCGGTGGTTCCGATCGAGATGTACTTCAGGTCTTGCGCTGACGTGTTGATGAGCTGGTGCGGATATTCCGGCCCGGGCGGGATGCAGATGACGTCGCCGGCCTTCACCGGGAGCATTTCGCCAGCGACGCGCAACGTGCCTGAGCCCTCTAGGATGATGAACATCTCTTCTTGCGCGTAGTGCAGGTGGTAAGGGCACACCCGCATCCCCGCCGGAACGACGTCATAAGCCGCAGCCAGCTTGCGCGCGGCCGTGCCCTCGGTGATCCGCACGCGATCGCTCGCGTACGCCGAGCCGCGCACGAAGCGTTCCAGGGGAACCTCGTGAACGTTGCGGATCAGCCGGTCGGAAAGCGTCTTGGCGGGGTCGGACATTGCTCAGTTCCTCTGAAGGTCGAATGTCTGCAGGCAGGCGGCCAGCGCCGGCCGGCTGGACCGGTCGATCCGGAGGGGGCGGAATCGTCACCGGCACTATCCTGCGCATACTGTCGTCGGGCGGCGCCGGGATCGCCCAACGCTATCACTCCGACCGGGCCGGAAACACCCGCGCGGCGACGTCGAACGCGTTCGGCGTCCGCCGTTCGATGCGCGACAGGCCGGTCCCTACTCCGCCCGGGCCGCGCGCGCATCCGCGACCTCTTCGCCGAGGTCGACGCCGCATCGCGGCGCCGCGATGCGCTGGTTCAGACCGCGCGGCCGCCGTCGAGCTCGGGCTGCGCCACCGGCGCACCGGGCGGGCCGCCCACGAAGTGGCGTACCAGCGGGCGCGAGTCCGGTTCCAGCAGGCCGGCGATGCGCTGCTGCAGGCTGCGTTCGTCCTCGGTCACGCGTTCGTGCAGGCGCAGGTGCTCCAGCCACGAGCTGCCGACGAAGTACTCGAGATACACGCCGGGCGCCGTGGTGTCCTCGACTACCGACCAGGCGATCGCACCGTCGCGGCGGCGGCTTCGACCCAGCGAGGCCATCAGTTCGAGGAACTCGCCGCGCCGATCCAGGCGCACCGTGTACTCGATGGTGACCAGGACGGGACCTCGCTCGCCCGCGATCTCGGCCAACGGCAGCGGCTGCGGCCAATGACCCGAGGGGGCGGTGTCGAGCTGCGCCGCCGCACCGAGGCGAAAGCGCCGCAGCGCCAGCGCCGCGACGGCTGCGCCGCCCGCTGCGATCGTCAGCGCACGATCGCTGCCCCAGTGCTGGGCTATTGCTCCCCAGCCCAGGCTGCCGGCGGCCATGCCGGCGGAGAACACCACGATGTACAGCGACAACGCGCGCGCCCGCACCCACGCCGGCACCGAAATCTGGGCCGCGATCTGCAGCGAGGACAGCACGCTGATCCAGGCCAGCCCGTTGAGGACGGCGAGCGGATACAGCAGGCGAACGTCGCGCAGCAGCGCCATCGCGAGCATGCAGCCGGCGTAGACGAAGGTCGCCAGCGCCACCAATCGGTCGCCGTCCAGCCGCCGGCGCACGCGCGGCAAGCCGATCGCCCCCAGGATGGCGCCGGCGCCTATGCAACCCAGCAACAGGCCATAGGTGCCGGCGCTGGCGCCCAGTTCCTGCTTGACCACGATCGGCAGCAGCGCGGTCAGCGCGCTGGCGAAGAAGAAGAAGCCGGCGGCCTTGATCAGCACCGCCTGCAGCACCGTGGCTTGGCGCGCATAGCGCAGGCCGGCCCGCAGGGCCGCGCCGAAATGCTCCGGAGGCAAGGCCGCGGTCGCGGCGTTGCGCTTCCAGCGCGCCAGCACCACGGCCACGCCGAGGAAGCTGACGGCATTGATCGCGAACGCCCAGCCCGCGCCGGCCTGCGCCACGATCAGGCCGCCCAGCGCCGGCCCGATCGCGCGGGCGATGTTCATGCTCAGCGAGCCCAGCGCGACCGCCTGTCCGAGCAGGCGGCGCGGCACCAATTCCGGTGTGGTCGCTTGCTGCGCGGGCATCGCCATCGCCGCTCCGCAACCGAGCAGGAAGGTCAGCGCGACCAGGCCCCAGGGGCCGAGCCGGTCGAAATGGGCGAGCAGGGCCAGGACCGTTGCCGCGGCGAACATCCACAGTTGGGCGACGATCAGGTAGCGACGCCGATCGACGATGTCGGCCAGGGTTCCTGCGATCACGGCCAACACCACCACGGGCAGCGTCGTCGCCGCCTGCACGGCGGCCACCATCAGCGGCGATCGGGTGGTTTCGGCCATGACCCAGGCCGCGGCCACGTCGTGGATCCAAGTGCCTATGTTGCCGGCCAGGATCGCCAGCCACAGCGCACGGAAGTCGGGCTCGCGCAGCGGCGCCCACGGGCCTTCGGCGGGCGCCGGAGGCGATGCTTGGCTCATTGCGGCATTTCCTTTCTTGCGGTGGTTACAGTTGCAGGATGCCGCGCCGCAAGGCGATGGTGACGGCGTGCGTGCGATCGTTGGCGCCGAGCTTGGCGAGGATGCTCTTCATGTGCGCCTTGACCGTTTCCTCGGTCACGTTCAACTGCGCGGCGACGAGTTTGTTCGAGTTGCCGCCGGCGACGCCCTTGAGCACGTCGAGTTCGCGCGAGGTCAGCTCGGCGTCGGCCGAATGCGCGGCGATCTCGGCCGCGACCTCCGGCGGGATGCGGCGGCGCCCGGCCAGGGTGGCGCGTATGGTCTCGACCAGCTCCTTGCGCAGCGAGCTCTTGAGCAGATAGCTCTGCGCTCCGGCCTTGAGCGCGCGCACCGCCTGCGCGTCGCCCCGGTAGGTGGTCACCACGATGATGCGCGCGGCCGGAAACTCGGCGCGGATCGCTTCGATCGCGGCGACGCCGTCGAGTTCCGGCATCTGCAGGTCCATCAACACCACGTCCGGCAGGCTGCCGCGAAATGCGTCGACGGCCTCGCGGCCGTTGGCCGCTTCGGCCACGATGCGCATGTCCGATTCGCTCTCCAGCACGCTGGCGATGCCTTCGCGCAGCAGCGGATGGTCGTCGACTACCAGGATTCGGGTCGGTCTAGGGGGCATCGGTCGGGTTCCTCCGGATCGCTGTGCGGATCCGCCGCAGCCAGCGCCGCCAGTGGGTGTTGCGGCGTCCCGCACAGGCCGCCAGCGGCAGCGTTACTTCGATTTCGGTGCCGCCGCCGCTGCGACTCCAGAGCCGGAACTGCGCGCCGACGCCGAGTGCGCGTTCGCGCATGCCCGATAGGCCCCAGTGCCCGGGGCGGCCGCCAGCGCGCTGGACGGCCTCGTCGATCCCGCGGCCGTCGTCGCGCACCCGCAGGCGCAAGCGCTTGCGATCGCAGGCCAGTTCGACTTCGATATGCCGCGCGCGGGCATGGCGGAAGGCGTTCGCGAGCGCTTCGCGGCCGATCCGGAACAACTCGTCGCGCAGCAAGGGGTCCAGCTCCGGCAGCCGGCCTTCGACCACCACCTTGAACTCGGCGGGGTGCTGTTCGGCCAGCTCGGCGCCGACATAGGCGAAGGCGTCGGCCAGGCCTTGCGGCAGGCCGGCGCCGCCGGCGCGCAGGTCGCGCACGCGATCGCGGGCTTCGGCGATGACTTCGTCGGCGCGATCGAGCGCGCTCTCGATCGCTGCGCGGGTCGGATCGCCGTGCGGGACTTTGTTGGCGACGCCCTGCAGGCGCAGGATCAGACCCTGGGTACTCTGCAGCAGGGTGTCGTGCAGTTCGCGGGCGATGCGCTCGCGTTCCTGGTGGCGCTCTTCCAGGCGTGCGTGAAGCCGTGCGGAAATCTGCCGCAACCGGAGCAGGTACGCGCCGAACAGTGCCGCCGCCGCGGCCATCGCGCACAGCATCGCGAACCACCAGGTTTCGGTGAAGCGCGGCGCGATCGAGAAGGCTTGCGTCGCCGCGCGCCGGCTCCACAGCCCGCTTTCGTTGGCCGCGATCACTTCGAAGCGGTAGTCCCCCGGCGGTAGGTTGGTGTAGAAGGCTTGGCGCCGGTTGCCGGCGTCGCGCCAGCGTCCGTCCAGGCCGACCAGGCGATAGCGGAACTGCGCGCGCCTGGGCATGCTCAGGCTCAGCGAGGCGTAGTCGATCTGCAGGTCGCGCGCTTGCTCGGGCAGTTTCAGCCGGGGACCGGGGGGGTAGCGGCGGCCGTTGGCGGCCAGGCCGCGGATCGTCACCGGCGGCGCCACCGAATTGGCGCGCACTTGCGCCGGGTCCACGGTCGCCACGCCCTGGTTGGTGGCGAACCACAGGCGTCCGTCCGCTGTGGCCAGCGCGGAAGGCGTCACCACCGCCTGCTGGGCCAGTCCGGGCAGCCCGTCGTCGTCGTCGAACAGCTGGGTGCGCAGCGCATGGCCCGGCTTCGCCAAGGCGCGTTCGAGCTCGTCGCGCTCGATCCGCACCAGGCCGCGCATGCCGTTGAGCCACAGCGCCACGTCGGCGGCGGCGACGATGCCGGTGATGCCGGTCAGCCGTTGCGGACGGTCCGCCGCCAACGACCGCACCCGGCCCTCGCGGATCAGCGCCAGGCCGGTCTCGCCGGCGACGAGCATGTCCGGCTCGCCCGCGGCCGAGCCCGGCGCCGGCGACAGCTCGGCGATCGCGGTGAGCGCGCCGATCCGCAGACCGTCGGCGCTGCCGTAGCGGCGCTGGGCGACGCCGTCCCAGCGCGCCAGTTCGCTGCGCGGGTAGCCGATCCAGACCGCACCGTCGCTGGCGCCGGCCAGCACCGTCGCGTCGCGCCAGCGCAGCACGCCGGCGCCCGCGGCGCGCCAATGTCCGCCGTCGAAGTGCTGCAGCCCGCCCGGCTCCCAGATCGCCCACAGCTGCGAGTGCGGCGCGGGCGCGAGCAGACGCGGGCCGGCGCCGGGTATGGGGGCGGGCAAGGCGGTCATCGCGCCGTTGTCGCGGCGCCACAGGCTCGCGCGCGTCGCGATCCAGGCGCGGCCGCCGTCCCCGCGCGCGATCGCATCGAACAGTTCGCCGCGGCCGGAACGCGCCAGCGGGACCAAATCGTCGGCATCGATCCGGAACAACTGCTCGCCGGCGCTGACCAGCGGGCGGCCGGAGGCGCCGTCGATGCCGATGGCATAGGTGTTCTGCTGGTTCAGGCGCTCGTCGGGCAGCGCGTTGATGCGGTTGAAGCGAAAGCGGTGCAGGCCCAGATTGGTGCCGACCCAGACGTTGCCTTCGCGGTCCTCGAACACCGGCACCGCACGGTCGGACGTCAAGCCGTTGCGCTTGCCGATGGCGGCGTCCAGGTCGTTCGCGCGCAGACTGTAGCCGGTTCCGAAACGCGGCAACGCCGATGTCCGGACCACGCCGCCGCCACTGCGGTCGGTGCCCCACAACGCGCCATGACGATCCACGCGCATGCGCGCCAGCCGGGCATAAGCGGTGGGCGTGCGCCGCAAACGCGCGCTCAGGGCGGGGGTCGCGGCGACCGCGCGGGTGCCGTGCTCGCCGTCGGATATCCAGATCCGGCCTTGCAGGTCCTGGGCCAGGGATGCGTACAGGCCGGCCGGTTCGCCGCTGTCCAGGAAACGCCGCGCGCCGCGCGGCAGGTAGACCAGCCGGGTGCCGGTGGTGACCCACAAGGTACCGCGGGCATCCAGCCACAACGCGTCCGCACGCGGGCCCGGATAACCCCATTCGGCGCCGATGCTGCGCCAGCTCCCGCGCTCGTATCGCGCCAGACCGCTGGCGGCGGCGGCCCACACCACGCCGTCGCGGTCCGCGGCCAAGTCCATGATCAGCTGCGTCGGCGCGCCTTCGGCCGGCCCGTAGTGGTGCACGCGGCCGTTGCGGACGACGCTGACGCCGCCGATCAGAAACCCCATCCACACACTGCCGTCGCCGGCGACGGTCAAGGCGGTGATGTTGTTGGACGCGAACTCGGGACCGGACGGGCGATAGGGTTCGAACTGGACCCCGTCGAAGCGGTATAGGCCGGTACCGGTGCCGAGCCAGAGATAGCCGTCGCGCCCCTGGGCGATCGCCCAGATATCCGCCGGCGCGCCGTCGCGCAGGCTCCAGGCGCTGTGGTGATACTGCGGCGCGTCGAAGCGCGGCCTGGCGGAGACGCCGCGCGGCATGCAGACCAGCCAGGCGATAAGCGCGACTGCGGTCAAAATTCGCGCTGGCACGGCCCTCGACTCCACGCAGTGCCCTCGTCTGTAAACCTGGCTGAACCTTCGGGCGACAAATTTACGGCATTCATGCGCCCCTCCATCCCCCGGAAGAGGTAGTTGCGCCTGCCCCGACCGCGGTTGGCCGAATCTGCACGGTCCGCTTAGGCTCGATGCGTGCAGCGTCTCTATTCCCTTTTTCCGCATGGCCTCCCGGGTCTGGGCTTGGTCGGATTGCGCGTGGCTGTGGCATTGAGCCTGTACGAGCACGATCCGGCCGCCTACTGGCCCACCGCGGCCCCGACCTTGCACTGGTTCGCCGCCGCGATCGGCCTGGGCCTGCTCGGCGGCGTGTTGACGCCATGGCTGGGCCTGTTGAGCGGCGCATCGATCTGCATCGGCTGGTGCCTGGGCGCATGGGCCGTGTCGCCGGGCGCGCTGGCGCTGGCGCTGGCTGCACTGGCGTTGAGCCTGCTCGGTCCGGGCGCCTACTCGATGGATGCGCATCTGTTCGGCCGGCGCGTGCTGCGTCTGCCGGAACGGAGGCCGTGAGTCTCGCCTCCCCCGATCGAGGGAGCGGACGCTTGCCCGATCCGGGATTCAACCGCAGCCCGCGAGTGGCGAGCATAGGCGCCGACCGCCAGGCCTCGCGCCGCGCGCAATCCCTCGATCACCGCAGGAGCCGGCCGTGAAACGCACCGACGTCCAGTCCCGCCTCCCCGCACCCGGCCGCAGCGCGCCGCCGCCGGCAACGGCCGAAGGCCTGAGCGATGCGGCGATGGCCCGCGTGCAAGCCTTCGTCGACGCGCACCTGGCCATGCCCATTTCGCTGCAACACCTGGCCGAGCAAGCCTGCATCAGCCGGTTCCATTTCGCCCGTGTGTTCCGCGCCCGCACCGGCCTGAGCCCGATGCAGTACCTGAAGCTGCAGCGCATCGAAGCGGCCAAGCGCTTGCTGCGCCAGCCCGCGCCCTGCCTGAGCCGCATCGCCACGACCCTGGGGTTCTTCGATCAGAGCCATTTCACCCGGGTGTTCCGCAGGGCCACCGGGCAGTCGCCGGGGCGCTTCGCCGCCGGCGACTGCCTCTGCACGCCGACGCTGTACCCGGCGCTGCGGTTTGCGGCACGCCGCCGCCGACGTGTCGCATCGCGGGTCGATGCGCATACAGCACGCGCATCCAATCCATCCGCGCGCGCTGCCTGCATCGTGTAGCGAAGGCCCGCCGGCGCAATCCGGCAGCCGTCGACATGGGCGATTCGCCGAAAGATCCCGGCGCCACCCCGTCCCCGTTCGCCACAGGAACCCCTCCGATGCCCACCGCCACCCCGACTCCCGGCAAGCGACTGCTGACCCCGACCGACCACACCCTGATCCTGATCGACCACCAGTCGCAGATGGCGTTCGCCACCCACTCCATCGACATCGCCGCACTGCGCAACAATGTCGCCCTGGTCGCCCGCGCCGCCGCCGGCTTCCGGGTCGATACGATCCTGACCACCGTCGCGGAAAAGTCGTTCTCCGGTCCGCTGTTCCCGGAGATCTCCGCCGCGTTTCCCGGAGTGGCGGCGCTCGACCGCACCAGCATGAACGCGTGGGAAGACGCTCAGGTCACCGATCGGGTCAACGCCGGCGGCAAATCGCGGCTGGTGATGGCCGGCCTGTGGACGGGCGTGTGCATCGTCGGACCGGTGATCTCGGCCCTCGAGCAGGGTTTCGAGGTCTACGTCATCGCCGACAGCAGCGGCGACGTCTCCGACGAAGCGCACGAGCGCGCCATGCAGCGCATGATGCAGGCCGGTGCAGTGCCGATGACCAGCGTGCAATACCTCCTGGAGCTGCAGCGCGACTGGGCACGGGCGCAAACCTATGATCTGACCACCGGCATCGCCCGCGAATACGGCGGTGCGTACGGGATCGGCATCCAGTACGCCAAGACGTTGTTCGGGGCCTCCGAAGGCGGCCACTGAGCCGCGGCCCTCCGAAATGACCGACCGCACCCGCCGCCGCCTGCTCGCCGCCACTCTGGCCGGTCCGCTCGCGGGCTGTCTAAGCGGCGGGGGTGTGCACGCCCCGCGAGGTTCCTCCGCCATGGCCGACCTGATCGTCCTCAACGCGCGCGTCACCACGCTCGACCCGCAGCGTCCGTCGGCCACGGCCCTGGCCGTGGCCGACGGCCGTGTACTCGCTGTCGGCGACGATGCGCAGATCGCCGCGCTCGCCGGCCCGGGAACGCAGCGCATCGACGCCGGCGGCCGGCGCCTGATTCCCGGGCTCAACGACAGCCACATCCATCTGATCCGCGGCGGGCTCAACTACCACCTGGAACTGCGTTGGGACGGCGTGCGCAGCCTGGCCGATGCGATGGCGATGCTGCGCGAACAGGCCGCACGCACCCCGGCGCCGCAGTGGGTGCGCGTGGTCGGCGGATTCAGCGAGCATCAGTTCGTCGAGAAGCGCCTGCCGACCCTCGAGGAAATCAACGCGGCCGCGCCCGACACCCCGGTGTTCATCCTGCACCTGTACGACCGCGCCCTGCTCAACCGCGCGGCCTTGCGCGCCGTCGGCTACGACAGAAACAGCCTGGATCCGCCGGGCGGCCGGATCGAACGCGACAAGGCCGGCAATCCGACGGGGTTGCTGCTGGCCAAGCCCAATGCGCTGATCCTCTACGCCACGTTGGCGAAAGGGCCGAAACTGCCGATCGAGTATCAGCGCAACTCCACTCGCCACTTCATGCGCGAGCTCAACCGCCTCGGCATCACCTCGGTGATCGATGCCGGCGGCGGGTTCCAGAACTACCCCGACGACTATCGGATCATTCGCGAGTTGCACGCAGACGATCAGTTGACCGTGCGCATCGCCTACAACCTGTTCACCCAGAACAAGGGCGGCGAACTGGCCGATTTCGAGCGTTGGAGCGCGCTGCTGGCGCCGCGCGAGGGCGACGACCTGCTGCGCCACAACGGCGCGGGCGAGATGCTGGTGTTTTCCGCGGCCGACTTCGAAGACTTCCGCGAGCCGCGTCCGGAGCTGCCGGCGGAGCTGGAGCCCGATCTGGAGCGGGTGGTGCGCCTGTTGGGCGAAAGGCGCTGGCCGTTCCGCATCCATGCCACTTACGACGAGAGCATCGATCGCATCCTCGACGTCTACGAGCGGGTCGATCGCGAAATTCCGCTGCGCGGACTGAACTGGTTCATCGATCACGCCGAAACCATATCGGACCGCAACATCGAGCGCATCGGCGCGCTCGGCGGCGGCATTGCGATCCAGCACCGCATGGCCTACCAGGGCGAGTACTTCCTGCAACGCTACGGCCCGGACGCGCTGCGGCGTACGCCGCCGGTGCGGCGCATGCTCGCCGCCGGCGTACCGGTCGGTGCGGGCACCGACGCCACCCGCGTGGCCAGCTACAACCCATGGGTCGCGCTGTACTGGCTCAGCACCGGTCGCACCGTCGGCGGGCTGGCGATGTACGGCGACGACAACCTGGTCGAACGCGAGCAGGCGCTGCGCTTGTACACCCAGGGCAGCGCCTGGTTCTCTGCGGAGCAGACCCGCAAAGGCGCGCTGATACCGGGGCAGTTCGCCGATTTCGCCGTCCTGTCGGCCGACTACTTCAGCGTCGCCGACGCCGAGATCCCGGCGATCACCAGTCTGCTGACCGTGCTCGGCGGGCGCGTGGTGCACGGCGACGGCGAGTTCGCGCCGCTGGCGCCCGAACTGCCGGCGCCGATGCCGGACTGGTCGCCGGTGGGGCGCTTCGGCGGCTACCAGCCGGGCACGTTGATCCAGGCCGTAGCGGGTCTGGGCCAGGCGCACGCCCAAGCGCACGGCGGCGCCTGCCACGCACATCCGCACGGCCATGCCGCGCGGCATGCCGTGCCGTTGGCCGACGAACGCGGCTTCTGGGGTGCATTGGGCTGCTCCTGCTTCGCATTCTGACTTCTCTTCGAACGCATTCGCGCTGGAGCTCGCATGAATCCAAAGCTGTTGGCCGGCTTGCTGTTGGGCTTCGGCATCGGCCTGGGGTGCCGGGCGCTGGGCATCCCTTCGCCCGCGCCGCCGGCCCTGGCCGGCGCCCTGCTGGTGGTGGCGATGACCGGGGGCTACACGCTCGCCGACCGTTTCCTCGCACGCCGCCCGGCGATGCGCGTGCACGACTACGGCGGTCCCACCGGACTGACCCGCGACGTCGCGGAGCGCGACAAACCATGACCGCTACCTTGATCGGCCTGATCCTGGCGCTGGCGATCGGCGCAGCCTGCCGCCTGGTCGATATTCCAGTTCCGGCGCCGCCCAAGCTCCAAGGCGCCTTGCTCGTGCTGGCGATGACGTTGGGTTTCCTCGCCGGCGAACGTTGGCTGAGTTGAAGCAGCACGTACCGACGCTCGATCCGGAGCCGCACAGCGCGATCGCGCAATTCCGGGCTCTCGCCGGTGCCGACTCAGATTCGTCGCTACAACCCGTACACCGCAATCCGCTCACCGAGGCCGTCCATGCCCAATCCGCCCCGTATCGACGAAACCCGTCGCCAACTGCTCATCGCCGGCTCCGCACTGGCCGTCGCCGGCCTGGGCCTAGCGGCCTGCAGTTCCGAAGCCCCTTCGGCCGCTGCGACGGCCGATCCCTCACCTTCTTCCGATCCGGCCATAGGAGCCAAGACCATGGGTACCATCACCACCAAAGACGATGTGCAGATCTACTACAAGGACTGGGGCCCGCGCGACGGCGAACCTGTGGTCTTCAGCCACGGCTGGCCGCTCTGCGCAGACAGCTGGGAGGCGCAGATGCTCTTCCTGGCGTCCAACGGCTATCGCTGCATCGCCCACGACCGCCGCGGTCACGGCCGATCCAGCCAGCCCTGGGACGGCAACGACATGGATCACTACGCGGACGATCTGGCGCAGCTGATCGAGCACCTCGATCTCAAGGGCGCGACGCTGTTCGGCTTCTCCACCGGCGGTGGCGAAGTGGCGCGCTACATCGGCCGCCACGGCACCGCACGGCTGAAGAAGGCCGGCCTGATCTCGGCGGTGCCGCCGCTGATGCTCAAGACCGCCGCCAATCCGGGCGGCTTGCCGATCGACGTGTTCGACGGCCTGCGCGCCGGCTCGATCGCCGACCGATCGCAGCTGTACAAGGATCTCGCCGCCGGCCCGTTCTTCGGCTACAACCGACCCGGCGCGAAGAAGTCGCAGGGCGCGATCGACTGGTTCTGGATGCAGGGCATGTGGGCGGGGCACAAGAACGCCTACGACTGCATCAAGGCCTTCTCCGAAACCGACTTCACCGAGGACCTGAAGAAGATCGACGTACCGGTGCTGATCGTGCACGGCGACGACGACCAGGTCGTGCCGATCGACGCCGCCGCCCGCGCCTCGGCCAAGCTGATCAAGAACAACCGGCTGATCGTCTATCCGGGCGGCCCGCACGGCATCACCGATACCCACAAGGACCGGCTCAACCAGGACCTGCTCGAGTTCCTCAAGTCCTGACCGCTTGCCACGCCGGGCCGCGCCGCGGCCCGGCTCAGCCAGGAGTAGCGACCATGTTGGGAATCACCCCGTTCGGAGCGTTCCACACCGCCTTGGCCTTGCTCGCGTTGATCGCAGGCGTGGCCTGCCTGCTTCGCCACGGCCGCATCGCGCTGGCCTGGCGCAGCGGCCGCGGCTACGTCTGGCTGACCGTCGCCGCCTGCGTGACCGGGCTTTTCATCTTCCATCACGGCGGCTTCGGCCCGCCGCATGCCTTGAGCCTGCTCACCTTGGCCGCGCTGGTCGTGGCCGCCGGCGCCGAGCGCTACCGCTGGTTCGGCCGCGCCGCGGCCTACGTATCGACGTTGACCTACTCGCTGACGTTCTTCTTCCACTTCATTCCCGGCTTCACCGAGACCCTGACCCGGCTTCCGGCCGGGCGGCCTTGGGCGAGCGGACCGGAGGATCCGAAGCTGGCCGCGATCATCGGCTTGTGCTTCCTCATCTATCTGATCGGCGCCGCATGGCAGGTCATCGCCCTTCGCCGGCAGGCCAAGCACTCGAACGCCGCGGGTCACGAAGCCTCAGGCAGGGCAATCCAGTAAAAGTACGAGTACCCGGGCGCGGCGAGGTTCGACCTCCCCGCCCGACGGAGCTTGTCGTGGGGCCGCCTCATTCCTTCGGCGGCCCCGTGCTTTCGGCGGCATTTTTTGGGCCGGAAACAATCTCGATGGCCGCTGCCGGAAGACGAAGGAGGCTTGTTTCTCCCGAATCTCGAAACAGTCCAGATCCGGACACGACTCCAGACGCCAATAGTCCCGGGCACTTTCCAGCTTCACGACGTACCGGGCCTGTATTTTGTCCGGGCTGAGCGACATCGAAGCTCCGGGTTCGGCTCGCCAGCCCAGGGGGCGCGCGCGTCGACGCACCTTCACTATCGCGGTGTGCGCGCAAGTTCCGCTCGTCGGCGCCCCAACTCTGACACCCGCCAGCCCGGCCCGTCGCGGAGGATCAGCCCCTTTTTTTCCAAGCTGGCCAACGCCAACTCGGTGAGCACGTCTCGCTCCCACTTGAACAGCGGTGGCCGCTTCAACAAGACCGAGAAGGCCGCGCGCTCGTCGGGCGAGAGGTCGATCATGGCATCAAACCAACACTTGCCGGGTACGCCTGAGGAAGGCGTGGACCTCGCGCTCGACGTGTTCGTCGATCATTTGCTCGGGGCGACAACCATTCGGACACGCCAGGCGCGGCGTCGTCCCGAACAGCCGACAGATCAGCGGCCGCTCCTCATAGGCCTGGCAGCCGCTTGGGCCCAGGTGAGGACAGGTCCAATCGGCCAGGGCAGCCTCGTGTTCGGCCGCCGTCTTGATCGGAAGCCGCGCCATTTCCTCAGAAGACGCCGTCACCGGCCCACAACAATCATGGCAACCGTCAATGCAGCGGAACGACGGAATCCGCCGCCGAAGCTCAGCGATCTTTCGATCGTTGTCTGTCATCAGGCCTCTCCCAAAAGTCACTGCGGCGATTGACGCGAAAGCCTTCGGGCTAAGCCTTCTTCAGGAATTCGGTGCGCAGCACCAGGCCCTTGACTTTTTCGACGTTGCACTCGATGAGATCTTCGTCGTCGGTCAAGCGGATATTTTTGCAAAGCGTCCCGCGCTTGAGCGTGACCGAGGTGCCCTTGACCTTGAGATCCTTAATCACCAGAACCGAATCACCATCGGCAAGCGGCGTTCCATTACTATCTTTCACAATCATTTTTAACTCCAAAGAATCTGAGAACCCAACGGCACCGTAGAACGGCGGCCGCGCGCCAACCAGTCGGATGGATGAGTCAGGCTCGACGGCAACGCGCTCCGCAGCGGATGGGGGTTTCGTGGGTCAGGAAGAAGGCGTCCTGATACGCCTGGCGAAAGCGAAGCGCGTCAATCGCTTGCGCACGCGTCAAGCCGTTGGCCATGAAGTGCGCCGCAAGTTCCGCGTCGCTCGAACGATCGTCGTTCGCCAAGTGGTCCTCCACGAATGCCAGGATCGGCCAAGGCAACTCCGCCAACTCCAGATCGGGCTCCAACCGCACGATTGTCCTCTCTTTGCCGTCACTGGACCGCGGGAGCGTCCTGCAGATTCACCCGGGGTGCGATCCAATAGCACTGCTGAATCGCCTCCAGGATCAAAGCCAACACCAAATGGACGCCAGAGGAAATCAATCCGACCTTGCGCCGCTCGCGCCCCTCGATGCCGCCGGCGGCTCGACGCAGCGCTTCGTGCAAGCCCGCACGCTGCTCACCGCCTGGCGGGTAAATGCTGAAGTCGCACGCCCCTGGCGCTACTCGGGCGACCTCGTCCAACAAGGTTCCCTGCTCGATGGCCCGATAGACCTCAAAGAAGGTCAGATTGCCCTGCAGTTCGATCTCAACCGCAGCGGTGAGCTGGAAGCCCACAAAGGTCAACGTGCTCAATTGGGGCAGTGGCGCAGACATGCGAAGGACTCCTGACAACGATGCGTCATGCGCTGAACGGGCGCGCACTTGCACCGCCCGCCCACGGCTCGGCCATGATCAGATTGGATATACAAAGCCTATCAATAGATGTTTTGCACATCAAGATAGATGCTGTAAGAATGACATGCGCCTCAGCCGGGTGTCGAACTGCACGTAATTGGCGATCATTCGTCGCCTTGCCCCCTCTATCGACGGCCACGATGACTTGCCCTACCGCTCCTGCTGCTCAGCCTCCCGCCATTTCGTCTGCAGGGGCACCGCGTTGATCACGGCCAGCCAGCTTCGCGCCGCCCGGGCTCTGTTGGGCATGGATCAGAAAACCCTGGCCGAGAAGGCGGGCGTATCGCTTCCTACGATTCAGCGCATGGAGGCCAGCCCGGGCAATGTTCGCGGCGTGGTCGACACCCTGACCAAGATCGTCAACGCCTTGGATGCGGCGGGCGTCGAACTGATCGGTGAAAACACCCCCAGCTACGGCACCGGTCGAGGGGTGCGACTCAAGTCGCCTCCCTCCGACCAGGGATAGCGTCGCCGGGAACGCCCCCCAAAGCCCAAGCGGACCGCGCCCATGGCCTCGCCGTCGCCTCGCTTCTCCGTGCTGCAGCGCCTGTACGAACCGAAGCTGCTGACGGTCCTCCGGCATGGGTACCGCCTTGAGGACTTTCGCCGCGACCTCGTC
This sequence comes from Lysobacter antibioticus HS124, assembly GCF_000336385.2. Taxonomy (GTDB): domain Bacteria; phylum Pseudomonadota; class Gammaproteobacteria; order Xanthomonadales; family Xanthomonadaceae; genus Lysobacter; species Lysobacter firmicutimachus. The sequence continues at coordinate 23,357 of NZ_HG424465.1, read as the reverse complement.
GCGGGCTTGACTGTCGCCATCGTCGCGCTGCCGCTTGCGATGGCGCTGGCGATCGCCTCCGGCGTCGCGCCGGAGAAGGGCCTGCACACGGCCATCGTGGCCGGCCTGCTGATTTCCTTGCTCGGTGGCTCGCGGGTGCAGATTGGCGGCCCGACCGCAGCGTTCATTCCCGTGGTCTTCGCCGTCATCCAGAAATTCGGTTACGAGGGGCTGATTCTCTGCACCCTGTTGGCAGGACTGATGTTGATCGCAGCCGGCTTGATGCGGCTCGGCGCGCTGATGAAATACATCCCGCAACCCGTTGTCACGGGCTTCACCGCGGGCATCGCCGTCAGCATCTTCCTCAGCCAGATCAAGGATCTGCTCGGCCTGCGCATCGATGCGCTGCCGGCGGAGTTCTTCGCGCGGATGCATGCCCTTGCCCAGCACCTGGACAGCGCGCAACTGGCGCCCGCGTCGCTCGCACTCGGCTGCATCGCCCTGGTGCTGGCGTTGCGCCGCTGGCGCCCGAACTGGCCGGGGTTTCTGATCGCGTTGCTGATCGCGACCATCGCCAGTACGGCGTTGTCGCTGCCCGCGGACACCATCGCTCGCCGCTTCGGCGCCGTACCCGCCGCGCTGCCCGACTTCGATATTCCACGCATCCCTTTCGAGCGCACGCTCGAGATGTTTCCAAGCGCGTTCACGATCGCATTCCTGGCCGGCATCGAATCCTTGCTGTCGGCCGTGGTCGCCGACGGCATGACTGGCGGGCGTCATCGATCCAACGGCGAGTTGGTCGCGCAGGGCGTGGCCAATGTGGGGAGCGCGCTGTTCGGCGGATTGCCGGCGACCGGCGCGATCGCGCGCACGGCGGTCAACGTCCGGGCCGGCGGCCGCACACCCGTCGCGGGCATCGCCCACGCCGGATTCCTGCTGATCTTCATGCTGGTCCTCGCCCCCCTGATGGGCTACGTGCCGCTCGCCGCGCTCGCCGGCCTATTGGTCGTCGTCGCCTGGCAGATGGCCGATGTCGAAAGTTTTCTTCACCTGATGAAAGGCCCTATCGGCGACAGAACCATCCTGCTGGCGACCTTCGCCCTCACCGTCGCTTTCGATCTGACCGTCGCCATCGAAGTCGGCCTGGTATTGGCAAGCTTCCTGTTCATGCACCGCATGAGCGAAGTCGTCGAGATGCAATCGAACATTTCGCTGCTCGATCACGACGAAGGCAACGGGGAAGAGCTCGACCAGCGCGCGCAGCTACCGCCCGGCGTCGAAGCTTTCCAGATTTCGGGGCCCTTGTTCTTCGCCGTGGCCAATCGCCTGGACGAAGCGCTCAACCAACTGCCCACGCCGCCGAAGGTGTTCATTCTGCGCATGCGCTGGGTTCCGCTCATCGACGCCAGCGGCGTCACCGCCTTGACACAGTTTCTGCGCCGCTGCGAATTGCAGGGCACGCGAGTGATTCTTTCCGGCCTGCGCCCTCAGCCTCTGGCTATCCTGCGACAGATGCACATCCATCCCGATGGGCAGCAACTGCGTTTTGCCTCCGATTTTTCCGAGGCCATCGCATCGGTGCGCGCGGATCAGCGCCCGCGCAGCTGAGTATGCGCGACAGCGTTAGCCGACAACGGCCTCAAGCCACCGTGTTGCAGCGAGTTCATTCCCCCTGAATGCCGCTGCGCCCGGCAGGTGCGCGGTTTCGGTAAAGCGGGAGTGCCCGACGCTCAAAACCGAACACCCGCCACGCAGGCCATGCCCAACCACCCTGGCCAGCGCACCGCTTCCCAGCCAGCCGCGTTTCGGCCGTTGAACGCCCGCGGGCGGTCTCGCCCGCTCCGTTCTCTGCTCCCTGGAGTACGCAGCGAGGTCGCCTACAACTCGCGACCCGACCGCCCCCCTTCCACCGCACTCATACGATCTTCGAACAATTTCACGTATGTCTTGACCTTCTCCCGATAAGCATCCTCATCCCGAAGGCCCAGAGGAACGATATCGAGACGTTGACGAATGTCCTGCAATTCGCAGAACAACACCATGCACATCCGTCGGATTTCATCCGCTTCCTTCCCGGCTACCACCGCATCACCTCATTGGGTCCGAAGGACATTGCCATCAGCCGCTGTCGCAACATGCGTAAGCTCCACAGAGCATTGGGCGGTCGCAATCGCTTGCGCGCTTTATCGGGTCGCACGTTTCAATCGGGTCTTGCCCCAACCCCGCGGGAACGGATCGTTCGCAAACTTGGACCTGACGGCGTCGAACACCGCGTCGGTGTCGCCGTGTGACTGGAGATGGCGAAGCACCGAAGTGGCAACCACATTCGCCAGCTCCGTCGGCAGAGGCTCCGTACCGCTCGGCAGAAAGGTCAACTGAAGGTCTCGCAACAGCGACGAGCCCGGCATACGGGAGCGCGCGAGCTCCAGCGAATCGAGATACTCCGCTCGAATCGACTCGGGCTGCGCCGCGCTGACCACGAACGCACAGTCGCGTTTCGATGCCGAACTCGCTTCGCGGTCAAACGTCGTCAAGCACCCCTCCAGGGGCATCGCCCGGGAACTCGGCGCGGCAACTCGAGACGGACCGACACCAACCACCGTGACGGCCACACGCATTGCCGCCCGAGAAAGCAGGGCCGCAACGGAGGTTTCCTCCGCCAGGGCGGTTCGCTGAAACGGAGCCGCCAGTTGCGGCGCGCAATCGCGGAGCCAAGATGCTCGCGCCGGCAAAGGTATGCCGGGCAGCATCCTCCCCCGTTCAACCAGCATGGCGCGCAAGCAATACCCAACCTCAACCCATGCCTGCGGCACCGTGGGCCAGCACAAGACCACGGCGCTCACCGGCACGCCCTCACTGTCCACGCCTTGCGCGGATGCGACAAAGGCCATTCGGTCCGGGGTCATGGCGCTACCGGGCTGGGCATCTCGCGCCCTTGTCGCTGCGCGGGCATGTCGGGCAGATGTCATTCCAGGGGCTTCCGGCATCAAGGCCCCACAAGGGGCCAGGGAGATGGAATGAGCATATCAACAGATGTTCTATACATCAATATCAATGCATTTACCCGCCCCTGGACGGCCAATCTGCGGCCCAAGGGGACCCGTGGATGCCTGCCCCTAGACACCGGACCGGCAGACGAACGCGCCTGGACGTTGGGTCAACGCGCTACGGCACCCGCAGTTCGCCGAGCACCGCAATGTCGCAAAACACAGGCGACAACGGTGCGTGGTCCGCGACCGGATCGCCAAGCTCAAGCCAGACCGTTTGCCTACGTTTCGATCGTAGCCGCCCCCTCTGATCGGTCCATAGCCGCGGCGGATCGACCGTCAGATCGTTTTCGGTGGCGCCGCTGGGACGCGTGTCATCCGGGATTGGGGATCTGGACGATCTTGCGGCCGATGCAGATCCCGCCAAACGCCATCAAGACGGCATCGCTTGAGAACCCACAATGCGGAACCCTGCACCCTGGGCGCCAATGCCAACCGCACCGCTGTTGCGCAAATTTCGACCACCGAAATGCCAGGCCCACCGCCGCCGCATTCCGAAGTCGTTCGCGAATGGGAAACTCCGCACTTGCAGATGGAACTCCCTATCGTCGCGTTCGGGACACGAATGGTTCCACTCCTGGCCGTGGATTCATCCACGCCATCAAACCGCTCTTTTGAGTCGAGCGCGACGCGGCAGACCGTCGGCCACCGGTATGCTCAAGATCCATTTGAACGAAACCACGATCTGTGACGATATAGTGCGCTGTAGCGGGAGGCAGGCAATCTCGCCGACGGGTTTGGGGACGAAGTACGGGGACGCGCCCTTTTTTGGGGAGAGGAGGGCGATCGATGATCTCGAAACTGCCGGAACCTGTTCGCTTCTGACAAGTCGAACCGAATAACCACAGGACCTCTTATGCGCCCGTTGTCTTACTGGTTCTTTTCTGCCGGCCTATCGCTTTTGGCTTGCGCCTTCGGCTCTCCGGCCCACGCCGAGGGTCGATGCCCACCCGGCTACTATCCGACCGGGGGCGGAAGTGCGGGGTGGGAGGCCTGTGCTCCGATGGGCCCCATCGAAGAGGCGGCGGGTGATCGAGAGGAAGAAAACGGCAGCTATGTCGACGGCCTCCCTTTTCGGCGTTTTGACCCCGAAGAATGGAAGATCCTGATGGAAGGGTCGCGCAAGGCCGAGGAATGGCGCGAGGCCGAGCGGATGAAGGACCCCGCTTATCGTCGTCTGAAACAGGGGTACTGGGAATATCCCGAGGCGAGCAGGAGCGATCACAAGCAGATTTGTCTTGCCAGCTTTCTGACGCCACAGGGAGGCGTCATGCTCATGGACTGGGCCGGCGAGAATCCGGGCACGTTTCTCGCTTTTTATGGGGCCGGAATTGCGCCGACGAAAGAGATCGTACGGCAGCGCCTCAGCTTGAAACAGTCCGGAGAAACTCAGCAGGTGCAGGCTTTTCGCGGATCTTTTCCATGGGAAAAGCGGATGGGCATGGTGATGTTCGCGGTTCCTTCAACCCAGGCGTTGCTGGATGCGATCAAGGATGTGCAGGACTTTGAGGTCACGTCGGGCGACGAGACGTTCATCTGGGGCGAATGGCACAGCGGCCACCAGGCTCGGGACCGGTTGCGCCAATGTATAAGCCGCCGCCGTTGAGCATCGGTCGCCGTGAGGCGGAAACGGGCGGATTCGCGCAGGGTGCCGGCTTCCCAAAACCAAACGCCCCTCGCTGAAGCCCGCCGATAGAGAGGCTTTGAGAGGGGCGCGCGGAGCGCGGAGAGAGCTCCCCGCCGGAAATTGGCGCGCCCATGCCTACCGGATTCGAACTGGTAGGTTCACGCAAGGGAGCAAACAGCCCGATAGAACGCGCCTATAGGATGCAGGGGCAGCTACAGGCTCCTCCGGCGGCTAACTCCCCCTCTGGTTCTCCCAGCGCTGTCGGTACAAACGTGCGAGCGGCGGGTAGAAGATCTGGGTCGGGCGGTACTGCGAAAGCTCCATCAAGTCCATGAACAGCATGAAAGAGCCGATCGCCAGAACGCCGCAGATCAACTGCACAAAGGTGGGGGCGCCGTTAACAACCGTCCCCGGCATGTACAACTCGGCGAACAGTAGAGGCCAAGCCAATGCGGTGACCGACAGTCGGCGCTGATGATCACGCCGCCTGGCGTCGTCCTCTTCTCTGGCCTTGACGACCAAACTCAATAGGAGAGCGTCCTTTTCGGCTAAGGCGTGTTCTTCAAGTTGGCGCGGCGTTACGTTCCAGGGATCTGGACCGCCACCAGTCGGCATATCGCGCTCGGGCAAGAGTCGCCAGACATATTCGCCCAGGGCAACTATTACGCTGCTGCCAACTGAGAACAGGAGTAGCAAGGAAACGAAAAAAAGTACGACCCAGCCGACGCCAAGCCCCTGGACTCCAAACGTCCAGTCGAAGGTTAGAAGATTCTTGCCGAGGTTGTAGGACAGGAACAGATCCGCGGCCGCAACCGCGTTGACGATCATTAGGACGAAAGTTACGTCGTTGTACCGTTCTAAAAGAGAGATTGCTGTTTTTGGGTCGGGGATTTTGTTTTCGCTGCTCATGTTTGCGACTCGAAAAGTTTGGCAAGGAGGATTCGCAACCAAAAGACCCAAGGCGCCCCTGAAACGCAATTCAGGGCCGAGTCCGGACGGGCCATTGGCGAGTTGGGTTGTGTCGTGTTTCTACGACCAATAAAGCACGGCTTGACTCACTTGCAAACAAATCGTGCTTCGCTTTGTGAGCGCTGCTATCCCTGAGTTTGGTGGATGGTCGATACCCAGCAGGGAACTCCAATCGCTTACCCATCGGTTCGGATACCGGGCGCTCTTCCACACCGTCGTACTCGGCGAATCTAAGGCATACCCATCGAGCTATGGAGCCGCACGAACGTCGGCGAGGTTTCCCGCGCCTCCCATTCCATCTGCTGCAGATGGGCGCGCAGCCCAGGCGGCGTACGGTCCATCGGTGCGGCCCAATGGCGCTGGAAGTCGAACGCCCGCTCGACGTCGTGGACATCCCAGGTCTCGCCGACCTCAAGGGCTTCCAGCCGGCCGGCAGCACGCGCATGGGCGCAGCAGATCCCGAGGGGGCTGCGGCGGCCCAGGCGCGGGGACCGTGCGGCGATCGGGCGCGGGCGCGGCCGCCACCGAGTTCTTCCATGCGCGCGGCGACGCGCTAGGCTGAGCCGGGTAGCTCGTCCGGCGGGATCGCGATACCGCCGCGGGCCGAGGCGCCCACGAAAGCGAGCCTGGGCCTGCCGGCGAGCGAGCGCTGTCCCTGCCGTGCCGCCACCAAGGGCAGGTTACAAGCGCAGCAAAACCCAGCAGACTCCCGCTCCGAGTTCCCCGAGAGAATCGAACTTCGATGCGAAAGGCGTGGGACAAGATTCGAACCCAGATCGAGGCGCGCCTGCCTGCACACAGCGCGCGCTCGATACTGCTGGGCGTGGCGGTGTGGGCGTTGGCGACCTTGATCAGCGCAGCTCAAGGGCAGGCCTTCGCCGCCTACCGGGGCCGTCCTCAGGATTGGTGGAGCACGCTGGGCTATACCGCGGCGATATTCTCGGTTTGGGCGGTTTTGGCGCCGGCGATAATGGCCGCGGCCGATCGCTTATTCGCAAGCCGTTTGAACAAAGTCCAGCAGGCGGCCATCGCCGTGTTCGGATACTTGTTCGCTACCGCACTGCACGTCGCCTTGTTCGTCGTCGTTTTCTGGCCCGTTTATGGGTCGGGGCTGCCGAACCCGTCGGCGATGGTATGGCCGGTGGTATTGGCCAACTTGGACAAGGCCGCCTTCGCCTATACCGCTTTGATCATCGCCGTGCTGATCCGTCGGCACCTGCGCCAGCGCCCCGGCGCCGCCGAGGCGGCGCCGGAACGGCCCGAAAGCGAGGGGTTGTGGGTTCGCGTGGGCGCCGGCTCGCGCTTGGTCCGCTTTCACGAGATCGACTGGATCGCCGCCGCCGGCGACTACGCCGAGGTGCACGCCGGCGGCCGCAGCCTGCTCATGGATCGGTCGCTCGCCGCTCTGACCGACGAGCTCCCGGCGGACTTCGCCCGCATCCATCGCGGCGCGATCGTGCGCCTGGACCGGATCTGCGAGATCCGCAGCTTGGGCCGGGGCGACGCCAGCGTGGTCCTGCAGGGCGGCCACACCCTACGCCTGAGCCGGCGGTACCGGGACAACCTCGCCAGCGTTCTAGCCCGCTGAGCCCGCTCACCGACAGGACGGTCCCGCTCGCAGAATTGCGCTGGCTTCTGCGGCCGACCCGGGTTTAGCGTGCCCCCAGGTACTGGAACGAGGTGCTTCGCCGTGCGCAACATGTACTCTGCCTTGCTGTTCGCTCTCCCCGTCCTGTTGCTGTGGATAGGCTCGATCAAGGCATTCGACGCCGACGACCGGGTCGTCGTCATCGGCGCCCTGCATGGTCTGCACGATCGCGAGCCGGCCTTTGGCTATGATCGTCTGCGCTCGGCGATCGTCGATTTCCGTCCGGACGTCCTGGTCCTGGAAGTCAGGCCCGACGAACTCGCGGAGAAAAAGCCGACTCCCGGGCGGCCGGAATATCCGGCGGTGATCTGGCCGCTGCTCGCCGAGATGCGAGTTAATGCCGTCGCCATGGAGCCCGGCGGCGATCTTTATGCAGAAATTACTCGCCAGGCGGGGGCGGCGTTCGCAGCGCTCAAACAACGCAACCCGATCGGAGCCGCAGCCCTAATTCGCCTGGACGAGGCGACCGACGAAGCGCTTCTGGCCTACTGGCAGCAGCCAGGGCAGGTCCAGGACGAAAAGACCGCGGCGGTGGCCTATGGCTTGCAGTCGGCCCAGTTCGCGCTGGCCGGCCCGGATTTCGCGGCCGCCCAGGCCCGCTGGGACGGCTACATGGCCAGCCAAGTGCGGAAGGCCGTCCGCGACCACCCGGGCAAGCGCATCATGGTCGTCGGCAGCTACAGCAATCGCGCGATGCTCGAACGGGTCGCCAGGGAGCAGTCTTCGCAGCGTATCGTCGACGCAGAAGCCTGGGTCGGCAAAGCTGCTGCGCCGTCGGCCGCGAGCGCGAATTGAGCCCGGCGCCGCCTACTCGACGCACCGCTCCCCGTGCATCTCCCGTCTAGTTGCTTGCGCGTCAAGGACCGAGGCTGTCCTGGATCGACTGCGTGCGCGCAATCAACTGTACAAGCGTGATGCAGAGCAAGCCGACGAATGACCGCCGGTCCGGATCATAGTGCCGGCGAAGAACCGAACCGCCGGACGGTTCGCCAGCGCGGTGCCAAAGGTCGCCCCGGCCCAGCGGAGCGCCCCCTCAGTCGAGCCTGCGGACGCGCATTCCCCTTAACGACCACCTTCCCGAGAGAGAGCCATGATGAATGTCGGAACACCTGCACGCGCCGCCTGCTCTGCCCGGATCGTCCACCTCCTCGCTTGCGGCGCGCTGGTCGCGTTTGCCGGCACCGCCAACGCACAACAAGCGCTGCGCGGCTGGCAGCTGACCCCCACCAACACCGGCCTGGCCGCGCTGGGCCGGTATACCTGCGATTCCCTGCCTCGCTACACCGGCAACGCCAAACTTCCGGCGGGCACGCGGATTAGCGACGTGCGCTTCGAGGCGCCGCTGGACCTGTCGGCCGGCGACATCGTCATCGAACGCTCGTGCTTCCGCCCGACCTCGCTCAGCGAGGGCACCGCGGTGCTGACCACGACCGATTACTCGCGCTGCGTCAACGACAGCTGCCCGCCGGCCAAGGGCCGGGTTGAGATCCGCGACTCGGAAATCTCCGGCGCGCTGATCGCGCAAAAGCGCATCTCGCGTTCGTGCGCGTTCCTCGGCGTGGGCATCCTCGAGCGCAATTACATTCACGACACCGGCAGCGGCATCTGCTTCTACAACACCGGCCCGCAATACGACGCCGTCGCCGACGGCAACTACGTCCACCGCTTGCGTTCCTACGGCACCGGCTCCAGCGCGTCGCACAACTCGGCTGCGACCGTGCGCGACTTCTCCACCGCCGTCAATCCATTGCGGCGCATGCTGATCCGCAACAACCGTCTCGACATCCGCTCGGGCAATGACACCGGCTCGCTGTTCTTCCAGACCGCCGCCGACATCGACCAAGTCCGCGTCGAGGGCAACCTGTTCGAGGGCCAGGGCTACCAACTGATCCTGGAGTCGCGCTGGGGCAATAGCTACGGCCGCGCGTTGAGCGTGGTCGACAACCGCTTCAGCGTGACCGGCTACGGCTACGGCTACGTGTACGACGAGGACGCGCGACTCGGCTATGGCTGGAGCCAGTGGGTGGACAACTATCGCAACGACCCCACTCAGTCCGATCACCGCGGCGCGGCGCTGGCGAATCCGGAGCCTTACTCAGACTGAAGACGGCGGAGTGTCGCCGCCGCAGTGCGGGCGCCGATAAGCGACTCCGGCGGCGGCTACGCCGCTGCCGCGTACCCGACGCAGGCTACCGCGGCACCGGGTGTGTTCGACTACATCGAGCTGTTCTACAACCCCGAGTGGCGGCATCGTTCCAACGAGGGCCCGTCCCCGATAGGGCTCGAAAAGCGGTACGCACCTCAGCCGGTAATGGCCGATCGCAATGAATTGATTGAGCGTTCCCAGAGAACGAACTCCCCCCTCCTCCCACAGCTCGCGCAGCTCAGAGTCCTGGCCGAGGACGCGGAGTAGTGCCGATTGAGCCTTGGTGGCCAGCCCTGGCTCAAGTTCGGGTGCGGATGAGGCTAACCAACTATCGACTTTCTCGGTGTAGACATCCGATTGCGTTCCTCTACCCAGGGCCTTCGCAATCACCTCTGCTGCTGCGACTGCTTCGGCGGCGACATCCGCGTCGAGATACTCATCGCCAGTATCGATCACGCGCTGCAGTGCTTCGTCGACGAGCGAGAAGTCTTGGCTTTCCTCTAGGCCGTACGCCCAGTCGTTTGCGGTGTCATTGCCGAATGGCTCGTGCGACCAAGTACCCATGAGGTGCTGTTCCTTGGGTTTTGATTGGAATTTCTCGACTGAATCAGGTGGAGCAGGGAAGTGGCTTCAGCGAAATCTATACGCTTGGCATTGACACGTGCCAGACAATATGCGCCGACTTTAATGTCGGATGACTGCGGCGAATCATCCCGCGGAGGTAGGCAAGACGCATGTGACCTTCGATCAGTTGATTCTTGTGCATTGGCCAGCCTCTAGGATGCTTTAAGCCACTAGCGTCGGGAGCAATGATCATTGGCGCAGGCGTTGTACCGTTTTCCAGCATATATTTTCCGAGCCAGGTCTCTTGACGCGCTTTGTTCTTGAAGAGTCCATCACTCCAACAGTCGAGCGTCTTAAGCCAGGTCGCGGTGTGTTCAATCTCCATAACTTGACTATTTCCGAGACTTACTTGTTCAAACGAGAATAACTCGATAGATCGATTAAGCCAAAGGCTCTCGAAATCTTGCCAATGCCGATGCACCCAGTTTTCAACGACACATCTAGGAAAATTACTAAGCTCAGCTGGCCAGCGCTTGTAGTAGTCATCAAAAGACTCTGGATTGTGGCCACCGTAACCCCTGACCGCGGGAACATCCATTTCGCCTCCTAAATATAGAGCCGCCAATCCGCTTCGGATTGAATGAATTGTTAGGTAGCGGCTGTAACAATGAGGAGCGTGCTAAGCATCAGCCATGTTGCCAGCGAGAACGAGACGAGAACTCCAAAGTCAATAAGAAAATCTATCCAGCTTTGGCTATTGATCCAGTCCCAGGCCCGGTAAGTCTTGGTGGTCTGGTATCCATCGATGCAAGCACCTTTATACATCTGCCAAGCAGCCCACTTGTTGATGAAGGCAAGAAATATTTGCAGAGCGACGCCAGCAACGAACAGCGAGATTATTAAATTGAGGTGTGGCGATTCTGAAATCTTTGCAGGGGCATCTTTGCTCGTAAGGAGCAGCACTGGTCCGCCGATGCCATATGCAACAAGCCAAGATCGTAGAGTCTTGGAGTACTCCGCATAGTTTTCGAAGTGGGTGCTTTCCTCATCTTTTCTTTGAGCCATGGCGCCCCCAATTGTGACCGAACACCAGAATTAAGCCGAGCAGCGAGGCAACTTCGGCTTGGATGAATTGTTAGCCGTCAACACCTGTCGACTCCGTGACTGCGGCTCTTGGTAGTGGCTTGAAAAGGTTCGCAAAAGTAATCAGTGCGGCGAGAGTGCTGATAAGTATTTGCCTGGGAGGGCAGCCAGGCGGAAATAGGATTGGGTTGACCTCATTTGCGGCATCGAGCGCGTGTTTCATGCCCATTGGTTTAATGTAGGCATCCACAATCTGTTGGGTGACGCGGAAATCTCCCCACTCATGCGCGCATTGATTGCGCAGCTTATTGAGAAGGCGAATGTCTTGATACAGCAGCTTGGGGATCATCCCAATGCAGTACGCGACATCGACCTTCGAAGCAAACGAATTGAATGATCGCGTCAAAAGGCGCGAGCGGGCATCCGAATTTCCATGGCTTAGAAGCTGCTCTAATCGGCCCGCGAAGACGCTATCTAGGATTGCTATTGCCACTAAGATGGCGCCCCGATCCGATTCCCGGCGCAGAACAACGAGCGCCTCCTCGATAGTCTTCGGGTCTAGGCCTTTTATAACGGACAGATCGCGAACCGTCATGTGTGTCTAATGCCTGAGTTAAGCCGAGCCACGAAGCGACTTCGATTCAATGAATTACTTTCCGCGCTTCTTCCAGTGTGCGCGCAGAGCCCCAATATCTGCATCGATGCGAGCCTTTCGACCACTCGGATAGACGATCTTGATGCTCCCGGTGGGAAGACCATAATTCTGCTCGATAGTCTTTTGGAGCGAGCCCACAGAGCCATCGGCTTTCGCTTTGCGTTGACGGATGGGCTTAGCTACGCGCTTTACCGCCTTCTTAGTAGGAGCAGTTTTCTTAGTGGCCATGCGTTCCCCTTTGCAATTGAGTATGAGCAGTTAGCCCCCGCCGCGACACGGTGTCTGCTTAAAGTTGCTACGTGGAAAGCCATCCCAACTGGCCATCCAGCGAGGGCAGCATATAGAGCACGACCAGGCTGAGCTGCTGGTGTCGTTGAACTATCGCTCCCGAAGCGGGGGGGACAGCATCAATGGTCGGATCAAGCGGTTGATGCCGCGCTTCGGGGTCAAAAGGAGAAAAAACCGGCTTTTGTAAGCGCCTGATTTTCAAGGGCGAGCAATGGTCGACCGACCACAGGCTTGGAGAAAAAGCTCGGAGAGAGGCGCAAAAATCGCCAAACGGCCTCCTTGTGGATAACTCGCCGACCAATCGCGGCCGTCGCTGGCCAAGCGCTGGTCGGCGAGCGGCGCCGGCGAGGCGGCGGCGCTAGCACCCGCTTTCGACCCATAGCAGACATCAAGCGACGCATGCACGCAGTCGACGCCTCTCCCGCGCATAGCCGCTCGGCGATCGGCCGACATAGCGGTTAAACGCGGTGCTGAAGGTGCTCGCCGATGAGTAGCCCACGCGTTCCGCGACCTTTTCGATCACCAAGTCCTGCCGGTCGAGGATGTCCTTTGCGATCGCCATTCGCCACGCGAGCAAGTATTCCATCGGGGGCATCCCCACAGCCCGGGTGAAGCGCTGGAAGTAGGCCGATCGCGACAGCGCGGCGGACTTGGCCAACTGCTCCACCGTCCATGCACGCGACGGGTCGCGATGCATCTCCCGGATCGACAGTGCTAGGCGCTCGTCGGCCAGGCCGCGCAGCAGTCCGGCTGGCGCTGTCTCACCGGGCGCCGCACGCAATGCCTCGATGAGCAGCACTTCGACCAATCGGGTGAGGATGAGGTCGCGCCCCAACCGCGATTGCAGTGCTTCCTCGCGCAGAAGCCGCACCAGTACGCCAAGGCGGTCCTCGCCGCGGACATGGACGACCGGCGGAAGCAGCGCCACCAGCAACGCGGTGTCGGGCGAGTCGAAGACGAAATAGCCGCCAAGCATGCGCACGTCCGGCTCCCCGTCGAGGGAACCATGGCGCAGCTCGAGGCTTTGTCCCTCGATGGCGACGGGATCGCCCGGCTCCGGTTCGACAGGCTCGAATCCCGAGAGGACGAATCCCGGCGTCGCGGGCAGGAACACGAAGTCGCCTGCCTGCAGATGCAACGGATCGACGCCATCAACATGTAGCAGGCAGGCCCCATCCGTCACCACGCAAAACCCCGGATATCCGAACGGGGAGTACCTCACGCCCCAACGCCCGGCGCCGGAAATGCTCTTCCCGACGACCCTGCTGGGCCGAAGGAGGGCGATCAGCTCGGCAAGGGGGTCGCTCATGATCGGACTCTAGAGAATGTTTTATGGACTCTACCTCATCGAAAGTATCGAATCGACTCCTTATCGTGGCCACACCCACCATCAAGGAGTTCCTGCAATGAAGACGGTACTGATCACCGGTTGTTCCTCCGGCTATGGCCTCGAAACCGCCCGCTACTTCCACGATCGCGGATGGAATGTCGTCGCCACCATGCGCCGGCCGAACCCAGGCCTGTTGCCCGTATCCGACCGGGTCAAGCTAGTCGCGCTCGATGTCACCGACGCCGGCAGTATCGGGCGCGCTATCGCGGAGGCGGGCCAGATCGACGTGCTCGTCAACAATGCGGGCATCGGCGTAGTAGGTGCCTTCGAGGCCACGCCGATGCAAACGGTGCGCGAGGTCTTCGACACCAATACGTTCGGCACCATGGCGGTGACCCAGGCCGTCATCCCGCAGATGCGCGCGCGCCGGTCGGGCGCGATCGTCAACGTCACCTCGAGCGTCACGCTGGCCAGCATGCCGCTCGCCGCGGCCTACACGGGCAGCAAGACGGCAGTCGAGGGTTTCACGGGGTCACTGGCGCACGAACTCGGCGCCTTTGGCATCCGGGTCAAGCTGGTCGAACCCGGCTATGGCCCGGCGACGCGCTTCGCGGAAAACGGCGCCGAGCGAATGAACGGCCTGATACCGCAGACCTATGCGGACTTCGCCCGTCCGATCTTCGAGGCGTTCGCCCACCCGCGGGCGACGACGCAGCCGCTGGATGTCGCTGACGCGATCTGGCGCGCTGCCCACGACGAAACGGACCAGTTCCATTTCCCTGCAGGCGCCGACGCCATCGCGTTGGCCGGCCCGCGATGAAATCGCGTACGCGGGTAGCGCCCGTTGGCGAGCGGCCACGGCGATGGAAGTTCGCCGCAGGTCTGTCCCTGGCAGCAGCGCTCGGCGATCGGGGCGGAACGGAGGATCTCGGTCAACTCGGTAAAGACGATGCGAACCCGGGCATTCCGGAGTGCTTGGCATCAGCACCCGCGCCGAACTCTTGCAACGGGCGTTGGCCGCCGGTTGGGTGTTGGGTGTTGGGTGTTGGGTGTTAGGCGAAGACTAGCTCGCCCCCTAGTTGGGTGCCCGTCGAGTTAAATGGCCTGCCGATCTCACCGCTCGCGTTCTATGCCGAATAGTCTGTTCAGTGTTGGAGGGGGCATGTTCGGATGGTTGAAGGGAAAAACTCAGGAAAAACAGTCGGGATGGGGGATCTCTGACCATGCTAGGCAAGTCGTTGCGGCCGCGAGCCCCGTGTTGGAACTGAATCTTGTTCTCTGCCGGTCTGTTGATAATTTCGAAGTCATCCTCGCGAGCGAACGGGTCCGGGGCTACATCGTCGGTTTCTTCGACGGCGCAGCACAGGCAGCAGGGGTTGAATTTTCTAGCGACAAGCAGTTCTTCACCTATCTGGGGCTGGGTCACGAGCTGGTGCTGCAAAAGGACTTGGATGACCCCATCACATTCGCGATGGAATCAATCGCTTTGCAAGGAAGCGAGGCATTCTCGGAGGGGCAGATCCTAGGAGGAACGGACTACTTCAACTGGATGTCAGATCGGCAGCAACAGCCGTCGTCTACAACGATCTGGGCGATTCAAACCCTTTGTTCGCTCACCGAAACTCACAGATTCTCTGCCGATGTACTGATCGAGCTATCACTGTTTAACAGTGGTTTTCCGCCTATGGTCCGCTCCGTGCCGAGGGCGTCCGCGGTGTTTTTGATTGCGAGTCCTCTAGACACCGACCTCAGCGAAGGCGCCGCCAAAAGGGGATAGGGATGTCCAGTCCACTGAATCAGCTGCGATCAGCCGTTCAGATGTTGGCTCTTGGCGCCAGCGGGTCCGTTCGTCGACGGAGCGAACCCGGCTATGACGCCTGGTTATGCCGGGCACGCTGGAATGAACGAGACGTTGATCGACGTCCCGACTACATCGTTCGCCCCCGTTCGGTCGATGACATGATCGCAGTCATACGGACTTGCCGCGAGCATGGACTTGCTGTGGCACTCCGCAGCGGAGGCCATAGCTTCGCCAACGCCTTCATTCGTCGGAACGGAGTGCTTCTCGATCTGTCGGCGCTGCGCGCGTTGACGATCGATTCGCAGCGTAAGCGCGCTATCGTCGGCCCCGGAGTTACCAGTCGCGATCTGAGCCGTGCGCTCGCACCCTATGGCCTGGGTTTCGCCACCGGCCACAGCGGTACCGTCGGCCTGGGCGGCTTCTTGCTGGGGGGCGGATTGGGCATCAACTTCGGCCAGTGGGGGCCGATGAGCGCCTTCCACATCAAAGCGCTCGACGTGGTGACCGCCGACGGGGTGCTGCGTCGTGCCAGCGCCGAGGAAAACTCCGACTTGTTCTGGGCCGCCCGAGGCGGTGGGCCGATGGTTTTTTTTGCCGCTGTATCGTTCGAGCTCGAATGCCATGCCGCACCGGCCGCGATAACGGCGCGCAGTTTGCGTCTTCCGCTGACCAGACTGGCCGACACCCTGAGATCGGTGGAACGCACCGAGCCCGATCCTCGGCTGCAAGTAATGCTTGCGGTGATTGCTTCCGATGAAAGCGTGGCTCAGCAAGCGCCACCCCGCGAGGTGGCGCTGACCACTTTAGCGTTCGCCGAGAGCATCACGACCGCCAGCGATTTGCATGCGTCGATCATTGATCGACTGTTGCCGTGGGCCCTGGCTCCGGCCAGCGAAGAACATGCCACAGGCTTCACCGCGTTGCACGATCACGGCGACGCGACGTTCGGCGCAGGACGGTATCTTGCCGACAACATCCTGACCGATCACGCGGAACGTGCGGCGGAGATACTGATCGCGCATCTACCGAGTTTGCCCTCGTTGGCCACGCTCCCGATCTTCATTTGGCGCGGCTCGCCGTCGCTTCCGGATGGCGCATTCTCAGCCCGAGGCCGCTGGTACTTTTCTACGTACGCTCGATGGAGCGATGCGAACGAAGACGAAGTCAACCAGAAATGGCTCCGATCGTTGTACGACGACCTACAGCCCATCGCCTCGCACTGCTATATCAACGAATTCGACCTCGAGTATCGCTCGCGGGAGGTGGCGCGCTGCTTTTCCGAAGCGGCCTGGCAGCGTCTTAGGGAACTGAAACAACGCCACGATCCGGCGGGCGTCTTCCACGATCTTGCGTTCTGAGGATGCGAATGGTCGAGGCCTAGTCACCATGGAGCCACAATCATCAGGGGGAGCTATGAACGGGCAAAGCACGGTTCTGGACGCGGTGCGCCGCCAAGATTGCGATCGCATTGCCATAGTCGACGACCATGAGACATTGACTTATGGCGAACTCGATCGATACAGCGACGCCGTTGCGGCATTCCTCGTCGGTCAAGGCATTGGTGCCGGCGACTTGGTGCCCATCGAGGCGACGCGGTCGACGGACTTCATTATTGGGCTGCTGGGGATCGTTAAGTCCGGGGCGGCCTACGTTCCGATCGAGCGCGCTTACCCCAAGGCGCGGAAGGCCTACATCATCGAGCAAAGCCGCGCGGCTTGGCTGTTGACGACCGCACCGGACGTCTCGCGTACAGATCCGGGCGTCCAAGTCGTCGATATCGACACGCTGAGACGTAACGCGACCGCGTCGCCGGTACCGCTTTATTCTCCCTCTCCGGCCGACCTGATGTACGTCATCTTCACCTCGGGGACGACCGGAGTTCCAAAAGGCGTTGCGGTCGAACACCATTCGGTGGCCGCGTTGATCGACTGGCACAACCGTCGTTTTCAGGTCAACTACCAAAGTCGGTCCACGTCCATGGCCGCGCTGGGCTTCGATGTCGCGCACTGGGAAATCTGGTCGTCGCTGTGCGCCGGATCGAGACTCTATCTGCTGAACGACGACATTCGACGAGACGCCTGCGAACTGGTGAAATGGATTGCCCGCGAGAAAATCACCCACGCCTTCGTTCCAACCGTCATGGCCGCGGAGGTTGTTCGGCACAGCACTCGGCCCTCTGCGCTGAAATACTTGTTTACGGGTGGCGAAAAGCTCAATCCTGTGGTGACGGATCACATTCATTTTGCGTTGGTGGATTACTACGGCCCGACCGAAGCCACCATCTGGTGTACGTACCATTTGGTGCCCAGCGCGTCGTTAGGTCGCGAACCTTCGATCGGCACGCCAGTGGAAGGCGCCAATGTATGGATCTTGGACAAGGCCATGCGCGAGGTTCCGGCGGGGGATGTCGGTGAAATCTGCATCTCCGGCGATTGCTTGGCGCGGGGCTATCTTCATAACCATCGACTCACGGCCGAGAAGTTCCCACCGCACCCGTTCGAGGCCGGTCAACGGATCTATCGGACGGGCGATCTGGGCCGTAGGCTGCCGGACCAATCCATCCAGTTCCTCGGCCGTGTCGATGAGCAGGTCAAGATCCGCGGGCACTTGGTCGAACCCAGCGAGGTCGAAGTGGTTCTGGCCAGGCTGCCTGGCGTTCGTCAAGTCAGCGTATCGGCCACTGCACCAACGGACGGAAGCCCGAAGGAATTGGTCGCCTTTCTGATCCGCAGTAACGACGAAGTCCCGCATCGCGAGTTCATCGCCGGCGTTCGTGAAGGTGCACGCGCTGTACTCCCCGAGTATATGGTGCCGGGGCATTACGCGGTTCTGGATCGCTTCCCGTTGAACTCCAACGGAAAGACGGACAAAGGCGCGCTCATGGCCGACTTCGCGCGCACGATCGCGCCGGTGCGAACGTTCGAGGAGGTTGAAGATCGCGTCGAACGGGCCGTTATGATCGCGTTTCAAGGTGCCCTCGAGCACTCCGATTTTCAAGGCAACGACAATTTTTTTGACATCGGTGGACATTCTATGTTGGCCGCTGAGGTGATCGCGGCCTTGTCGAAGGAACTCGGGCTCGCTTTGCGCATTACCGACATCTACAACCGGCCAACCGCCGAGTCCCTGGCCGCGGAAATTCGGCAACGGCAAGATGCGATCGATGACGTCTCCGACTACATTTCGCCTGCGATGCTGCGACGCGATGCAACGCTGCCGGACGATATCGTTTTTTCCGCGCCGTTCGACGCGGATCGATTGATCAGCCCCAGTCACGTAGTTCTTACCGGAGCTACGGGTTTCGTCGGCATTCATCTGCTCGCCGAACTGCTCGCCACCACGCGCGCCATTGTCCACTGCATCGTGCGCGCTCGCACAGCGGCCGGCGCCATGCAGCGGATCCGTGAAAAAGTCGAAGAGTACAAGGTACCGATCTCTCCTTCGGACTTGGCGCGGGTCCGGGCGCATCCGGGCGACATCGCCTCGCCCGGTTTTGGCCTTCAGGCGAATGACTACGAAGCGTTGTGCCGCGACGTGGAGGTCATCTACCACTCGGCTAGTTCGGTCAACTTCATCAAGCCTTATGCGGCGATGAAGCGCGACAACGTCGATGGACTCGTCAACATCATTCGCTTCGCCGCCAGAAAAAGCACGAAAGCGCTGATGCTGCTGTCAACCATTTCCGTTTACAGCTGGGGGTACTGGATCACGGGGCGCGACGTCGCCGCGGAAGTCGACGATATAGACCAAAATCTGGACGCCGTTTGCGCCGACATCGGCTACGTTAAAAGCAAATGGGTCATGGAAAAGATCGCCGATCTGGCCGAGACCCGCGGTCTGCCGTTGGCTACGTTTCGGCTCGGTTACGCCACGTATCACAGCCAAACCGGACTGAGCGCCAGTTACCAATGGTGGGGGCGGCTGGTGAAGACGTGTCTGTCACTCGGTCTCGTTCCGGACCTGCATGAACTTCGCGAAGGTTTAAGTTCGGTTGACTACATGACCAAGGCGATCGCCCATATCGGTCGACAGGCATCCTGCCTGGGGCAGAAGTTCAACCTGATTCATTCCGGAGAGGCCAACGTGTCCTTGAAGCAGTTCTTCGACTTGATGGCGCGCTACTTCGGCTTTGAATTTCAGGTTGTCCCTTTCCGCCAATGGCGAGCCTGCTGGATGAACGACCCGAAGACCCCGCTCTATCCGGTACTAAATCTGTTCCGGGATCCGATGCACAAGGACAACTGCATCATCGAGATGTACCAGCACACCTACCTCTGGAATCACGACAACACATCGGCCCTGCTCGAAGGCAGTGGGATTCTCCCTCCGGCGTTCGACGAGCCCGAGCTTCGGCGCTACCTCGAGAAATCCATCGGGGTTCGCGAGCGGGCCGAATCTTCGGTGGCGGTATAGTCGGCTGGCCGCGTTGCGCTGATCAGACGTCTGGCGATGCCCGGTAAATCTGCGGGCCACTACTAATGCCGGCTCATCAGGAATCCACAATGCACAAGACTGCGCAGCAACAGTGTAAGACGGTGTCGGAGCAGAAGTGGTCCCTGAGTACGTTCATGGAGTTCTATGAGCGCGTCTTGGGTCCTCGGCTCTTCAAGCCCTACGGGGAGCTACTCGTTCAGGAGATTCGCAAGGACATCCGTCCGGACGCTCCTCCAGCGAGCATCCTTGAGGTCGCTTGCGGGACGGGCCGCATTACCACCACCCTCTACGAAGACTTGGCCAAGCCGCTGAACCTGCGGCTCGTCGCGACGGACTTGTCGAAGATCGCCATCGATATGGCCAAGCAGGCGGTCAGCGCGGAGCTTAAGCGCAACGTCGCCTTCCATTCCGACGTGGATATGGCGGATCTGCCGTTTGCGGACGACAGTTTCGATGTCGTCGTCTGCGGCTTCGGATTGATGTTTCCCCCAGACAAGGTCCGGGTCGCCCGCGAGTTTAAGCGCGTGCTGCGTCCGGGCGGAAAGATCTACGGCACCGTTTTTCAGTACAACGAGTTGTTCGATCTGGCCCTGAGACAATCGCAGAAGCACTTTGGTACGCCATCGGCCATCATGGGCGCGGCGCTGAGCTTAGCCGACCCCTCGGCTATCACCCGCGCCTTCGATCTAGAAGGGCTGAGTCGAGGCGTCGGCGAAGTGGCGACCTCGCGCGCGCTCTCCTTCTTCCTGGACGACCTCGACACTCGCGAATTCCTCTTCAATGCCTGCATCTTGCTTGAGGAGTTCAACCAGTGCGACGCGCCCACGCGCGACGCCTACTTGGACACGATGCTGCAGGAATTCCACGTGCAGGTTCCCAGCCGGAACTACCAGGTCAAGGCCTGGCTTCTGCGCGGCGAGGTCGATGAGGCTTGCAAGAGGGCCGCCACCCCGAGTCAGCCACCCGATTTTTCCGAACTGAGCGACTTTTGCCGAATGGCTCCGGCGCTCATCGGCAGCGACGCGGACAGCCCGCTGTCGCCGCAGGCGGAGCGCTTGCTGCGGCCTTATCGCATGATGAAGCGGGACTTCCTGGCCGAACATCCGGCCTACCCGGATGCCGAGGCCGAAGCGCTGCGCAAGCGCGAGTTCTCGCGGCTGGACGCCCTGCAGGCCACCTACCTGGATCATGTCGGCGGCACGATCGCTCCGGACAGCCTGCTCGAACAGGATTATCGGGTGCTCAAGAACAGCATTCTCGGCAACCCGCACAGCGGCTCGAAGTCGTCCGATGCGGCGCATGAGAAGGCTCGGGAGGAAATCTACCGGTTCTTCCGCTGCGCGCCGGACGAGTACGAAATCATTTTCACGCCCAACGCCAGCGGGGCGATCCGGCTGGTGGCGGAGTCGTTCCCGTTCGGAAGCGGCTCGCAGGTCCTGCTCACCAAGGACAACCACACGTCGGTTCACGGCCTGCGCGAGTATGCGAGAGCCAAGGGCGCGTCGGTGAAATACATTCCGCTCGACAACGAGCTTCGGATTCTCGAAAGCTCGATGCGGCGTTCGTTGGACCGGCTCGCTCCGGGGCGGCGGCACTTGTTGGCATACCCGGCGCAGTCCAATGCGACGGGCGCCCGCCACGACTTGAAGTGGATCGGGCTCGCGCAGGAGCGCGGGGCGATGGTGCTGTGCGATGCGGCCGCGTTCGTGCCCCAGGCCCGGCTGAATTGTTCGGTGCATCGGCCGGATTTCATCGCGATCTCTTTCTACAAGATCTTCGGCCATCCGACCGGGGCCGGCTGCCTCATCGCCCGCAGGTCCGCGCTGCGCGAGCTGACCCCGCCGTCGTTCGCGGGAGGTTCGGTGTGCTACTACTCAGGACCCTGGTCGCCCACCGACCGGCTGCTGCATCGCGAAGACGGAAAACGGTTTGAGATTGGCACGCCGAACTATGCCTCCTTCGACGCCATCGCCCAGGGATTCCAGTTCGTGTCCCAGATCGGGCTCGAGCGCATCGGCGCGCGATCAGGGGCGCTGGCGCGGTGGCTTGAGGCGCGGCTGCAGGAACTTCACCACGACATCAAGAGCCAGACCCCCCTTTGCCGTATCTACGGCCCTGCGGCGGAACACAAGGGCGCTACCGTCATGCTGAATTTCTTTGATTGCTACAACGCCGTGTTTCCGCATGCGCTCGTCAAGCGGGCCGCCGAATCCTTCGGCATCGTCGTGCGTAACGGATGCTTCTGCAACTTGGGTGCTGTGCAGCAGGCCACGTACACGACGGCGGGCGCAGAGCACTGCGAACTTGACAAAACGGAAAAGATCCTCGACTGCAAGGCCTTCGACGAAAACATCCTCAACAAGGGAAACTGCGGCGCCATCCGGGTGTCGTTCGGACTGGGGTCGACCTTTCGCGATGCGTACTGCTTCTACTTGTTTGCGAAGTGCTTGCTGAATATCGAGTGCGCGCGGCTGGAGGACGCTCCGGGCGGATCTTCGGCGAGCTGAGGTCGCGCGACCTGCGCGGCTTGGCGGTGCTGGAGGCTGACCTGCCCGGCGCACTGTACTCGAAGCGCTTGTTCGGGGAACTGGCCGCCGGCGGCGGCCGCCCGATCCTGTCGCTACCGGCCGGCTCGGGAGCGATTGCAATAGAGCGGGCGCTGATCGCTTGGAATGCTAGTCGGGAGGCCACGCGCGCGGTCTACGATGCTATCCCTTGGCTGCAGCGTATGCGCGTGGCGGAGATTCTGGTAGTTGAAGACGGCTGCTTTTAGCCGCACACTCACGACGCGCTGATCCGCGCGCACTTACGCCGGCAGGGCGTCGAAACCCAGATCGTTCGCTGCAGTGCGTCCGTAGGCGACGCAGGTCAAGCAATCGGCGCCTACGCTGCGGAGAGCCGCACCGACCTGGTCGTGGCTGGAGCTTACGGACACCCGAGCGTCATGGGGATGGTGTTTGGTGGGACCACTCGCAGTCTCTTGGCCAATTCGCCAGCACCTGTTTTTCTCGCGCTGAGGCCAATTAGTCCCGGTTGCGCCGTTTTTTCGCAGCATGGCAACTCTGGTTTTTGATCGCAGTAGGTGTTTTTAGTGATATGAGCGCTGACGTAAGTTTCGGCTTGCCAGTAAGGCCCAGTAGCGGTCAGCGAGGGGTAATGTGAACTTCTCGCCGGGCCCGCACGGTATGTCTGCGAAATCTTGGGCGATTCACTTTGCCTTGGACCAAGTGTTACAGCGCTACGCGATCACTCCTAAACCGTCTTAGGCGACGATAACCGCTGGTTGCGCAACGGCCCTCTGTTAAGTTCCAGCCTCGACACCTGTTCAGTCCATAGCAGAGGCGGGTTGATGGCCAAATCATTGACGGTGGTTCCGCTGGGAAGCGTGTCTTCTAGGATCGCCGCTACGAGCTGCGGCGCCATTGTTGTGAGGTTGAGCAGTCTGGCGATGTAGCTGAAGTCAGTGCCCTCCCTCGCTGCTAGATCGTTGATGGACGTGGCCTCGCCGGACTCCAGCATTCGGCGCCAGCGTTCCGCTCGACCCAACGCACGCTGGAGGGCGGTAGGCTGGGCGTCCCAAGGTCGCTCGGCGGCTTCCGGCCCGACGAGCTGGACGAGCTTGCGGTAGCCGCGCTTCGTGATCCGAAGCGGGACATCGAAAGCGATAGAGCCGTCGCTACCGGTGGCGATCTCTACCTTGAACTTGCTCATGCGGATTCCTCGATCCCTTCGTGCGTCTCCAGTTCCCGCACGAAGCTGGTAAGGCCCATGGGGCGAAGACGCAGC
>NZ_HG424464.1:13510-30385 GCF_000336385.2 Lysobacter antibioticus HS124 | reverse complement strand
CTCCCCCGCCGGTTCCACGGCCGCGCCGCCGCAGACCACGCATCCGCTGTACAGCGCCGGCATCGGCCGCGGCGGCGCCGCGGCGACGACGCAGGGCGCGAGCGCGGGCAACGGCGAAGTGATCCTCCAATGGAGCCAGCCGATCCTGCGCTTGCAGAAGGCGCTGCCGAACGGCCGCGTCGCCGCGACCGACCAGTTCGCGCTGACCATCGCCGGCAGCGGTGGCCCGGTGTCGGTCGTCACCACCGGCAGCGGCACCACCGCAACCGGTACCGCGACCTTGTCGGCGGCCAGCGCCGGCAGCGTCTACACCTTGTCCGAGACCGCCAGCGGCAGCACCGCGCTCGGCGACTACACCACCACTTACAGCTGCAGCAACGCGCTGGCCGGCGGACAAACGCCAAGCGGCAGCGGCACCCGCTTCAACGTGACGCCCGTGGCCGGCGACGACCTGACCTGCACCTTCGCCAACACCCGCAACCCGCGCGCCAACCTCACCATCACCAAGACCAACACGCCCGGCGTGAACGGCAACGTCGACCAGAGCGGCGACACCTTGAGCCGCGGCGCCAGCACCAGCTACGTCATCGTGGTCGGCAACAGCGGGCCCGATGCGGTCACCGGCGCGATCCTGCGCGACCCCGTCGCCAACCGCAGCGGCCTGAACTGCACCGCGCCGCCGACCTGCAGCGGCAGCGCCTGTCCCGCCGCGCCGTTGACTGTGGCGGCGCTGGACAGCGGCGTCGCCCTGGGCACGCTGGCCAACGGCGCTTCGGTGACGGTGACGCTGACCTGCACGGTGAACTGAGCCCACGCACGCCCCGGCCGATGCGCGCTTCAGCGGCGGTCGGGATCGCGTCCCAGCACCCGCACCACCGCACTGCCCTGGTACAGCGCGACGAAATAGCCGGTATCGGTGAGATACCAGTGGATGCCCGGATGGAAATAGCCCGGCCAACCGCTCGCGTTGCTCCACAGGATGCCGTCGTTGAAGTCGCGCACGGTCAGGATGCCGTACGCCTCGAAGCTGGCGCGGTGGCCGCCGGCGGCATGGGTGCCGCTGGCCCACAACGGGCGCAGGTCGGCGATGCGGTAGAACACCAGATTGCCGTCGTGCTGCATGCTCAGCTTGTACTGGCCGTTGTTGGAGTAGATCTCCTCTCCGGCCCAGAGCTGGGTGCCTTGCGCGATCTGCTTCGACGCCGATTGCGCGAACGCCGAGTGCATGCAGGCCCACAACAGGCCGAACAACGCAATCCGCATCCAATGCTTCGCTGCGAGAGTCATGGCGTTTCCTCGTCGATGAGAGCCGTCACTGCAACGCAGTCGCGGCATCGGATCAAGCGCGACTGCCACCTCGCGGTGGCGACGATATGCCAACCGTGATCGCGACGGCGCTGCCAGCAGGAACGCGGCGCGCCCGCCCGTGCCGGACCCTCGCCGCCCGACGCCGATGGCGGCATTGCTATAGTGCGGCTTCCTTCGCTCGCTCCCCGGCGCCCCTCGCATGGACCGCGTGTTGCTGAAGCTCGACGACTCGGCGCCGATCTGCCGGCTCCGCTACGAAACCGGCGCGGCCTTGCTGGTGGAGGCCTTGCGCGGCGACGGCACGCCGCTGGTCCGGGTCCGCTTCCGCGAGTGCCTGACGGTACGAGTGCACAACGAGCGGCCGCGGCTCACCGCAGTCGGACGCGAGGTGCCGACCGACTTCCTGCTGATGGAGTTCACCGGCGCCACCGAACTCAAGGACGACATCGGCGGCCGTTACACCCGCGACCAGGGCGAGCCCCGGCATTTCTATCTGAGCGCCGGCGACGAGACCATCGATCTGATCGCGTTCGCGGAGCCGGAGGTGCTGCGCTAGGCGGACCGGCGCCGGCGCAGCTCCGCAACCGCACCAAGCGCCGGCGCGCACTCCCTGCGCCTGCGGCCGCGGCCGGGCCGCTCCCGCAAAGGCGCATCGGTGCGAAAACCGCACGGATGCTGTTCGCGCGCAGGGCTGATGCGGGCGGGGCGCGGGCCGGATCATGGCGCCTCCCAACGGCAACAGGCACTCCGCAATGCGACTGACGTCCCTGCTCGGCATCGCCACCCTTGGCATCGCCGCTCTCGGCCCCCTCGATAACCGCGCCGCCGAGGCGCACCCCACCATCCGCGCCATGGCCGGCGCGGCACCCGTCGCCGAGTTGAAGGCCAGCCAGACCGTCTTGCTGGTCATCGATTTCCAGAACGAATACTTCGCCGGCGGGCGCATGCCGATTCCCGACGGCGAGGCCGCGCTGCGCCAGACCCAGCGCCTGCTCGATTTCGCCGACCGTCATCGCATCCGCGTCGTCCACGTTCAGCACGTGCTGCCGGCCGACGCGCCGCTGTTCGCCGAAGGCGGCGAAATGGTGAAGTTCCATCCGGCGATGCGACCGCGAAAGGACGAAGCGGTGGTGAAAAAAGACGCGGTCAGCGTGTTCGCCGGCGCCTCCGCTGCGGCCGTCGAGAAGATCCTGCGCGACGCCGGCGCCGACACCCTGATCCTGGCCGGCCTGCAGACCCATGCCTGCATCGCCGGCGCCGCGCGCGACGCCGCCGCGCGCGGCTACCGGGTCGTGGTCGCCTCCGACGCCACCGCCACCCGCGACCTGGACCTGCGCGACGGCGCCCGGATCGGCAACGCGCAACTGCACGCCTCGGCCCTGGCCGAAATCGAGGACGCCTTCGGCGATGTGATGCCCACCGCGCGGATTCTCTCGCTGCCGGTGCGCTGATACCCTGCCCGCGATACGCGGCATCCGTCCCCGGCGGATGCCGTGCCTCGCCCACCACGACGACGGAGCCGAGCGATGGATCAGTTGTCGGCCATGCGCGCCTACCGCTGCATCGTCGAAGCCGGCAGCGTCACCCGCGCGGCCGAACGCCTCGGCACCACCCACAGCTCGGTCTCGCGTCAACTGCGCCAGTTGGAAGAGCATCTGGGCGTGCGCCTGCTCAACCGCAACAGCCGCAGCCTGACCCCGACCGAGGCCGGCCAACGCTACTACCGCGACAGCGTGGATATCCTCGAACGCGTCGATGCGGCGGATCGACGGCTCGGCGATGCCGCCGCGCAGCCCTCGGGCCGCTTGCGGCTGAGTCTGCCGCACGCCGTCGGCGCGCTGGAACTGGCGCATTGGCTGCCGGGCTTCATGCAGCGCTATCCGCGGATCGAGCTCGACCTGTCCTGCGACGACCGCATCGTCGATCTGGTCAAGGGCGGCTTCGATATGGCGATCCGCATCAGCGGTCCGTTGGCCGACAGCAGCCTGGTGGCGCGTGAGTTGGCCGTGTTCGAGCGCGTGCTGGTGGCCGCGCCGCCCTACGTCGCCCGGCACGGACTGCCGCGCGTCGTCGAAGATCTGGCCGGCCATCGCCTGCTGGCCTACGCCGGCGACGGCCGCGGCCTGATCCTGAGTCCGCAGCGCGGCGAAGACGAAGAAGTCGCCTTCGATGCCCGCCTGCGCCTGGACTCGATCCTGTCGCTGCACGCCGCCGCGCTGGCCGGCCTGGGCATCGCCGCCTTCACCTGGCCGACCGTGCGCGAGGAGCTGGCCGCAGGACGCCTGCTGCGAGTCCTGCCGCAGCACCGTGCCGGGCGGCGCCATTACTTCGCGATCTATCCGAACGCACGCCAGCTGCCGCCGAAGGTGCGCGCCTTGGTCGAGTATCTGCGCGCGCATTACGCTTCGGCAGGAGCCCCGCCGCGCGCTTGAACCGGCGACGCACACGGCCGCCCGGCAGGCGCGAACCGGCTTCCGGCGCGGCGTCAATTGGGATGGAACATCATCCCCGCCGTGCGCTCCAGGAACCGCATGCAATTGCCAGCCGCCGCCTCGCCGTCGCAAACGATTCCGTACAGCAGGACCCGATGGCGGCCGCCGCCCGCGTCGCGCTCCACGCTCCACACCTGGCTTTGCCCCTCGCCGAAGTACTCCGGCTTTTGCCGCAGCCACGCCTCCGGCCAGGGGAAGGCGCGCTGCGCCTCGGGCAGGAACGCAACCTCGACCGTGCCCGAGGCGAACCCGAGCGCCTGGGTCGGCGACAGGAAGATCGTCACCGAAACATCGACTTGCAATCCGGCATCCGCCGCGCGCTCAGTGCCCAAGGGCCGACTCCGGCAAGGTCATGCCCGGGGTCCAGCCGCTGCGCTGCAGGAAGGCCTTGGGGTCGTCCATTTCGATGATGTCCTTGAGCGCCGCCTTGCGGTCCTTGGAGTTGAGGTAGTACGCCTTGACGATGCGGTAACCGACCCAGTAGCCCAGGTCGTAGGGTTCATCCGACCCTGGGCGATAGTCGTAGAACCAACCCGAGATATCGGTGCTGTCCATGACTTTGACGAAGGCGCCCTCGATTTCGGCTTCCTTGCCGCGCGTCCAGGCGGCGTGCTTGCCGTTGCCGACCCCACCGGAGGTCAGTTCGGCAAGCAGCTCCGCCGTGCCTTCGGCCAGGGCGAAGCGCAGAACGGTCGCCTTCGGGTCGCCCGGCTCGAATTCGGTCTGCAGGCTCTGCTGGATGTGGCCGTATTCGTGGGCGATGACGCGGACGAAACGCTCTTCCAAGTCCGGATGCATGAAGTCGGCTGCGCACAGCGCCTCCAGACCCAAGGTCACGCCGGCCGGGTGGGTGATGCCGACCGGCTTGCCGCGCCCGACCACGATCGCCACCGGCGGGAACGTCGCCCGCGGATACAGCTCGGCCAGTTCGGCGAACACCGGCACCAAGCGTCGCTTCACCGCGGGCAACACCGCCAGGCAGTCCTTGGCCCGGGCATAGATCGCCGGTTCCGCGCTCATGCGCTCGGCGATGCGCTGCGCGGTGACCCGGCGCGCGGCCGCGAACTCGCGCAGGCTCTGCGTGCCTTGCGCCAAGTACTCCCGGTCGAGCTGTTCGACCGTCGGCCGGCCGTCGGTGGCCTCGTACAAGGCGTAGAACCGGGCCACGTCTTCGGTGCGGATTTCCGGTCCGCGGTGCGCGTGCGCCGATGCGGCGGCGGCCGCGACGCAGGCGGCGAACAGAAAGGTCAGGCGCAGCAGTCTGGGCATGGTCTCGAACCTGGGAGGGACGCCTGCGCGGCAGGCGTCAGGGGGCTCCGCCCGGCCACGAAGAGCCGGGGTGCGAACGATGGCCCGGCTCACTCCAGGCCGGGGTCGTGCGGCACCCCGGCGGAACGGCGCAGGCGCGCAACGCGCCGGCCGGCGGCGCAGGAGCCGATGCGCACTTCCGGCGCCGGCGGCTCCGCGGTCTCGTTGCTGAGCGGGTCGACCCGCGCATCAGCGCATATCCGCGGCCCGACCGGAAGTTTTTTTTTGTGATCGCCCCGCAACGTGCCGGTCGCGGCAGGCGCCGCCGAAGCGCGGGCGCACAGAGCGCCACGGCCGATGCACCGGCCTATTCTCCGCCTCGCCGCAGTCGGCCAGAATCCTCGCTCGAAACCGCCCATTCGCGACCACACCGACCGCTGTCCGAACCGCATGTCCGCACCACCCCGCCAGGACGCCTGGACCGGCCGCTTGCTGCTCGGCGAGCACGTGGCCGTGCTGCAGGGCCGCGCCGGCACCAGCCGTCGCCATGCCCATTACGCGCACCAGTTGCTGCTCAGCGAGGGCGCGCCCTGGCTGCTGGACATCGACGGCGAGCGGCGCCAAGGGCAGCGCCTGTGGCTGCCGTCGTTCCAAGCGCATGCCGTGCTGGCTGCGCCGGACGAAGGCTGCACCGTGTTCCTGGAACCCGGCCACGCCGACGTCGCCGCGGTGCTGCGGCAACTGCCGCGGTTGCCGGCGCGCCTGCCGGCGCTGCAGCCGCTGCTGCCGGGGCTGTGCCGCGCGCAACCGCTGGACCGGCGCTTGCGTGCGGCCGTCGCCGAGATCGGCGCGCGCCTGCCCGAGCGCGTGGCCGCGTCCGAGATCGCCCAGGCCGCGCACCTGTCGCCGAGCCAGTTGCACCGGCGCTTCCAGTCCGACCTGGCGATCACCTTGCGCGGCTGGGTGCTGTGGCGGCGCCTGCACCGCGCGCTGGTCCAATTCCTGGCCGGCGACAGTCTGACCGCCAGCGCGCATGCCGCCGGCTTCGCCGACCTCGCCCACCTCTCGCGCAGCCTGCGGCGCATGTTCGGCATCGGTGCCGGCCAGTTGCAGGCCCTGCAATTGCAGGTTTACGAGCGCGACTGAGCGCGCTGCAGTCCGGCCGGCGGCACCGGGACATCGACGTGGGCCAGATCGCGAAACGGCGCCAGCAACTGGCCGACATAGTCGCGCGGATAGTCCGGCTGAGTACCGATCCCCAGGTCGCGGCCGCTCAAGCGGTAGCCGGCCGCCTCGAAGGCGGTGCCGAGCAGGCGATCCCACACGGTGAAGAACAGGCCGAAGTTGACGTCGCCGGCGGTGCCGTAGCGCATATGATGGAAGCGGTGCAGCGGCGCCCAGGCCATCAGCCGGCCCAGCGCCCCGGGGCGCATGTCGACGTTGGAGTGCTGCAACAGCAGCTGGACGGCGATGGCGAAAGCCAACACCGCGGCGACCGGGTGCGGCATGCCCAGCAGCAACAGCGGCAATACTCCGGCCACCGCCTCGACCGCCTGATGCAGCGGATGTTTCATCAACCCGTTGAAACCGTACATGCGGGTCACGCTGTGATGCACCGCGTGCAAGCGCCACAACCAACCGACGCGGTGGCTGGCGTAGTGCATCAGGGTGATGCCGAAATCGGCCCCCACCACCGCCAGCGACAACTGCAGCGCGAACGGCCAATGCGTCGGCCAGAGCTGCCACGGCACCCAGGCCGCCAGCAACGGCACCGCGGCGATCGACGCCAGGTTCAAGCCTTCGTTGACCAGCGCATGCGCCGCATCGCGGCCGCGGTCGCCGTGATCGCGGTTAAACGCGGGGTCGTAAGGCCAGCATCGCTCGGCCAGGAACGACAGCCCGATCGCCGCCGCCAACCAGGGCAACAGCCACAGCGCATTGCCGTGGCGATACCCCACCCACCAGGTCGCCGCGGCGACGAAACCGAACAGGAACACAGGGGCATACAGACGCAGCATCCAGGTTTTCACCGTCACTCCCGAACAGAACGAGAGCGACAGCCTCGCCTGCGCGTCGGGCGGACGGCTTGAACAAACCGCGCATGCGGCCTCGGCGTCGGGCCGGATCCAACCTCTCGGCCATCGGATCGATCGCTGCCGCGACCGTGCCGGCCGTGCCGGCCGTGCGGCGCGCATCGTCCCGCTTCGCCGTCGCGAGGTTTCCGTCGGCCGGGGCCGTCCCTCGAACGCAAAGAAAAAGCCCCAGCGTTTCCGCTGGGGCTTTCCGGGATTGGTGGGCCGTCAAGGATTCGAACCTTGGACCTATTGATTAAGAGTCAACTGCTCTACCAACTGAGCTAACGGCCCGGTGAAGCTAGGTGCGAAATGATACACCAGTATTTCGCACCGCACAACACTCAAAACTTACTGCTTTACCGCGTACTGCCTTGCAACTGGGGTGGCTGAGGGGACTCGAACCCCCGACAACTGGAATCACAATCCAGTACTCTAACCAACTGAGCTACAGCCACCATAAAACGTTCGGAACGCGACGCCTTGCGGCGAAACATTCCACTGCGATTTGGCGCGCCCGGCAGGAATCGAACCTGCAACCACCGGCTTAGAAGGCCGGTGCTCTATCCGGTTGAGCTACGGGCGCCAGTCGAACAATCTTAACTGACGGCCGGCCTGGGACGGATGGTCGGGGCAGAGGGATTCGAACCCACGACATCCAGCTCCCAAAGCTGGCGCTCTACCAGGCTGAGCTATACCCCGGAACCGGGACTTCCTAGGCACGCCAATGCCGCGAAAGGCCGCATAGTGTGGTCGGCGCTGCGGTCCGTGTCAATGATTCCGGCGCGGTCTTTCGTCATCGTCGCACCCTGCGCCGGCCTGCCGCCGCATTGGCGCAATCCGGCGGCGCGGCGCTCCCCGCCGTTCGGCCGGTCCCGTCTCATCCGGCCCCGTGTATGCTTCGGCCGGTCGGCCGGTGTTCCGCGCCGCACCACCCCAAGCGATACGTTTCCCAAGGAGCAACACATGCGCAGCGGCAATCCCGCATTGAAGGAATCCACCTTCCTCGACCTCGGCAGCGGCGCCGTCGTGCGCGGCAGCGACCAGGCGATGACCCTGAACGGCACGGTCAACAAGACCGGCATCCTGCTGCTGCTGACGGTGCTGACCGCCTCCTTCGCCTGGAGCCAGATCCAGATCACCCCGCAGGGCGCGGTCGGCGCCGCGCCCTACCTGCTCGGCGGCGCGATCGGCGGCCTGATCCTGGCCCTGATCACCAGCTTCAAGCACGCCTGGGCGCCGGTCACCGCGCCGCTGTATGCGCTGGTCGAGGGCTTCTTCCTCGGCGCGATCTCCTCGATGTTCGAAGCCCGCTTCCCGGGCATCGTGATCCAGGCGGTGATGCTGACCTTCGGCACCCTGTTCGCGCTGCTGTTCGCCTATCGCTCGGGCCTGATCAAGGCCACCGAGAACTTCAAGCTGGGCGTGGCCGCGGCCACCGGCGGCATCTTCCTGATCTATCTGGTCAGCATGGTGCTGCGCCTGTTCAACATCAACATTCCCTACATCCACGAGTCCGGCATCGTCGGCATCGGCTTCAGCCTGTTCGTGGTGGTGGTCGCGGCGCTGAACCTGGTGCTGGACTTCGACTTCATCGAGACCGGCGTCGAGCGCGGCGCGCCCAAGCACATGGAGTGGTACGCGGCGTTCGGCCTGATGGTCACCCTGGTGTGGCTGTACGTCGAATTCCTGCGCCTGCTGTCGAAGCTGCAGTCGCGCAACTGATCCGGACCGGAATCGATCACTCGGCAGGGGCGCTTCGGCGCCCCTTGCTGTTTGCGCCGCCGGCGCGCGACGGTCGCCCGGATACGCAAATGCAAACGGCGCCCGCAGGCGCCGTTTTCGCGACCGGGGCGCGACGCGCCCGGACCGGGCCGCTCAGAAGCGGTCGTCCTCGCGCAGCTCGAATTCGCCTTCGATGCCTTCCGCCGGCGGCGGCTGGTCGCCGACCGTCCACAGGCGCTCGAGCGCGTAGAACTCGCGCACCCGCGGCAGCATGACGTGGACGACGACGTCGCCGAGGTCGACCAGCACCCACTCCGCCTCGCGCTCGCCTTCCACGCCCAGCGGCATGACGTCGAGGTTCTTGGCGAACTTCACCACTTCGTCGGCGATCGACTTGACGTGGCGGGTCGAGGTACCGGAGGCGATCACCATGTAGTCGGTGACGCTGCTCTTGCCGCGCACATCGATTTCCACGACATCCTTGGCCTTGAGTTCTTCCACCGCGGCGTGGACCGTCTTGAGCAGCAGCTCGGTCGGCGGCGGCGGGTTCGGCAGCTGGGTCTTGATGACTTGGGCTTGGCTGGTCAAGGGACGATCGGCTCTGTCTTCGGAATGTGCCGGGATTATACCGAAGCCCCGGTGAGCGCTACGCCGTACAGGCCGTGGCGTTCGATATAGGCCGCCACCGCCGGCGGCACCAGTTCGCGCCAGGGCTCGCCGGCGGCGATCCGGGCACGAACCTGACTGGCCGATTCAGCCTGCAGCGGCTGGCGCAGGCGGTACACCCGCCCCGCCGGGGCCTGGCGCAGGCAGTCCACCGAGGCCGTCTCGCGTCCGGCTGCGAACGGGATGCGTTCGGCCTCCAGCGGGCTGCCGGGGCGCTCGGCGACGACGAAATGCGCCAGATCGAACAGCGACCGCCATTCGCGCCACTGCGGCAGGTCGAGGAAGCTGTCGGCGCCGACCAGCAGGGCCAGCGGCTGCGCCGGTCCGAACTCGGCGCGCAATTGGCGCAGGGTTTCGATCGTGTAGGACGGTCCGTCGCGCAGCAGTTCGCGACGGTCGACCACCAGGCCCGGTTCGCCGGCCACGGCCAGATCGAGCATGCGCGCCCGGTGTTCGGCGCTGGCGCCGGGCGGCGCGCGATGCGGCGGATCGGCGGCCGGCATCAGCCGCACCTGCGCCGCCAGCGCGTCGCGCGCGGCGCAGGCGATGGCCAGGTGGCCGTCGTGGATCGGGTCGAAGGTGCCGCCGTAGAACACCGACAGATCGCGCACACCGACGCTCGTCGCGCTCATGGGCGGACCTCAGCCCGGCGACAGCGCGAGCAGGCGCAGCGCGCGCGGCTCAGCGACCGCCAACAGCAAGCGCTCCAGCGCGACCCAGGCGTCGCCGGCCTCGCGCCCCTTGGCCATGCGGTCGACCCGCCCGGCCTGGACCAGCAGGGCCTCCCAGCGGCGCCCGTCGTGGCGCTGCAGCGCGCGCCGGTACATCGGCTGTTTGGAATCCCAGATCCGCTGCGCCTTGAACTCGGCGGCGATGTTGCCGCCGCGCGCATTGACCCGGGCCAGGGCCGCGGTGCGCTGCAGTTCCATCACCACCATGCCGAGCAGGGCCGGCACCGCCTCGCCCTCGGCGCGCAGGCCGGCGAGCATGCGCGAGACCTGCGCGCCCTGCCCGTTCATGGCCGCGTCGAGCACCCGGAACACGTCGAAACGCGCCGCATCGGCAACCAGCGCCTGCATGCGTTCCAGGTCCAGCGGCTGGCCGTCGGACAGCAGCGCCAGTTTGTCGACCTCCTGCGCGGCGGCGAGCAGATTGCCTTCGACCCGGTCGGCCAGGCTCTGCACCGCGTCGCGCTCGGCGCGCAGGCCGCGCGCGCGCAGGCGGCGCTCGATCCATTCCGGCAGTTCGTGCGGCTTGATCGCCCAGGCCACGGCGACGTGGCCGATGCGGGCGATGGCCTCGCTCCACTTGCCGCCGTGCTGTTTGCTCCACTCGCCGGCGGTGACCAGCAGGCTCACGTCCTGCGGCGGGTCGGCGCAGAAATCGGCGATGACCTCGGCGCCTTCCTTGCCCGGCTTGCCGCTGGGCAGGCGCAGTTCGAGCAGGCGCCGGCTGGCGAACAGGCTGGGCGCGCGGAATGCGCCGGCCAGCGCGTTCCAGTCCGGCTCGCGCTGGTTGCCTTCGGCTTCGAACACTTCGCGCTCGCCGATGCCTTGCTTGCGCGCCGCAGCGCGCACCGCGTCGGCGGCTTCGAGCACGCGCAAGGGCTCGGGCCCGGCGATCAGATAGGCCGGGCGCAGCGGTTCGGCGTCGAGTTGGCCGAGCAGACGCTCGGGAGTCAGTTCCATGGTCGGCGGGGCCTCATCGGCGCGGGCCGGCGCCGGTCAGCGCCGCTCGCTGACCGCGCCGACGCGGCGCAACACCGCCGCGCTCATTTCGCGCCGCAGTTCGCGCATCAGGATTTCGCGCTCGCCTTCGGTGCCGATGGCGTTGACCGGGTTGGCGACGTAGTCGCGCGCCAACTCCACGCTTTGCCGCGGCAGCAGCGCCGAGCCGTCGGCCTTGCGCAGTTCGAACACCACCGCGTAGCGCAGGGTGTACTCCTGCACGCGGCCGAGTTCGTCGAGCGCGGCCGGGGTGTCGCCCCAGCGCTCGGACATCAGGTCGAGCACCGCGACTTCGCTGCTGTCCGGGGTCGCCGGCACCGCGCCTGCGCGGGTCAGGGCCTGAGCCAGGTTTTCGGCCAGGGGGCTGTAGCGGTCGGCGGAGACCACCCGCACCGGGCCCAGATCGGGCGGCAGGGTCAGGGCCTGGCGCAACTGGAAGCCGCAGGCCGACAGGGCCAGCACCGCGGCCGCGAGCGAAGTGCGCGCGGCGGCGCGCAGGAAGGAGGAGCGAGTCATGGAGCGAAGTCTGGACGAGGCGGCAGCGGGCATCAATAGCGAAGCCTGAACCGCGCCGCCTCGGCGCGACTCAGTACCGGATCTCGTGCCCGGCGAACAGCGCCTGCGGGGTCTGCGCGCCGGGCAGCGCCAGCAGCCGTTGCTGCCAGCCCTGCACCGCCGGCCAGCGCTCGGCCCAGACCCGCGCCGGGAAGCCGGCGGCCTCGGCCCAGGGTTCGACTGCGTAGAACAGATAGCCGCTGCAGGCCACGTCGGCGATGGTCGGTGCGTCTCCGGCCAGCCACGGCGTGGCGCTCAGCTGCGCCTGCAGACGGTCGAGGTCGGCGATCGAGCGGCGGTCGTACCAGGCCAGCACCGCCGGATCGTAGTGGCCGAACTGGCGGCCGTAGCGCGAATGGGCGACGTTGAGGCTGACCCGGTTGGCTTCCCAGCTCAGCCATTCGCGCACGTGCAGGCGCTGGTCGGTATCGGCGCCGTCGAGACCGCCTTCGCGTACCGCCAGGTAGTCGAGGATCACGTTCGACTGGCACAGCACGCGGCCGTCGATGCGCAGCACCGGGATCTCGCCGTGCGCGGCGAGTTCGCGGAACTCCTGCGAACGCTGGTCGCGCGGGCGGCGGATGTCGACGTGGCGCTGCTCGAATGCGATCCCGAGCAGTCGCAGGGCCAGGGCGGCCTTGTAGCTGAAGCCGGAATCGGGGTGGCAATAGAGGATCGGGGTCATGGCGGGCGGCGGACGGCTGAGCGGTCGGGGCGGCTGGGAAAAGCAACGGCCAATCCCCTCCCCCGTTGTTCAAAGGAAGGGACAGCAACCGCCAAGTGGCTCGACGACGACATCGGCAGCGGCCACAGTGGCGAGGGTCGAGTGAAGCGGCAACCGGATCGCCGGAAGCGCCGACAGCGGCGATCGTCCCGATCGCAACGCCCACCTATCGGCGGCCCTTTTTGAAATAGGGAGCCAGGGGGATTTGCTTTACGCCGTTGCTTTACGCCGTTGCTTTACGCCGTTGCTTTACGCCGTTGCTTTACGCCGCCGCCTGCGCCCCTCGCACGGGCGCAGGCGAGCGCCGGTCAGCTGGCGACGATGTTGACGATCTTGCCCGGCACCACGATCACCTTGCGCACGGTCAGGCCTTCCATGTACTTGACCGCGTTCGGCTCGGCCAGGGCCAGCTTCTCGATCTCGTCCTTGGGCGCGTTGACCGCGACCTCGATGGTGCCGCGCAGCTTGCCGTTGACCTGCACCGCCAGGGTCACCGCGTCGCGCGCCAGCGCGGACTCGTCGGCCTGCGGGAACGGCAGGTCTTCGAGCAGGGTCTCGGCATGGCCCAGCGCCTGCCACAGCGCGTGGCTGGTGTGCGGGGTGATCGGATTGAGCAGCAGCACCATCGCTTCCAGCGCTTCCTGGCGCAGGGCGCGGCCGTTGTCGCTGGCGTCGTCGAACTTGTACAGATGGTTCAGCAGTTCCATCACCGCGGCGATCGCGGTGTTGAAGCTGTGGCGGCGGCCGTAGTCGCCGCCGACCTTCTGCACGGTTTCGTGGATCTGCCGGCGCAGGGTCTTCTGCGGCGCGTTCAGCGCGGCCGCATCCAGCGCCGGCGCGGCGCCGCCGTCGGCGTGCTTGTGCACCGCCGTCCACAACCGGCGCAGGAACCGCGCCATGCCTTCCACCCCGGCCTCGTTCCACTCCAGCGACTGGTCCGGCGGCGCGGCGAACATCGAGAACAGGCGCACCGTGTCGGCACCGTACTTGCCGACCATCAACTGCGGGTCGACGCCGTTGTTCTTCGACTTCGACATCTTCTCGGTGCCGCCGATCTGCACCGGCAGGCCGTCGGCTTTGAGCAGCGCGCCGGTGATGCGGCCGCGCTCGTCGCGCACGGTTTCCACGTCGGCCGGGTTGATCCAGTCCTTGGTGCCGTCGCCGTTGTCGCGGTAGAAGGTCTCGGCGATCACCATGCCCTGGGTCAGCAGGTTGATCGCCGGCTCGTCGCTGGCGACCAGTCCCTGGTCGCGCATCAGCTTGTGATAGAAGCGGAAGTACAGCAGGTGCAGGATCGCATGCTCGATGCCGCCGATGTACTGGTCGACCGGAGTCCAGTACTTGGCGCGCGCGTCGACCTGCTGGGCCGCGCCCGGCGAGGTGTAGCGGGCGTAGTACCAGCTCGACTCCATGAAGGTGTCGAAGGTGTCGGTCTCGCGCTCGGCCGCGCCGCCGCAGTTCGGGCAGGCGGTCTTGCGCCAGTTCGGGTCGGCCTTGATCGGCGAGGCGACGCCGCTGAACTCGACATCCTCCGGCAGCACCACCGGCAACTGATCCTCCGGCACCGGCACGTCGCCGCAGCCCGGGCACAGGATCACCGGGATCGGGCAGCCCCAATAGCGCTGGCGGCTGACGCCCCAGTCGCGCAGGCGGTAATTGACCCGGCGCGCGCCGCGGCCGTCGGCCTCGAAGCGCTCGGCCAGCGCGGCCAGCGCCTGCTGGAAGTCCAGGCCGTCGTACTCGCCCGAATTGACCAGCCAGCCGCGCTCGGTGAACGCGGCCTGCTCGGCGATGCCCTGCTGGAACTGTTCGACCACCTGCACCGCGGCGCTGGTCTCGTACACGTCGACCGCGGGCGCGCCGCCCAGGGCGCTTTGCATCGGGTCCTTGTGCGCGATCAGGTCCTGGCCGATCTCGGCCAGGGCGTCGCGCACCGCATCGGGCACGATCACGGTCTTGATCGGCAGCTGATAGCGCTTGGCGAACTCCCAGTCGCGCTGGTCGTGGCCGGGCACGGCCATGACCGCGCCGGTGCCGTAGTTCATCAGCACGAAGTTGGCCACGTACACCGGCACCGGCTCGCCGGTGACCGGGTGGATCGCGCGCAGGCCGGTGTCGCGGCCGCGCTTTTCCTGGGTTTCCAGCTCGGCCTCGGACACCCCGCCCTGGCGCAGTTCGGCGATGAACTCGGCCAGGTCGGCGTCGCTGCGCGCGGCGTGCGCGGCCAGCGGGTGCTCGGCGGCGATCGAGACGAAGGTCACGCCCATCAGGGTGTCCGGACGGGTAGTGAACACGGTCAACGGCTCGACCGCGGCGCCATGTTCGTCGACCACCTCGAAGCGGATCTCCAGGCCTTCGCTGCGGCCGATCCAGTTGCGCTGCATGGTCTTGACCGCGTCCGGCCAGCCCGGCAGCGCGTCCAGGCCGTCGAGCAGTTCCTGCGCGTAGTCGGTGATCTTGAGGAACCACTGCGGGATTTCGCGCTTCTCGACCAGCGCGCCGGTGCGCCAGCCGCGGCCGTCGATGACCTGCTCGTTGGCCAGCACGGTCTGGTCGACCGGGTCCCAGTTGACCACCGAGTTCTTGCGGTAGGCCAGGCCCTGCTTCATCAGCCGCACGAACATGCGCTGCTCGTGGACGTAGTAGTCCGGGGTGCAGGTGGCGAACTCGCGCGACCAGTCGATGGCGTAGCCCAGCTGCTTCAGCTGCGCCTTCATGTGGGCGATGTTGGCGTAGGTCCACTTGGCCGGCGCGGTCTTGTTCTTGATCGCGGCGTTCTCGGCCGGCAGGCCGAACGCGTCCCAGCCCATCGGCTGCAGCACGTTGTGGCCGGTCATGCGCTTGTAGCGGCTGATCACGTCGCCGATGGTGTAGTTGCGCACGTGGCCCATGTGCAGCGCGCCCGACGGGTACGGCAGCATCGACAGGCAGTAGTACTTGGGCTTGTCCGACGATTCGTCGACCTCGAACGCGCGGGAGTCGTCCCAATAGCGCTGGGCGGCGGATTCGACCGCGCCCGGGTCGAAGGCCTTGGTTTCGTTCTTGGGGTCGTGCGAGGCGGGGGAGACGTCGGTAGACACGGGCAGGCGGAAAGCGAAAGGACAGGACCGGCAAGCCTACCGCAGCGCACAAACCGCCGCCATGCGCGGCGCGGCGCGAGCCGGGCTTTTTTGCCGGGCGGAGCCCGGCCGACCATGACTCTTGGCATCCGCCGCAGCCCCCGGCGCGTGTTTAGATCGGGCCTTTCTCCGCCCATCGCGCACCGGAAACCGCCCATGACCCGCCTCGCCGCCGCCGTCGTCGCCGTGCTGTCCGCCGCCGTCCCCGCCCTCGCCGGGGCCGCCCCCGCCGCCGAACCGCTGGCGCTGCAATGCGGACGCCTGTTCGACGCGCGCAACGGCAAGGTCCTGGAGGCACGCACCGTGGTGGTGCGCGAGGGCAAGATCGCCGAGGTCCTGCCCGGCCGCGCCGAAGCCCCGGGCGCCCGCGCCATCGACCTGTCCGGCCACACCTGCAGCCCCGGCTGGACCGACCTGCACGTGCACCTGGGCTCGCAGTCCAGCCCGCAGAGCTATTCCGAGGGCTTCCGCCTGGACGAGGTCGACTTCGCCTTCCGCGCGGTCGGCTACGCCAAGAAGACCCTGCTGGCCGGCTTCACCAGCGTGCGCGACCTCGGCGGCGAGGTCAGCCCGCACCTGCGCGACGCGATCAACCAGGGCCTGGTCGACGGCCCGCGGATCTGGGCCGCCGGCAAGTCCATCGCCACCACCGGCGGCCACGCCGACCCGACCAACGGCTACAACGACGCGCTCTCCCACCTGATCGGCCCGCCCGGCCCGACCGAGGGCGTGATCAACTCGATCGACGACGCCCGCCAGGCCGTGCGCCAGCGTTACAAGGAAGGCAGCGACGTGATCAAGATCACCGCCACCGGCGGCGTGCTCAGCTACGCCAA
The DNA here is from genome assembly GCF_000336385.2 of Lysobacter antibioticus HS124. Taxonomy (GTDB): domain Bacteria; phylum Pseudomonadota; class Gammaproteobacteria; order Xanthomonadales; family Xanthomonadaceae; genus Lysobacter; species Lysobacter firmicutimachus. The sequence continues at coordinate 13,913 of NZ_HG424464.1, read as the reverse complement.
GTCCGGCGACGCGCCGCAGTTCACCGTCGAGGAAGTCAAGGCCATCGTCGACACCGCACGCGATTACGGCTATCGCGTCGCCGCCCACGCCCACGGCACCGAGGGCATGAAGCGCGCGATCCTCGGCGGGGTGACCTCGATCGAACACGGCACCTACATGACCGACGAGGTCATGAGCCTGATGAAGCAGAAAGGCACCTGGTACGTGCCCACCGTCTACGCCGGCCGCTTCGTCGCCGACAAGGCCAAGCTCGACGGCTACTTCCCCGAGGTGGTGCGGCCCAAGGCGGCGCGGATCGGCGCGCTGATCCAGGACACCGCCGCCAAGGCCTACAAGAACGGGGTCAAGATCGCCTTCGGCACCGACATGGGCGTCGGCCCGCACGGCGACAACGCACGCGAA
>NZ_HG424464.1:0-13458 GCF_000336385.2 Lysobacter antibioticus HS124 | reverse complement strand
GGTGGAAGCCGGCATCCCCGCCGCCGTGGCCCTGCAGGCCGCCACCATCCGCGCCGCCGAGGTGCTGGGCGTGGACGACCAGGGCGTGATCGAAGCCGGCAAGCGCGCCGACATCGTCGCCGTGCCCGGCAACCCGGTCGAGGACATCAACGCGGTGATGAAGGTGGACTTCGTGATGAAGGACGGGCAGGTTTACAAGCAAGCGCTGTAACTTCCAAGGGACGGAGGGGACCAAGCGAGCTCAACCCCCTCCGTTCCCTGTGCGCGGCGCCTTCGCGCCGCTGCGCACGCCGCGCGCCCTTCGTCGCTCCAAGCCGCCTTAGCGACCGCCTTCACCGCCGCCGATGCGCGTATCGGTCGCGATCCAGTTGACTTCCCAACTGCGCCCGCCGTCCTGCGAGTACGCCTGCTCGAACCGTGCCGTATTGGCGGCGATGCGGGTGATGACGAAGCGAACCAGGACGGCTTTCCCGTCGAGATCCTCCTGTCCGTAGAACTCGCCGCGCCCCTGGCGGAAGCCGCCGTGGATCGGAGACGTCAACACGCCGTTGCGCAGGCTGGCGTAGTGCAGATTCCACTGCCGCACCTGCGGGTTGTACAGGCGCAGATTCACGCCCTCGATCTGTCCGGCCGCGCCTTGGACGCGCAGCTCGACCAGATTGCCGCGCCCGCCCATCACCTTGCGCACGACGCTGGTGCCGGAATAATCGAGCCACTCCTGCGACCCCGACAGCGGATTCGCCAACCGGCGCAGTTCGGTCCTCCACACGCCGATCTCCCAGTCGAAATCCTGTTGACCGTCGCCCGGCAACGCGCGGGCAACGCCTTGCCGCGGCGGCTGTTGCGCGATCGCGTTCGGCGCCAGCAGCGCGATCGCCAGACAGGCGCTACCGATCCATTTCGATCCCTTGCATTGCATCGTCTCGTCCTCGCTCCCATGATGCGGCGAGGATGCGAGTACAAGGCCGCCATGAACAAGAAGGCACCTGCAGGTAACCATGCTCGACCCAATCCGGCCCGCCCCAATCCGCTCGAAGGCTGCCCGCTGGCGGCGGCCTTCGCGGCGATCGGCGGCAAGTGGAAGTTGACCCTCCTGTACTGGCTGGCGCACGGCGAACTGCACTTCGCCGGCCTGCGCAGCCGGGCCGCACCGATTTCGCAAAAAGTGCTCGCCGAGCAATTGCGCGAACTCGAAGCCGACGGCCTCGTCGTGCGCACGCCGACCGGCGAAGTTCCCGCGCCGGTGATCTACCGACTCACCGAGTACGGCCGCACCGTGGCGCCGATCGTCGAAGCCGTGCGCGTATGGGGCGAAGGGCATCTGCGGCGCTCGTCGGCGGAGCAGCGTCGCGATGGCAGGGGCTGCGGCGAGAGCCTGCGCCCGCGGACGCAGGTCTGACGGTCCGGATCGATTACGTCGGCCGCCCCTGTCGCTGCATCGTGGCGGATGTCGTTCCTGGAGCCCTCCAGCATGTTCAAGGATTGGATCGCACTATGGCGACCGAAGCGTTCCGATGTCGCCGCTCATATCGCCGCGCTGAAGGCCTTGCCGTTTCTCGCCTACGAAGGCCGTCGACTCAACGGAAACGGCGAGCGTTGGCGGAGCTTTCATTTCCGTGTGATCGGCACCGATTGGGTCGCGATCCTGCACGACCAGGGCGCGAACACGACACCTTGGACCATCTTCGCGCGCCGGCCGCCGGGCACCACGTACGGAGATTCGTTCTCGAGCTTCGAACGATTCCTGAGCCAGATACCGCAGGAGCTCCAGGCGGACTTTAGCGAGAATGCTCACCTGTTTCAGCCCGCCAAGCCAGCGGCATGAACAGGCCCCTATCTGCCCCTCTGGACCTCTGCAGCTCACCTACCGGCGCAAGAACCGGCGACTGTTTTGTAGACGAATGTTAAGGAGACCGCCGGACAGGGCGGGCGTAAACTCGACCCAAGTCGCGCTCGACCGCGTCAATCGCATCCCCGGCAAAGGACGTGCTATGCCCCTCCCCTTCCGCCCTGTCGGATCTACCGCCATCGGCCTGCTGGCCTGCTTGGCGGTGGCCGGCTGCGCACAGAAGCCAACCCAGCCATCCCCCCAGGAAAAGGACGCCCCCATGACTCAGCCCATCCCTGAGGGCGGCGAACGCGCCGCGGATGAAGTAGCCGCGATGCTGGACCGCATCGCCCGAGAGTCCACGAACACATCGGCCGCACCGCCACAGCCCGCCAACGAACGACCGGCCGCACAGGGCAAGGCACTGGCTGCAAACGAATTGATCGCGATCACCTTGCAGCTCATCGATAGCCTCAGGTCTTCGCGAGATCTATCCCCGGAACGCGTCGGCGACGCAGTCGGGGTCGAACTTTCCGAACGCAACGGAAACACGGTCGCAGGGCCGTTGACAGAGGGCGGAACCTATTTCATCTCAAGCAAGGCGCTCTATCGCGAGCGACCCGACAAGTGGACGACCAGCATTTTGCTGCTCCCCGGTGGCACAGATTCGAATTGCACATTCCCCCTTGAGACGCTGCGCCGACACACGGCGACAAAAGGATTTCGGGCCACGGAGAACATACGTCGTCGCGATGGGAGCGAACGTGCCTTGTATCGCTTGCCGACGACAGCCGAAGACATCGAGTTCGTCATAGAAGCCGATGTCGCACGAGCCACCGGCTCTCCGCCTTGCATTCGCGAACTGATCATCGAAGCCAATACCGAAGAGGATCGGTAATGAGCCAGATGCGCGCGGAAATCAGGCCTCTGCTCGAAGATTTGGCGCACCAGGACGGACTACCGCCCAACGCGGTGTCCGATCTTGAGGCGACGATCGCCAGTTCGCCCTATTTGCAGAACGTCATGGCGAGCGCCATCAAAGGCGGAACGTTGAAGCATCTGGCCATCACCGACGCTCCGCACGAAGGCGGGCGCTATGTAGGCTCCAGCGGAACGATCAACCTGGACGTCGACAACTTCAATTCGAGCCAGTCCCGAAGCTTGCTGGCTCATCGCGACAACTTGGCGGTCGTACTGGGGCACGAAGCGGGGCACGCCCTGCTGGCCGATGCGGAACTGCGCGAGCGCTACAAGCTGAGTTACGAGACAACCGATGCCATCCGGGCCGCTTCGCGCGACGGTACTGCAGCCGACCTGACCGCTTCGGTGGAACGTTACCTTAGCTTCACCAGAAGAAATGAGGCGCTGGCTGAGTTGATCGGCCTCAATTCCCTCGCCAGCCGCACGACCGGCGGCGTCGCCGCCGCATTCGATCGCGATAAATTCCTGGCCCGGGCAGATCCATCGACACCCTGCATCGAGAACGGGATTCTGGCCAAAGGCATCGCACTAGGCGAAGGCGGCATCCAGTTCACCGGAAACAAGCTCGTAAGCCCCGCCGTGGAGGCCGTGGCGCAATGCTATACGGACAACGCCTCAAGCTTGGGGCAGCATGGCGACTCCGGCTATCGGGCGTACTACGGCGGCGGCCTCATGGAGACCCTGTACGAGGCCCGTCGGGAATACGCCAAGGGGACGACGATGCACGTCCCCGATATCGAACTCGATCTGGCAAAACTGAAGTTGGATCCACGCAAGATCGAACGCGCTGGGGTGGACCTGGGTGGCCGCGGAAACTCTTTCGACTTTGTCGACACCAGCGCCGGCCGCCGCGAGTACGAATCCGTATCTCACACCCACTCAGGGCGATCGACACAGTCGACAAATCCGCGCGAGCCAGTGGCCAGAAACGAGACACCGGACGCGCCCACCTTCCGAGCGGACCATCCCGATCACCCCGACCACCCCGCGTTCGACAGCATCCGAGCGACGGTACGCGCCGACGGCAGATGGGACGATGCGCAATCCAGCAATATCGCAGCTGCACTACTTCGCGAACACAAGGCCGATCCGCTCAGCCATCGGCTCGACCGCGTAGTCATCGGCAACACGACCGCGCAGGGCGAGACCAACGTGTTCGCGGTCTACGCGCCGCACGGCGACAAAGATCCGTTCTTCACTACACGAGTGGAAATGAATGCAGCGGCTCAGATTCCTGCCGAACGCAACCTCGAACAGGTCGAGCAGATCAACCGGCGACATATCCAAAAACATCATCTATCCGAGCAACTGGACACACAGATCCAGACTCAGAACCCGACACGGACATTGACACCGTACTAGCCAGTCGACAATACCTACTGTCAGTCCAAGCTTCTCAACCTAATCCGAATAGTTTCGGAACACAGAAGCAGCTCATCCCCCCTCCCCAGGAAGGTCTTTGGCATGCATAGGGCAGCGTCGAATGGGTTTTCCCATCAGAAAATAGCGCATACCAGGAATCTTGAGTGTGCGCCAGAGCAGGTCAGCCAAATCATAAGGCAAGCTCAAGTACCGATGAATCCAATCGAGCATATTCGGGATGGATTGGCGCCTGACTTTTCGTTCGGATATCCGCCTACCATCCAGCGTCAGCGCCACTTTATGATGGGTGTAAGCATTTCTTTCCTCATTAATGAACTTGAGGGACTCATAAAGCGCCCCACCTTTCGGAAATGAGTACCCATCCGCCCACAATTTAGGCGCGGAACTCCATTTCTCTAAAAATGTTGCACGCTCGACAAAAGCAAAAATCTCGTAACTCCCAAGCGAAGCGAGTTTAGTCGCAACCACATCATTAATGATTGCTTCGCAGAGCGAGTGCGACAGAAGCAAAGAAGTAACATACTCAGACAAGACCGACTCACCCAAGGCGCTCGTTCGTTGAAAGGCTGGTTCAGCTGCCATACGAATCTGACCTTCCACAAACTCTCGAAGCGAATCGTCTTGCTCCACTTGCGGCAAATAGCTTGCTATCACGCGTGCCCGGATCAAGTCTACCGGCTCCGGCGCAAAGTTCTCCCAAGAAAATCTGAGCTTTTCATACTCAGCCCATCTTGCTCGGACCGCGAATTCCAGGGACCAGTGATCCCCCGACGACTCAATTTTTGGCACGTACTGGTGCGTGACATCGCTCATACATAACCCTGGACTCCGTTTCCGCTAGCTTTAAATTGCGTCGATCATTAGCCGATCTAACTGGCGCCCTTTGATTAACAGTCAAATGCTTCAGTTGCAAGGCCGTCAATGCCTTTGCGCCTACACTCTAAATGCCGCAGCGCCGCACATCACCCCGTGAATCCGGTCACGGCGACCGCTCGGCAGGCATGCCATAAACAGGCCGCCGGGCTGCGTCCGGCAGGAGTTCCTCTCTCGCCACCCGAGCCTCGTCCGTCCGCGTCAGTGCGCGTGCGGCGGCGCCCCACGAAAACGGAGTTTCGCCATGACCCGATCGCAATCCCTGCTCGCCGTCTGCGCCCTGGTGTTCGGCGGTGCGTTCTCGATCGCCACGACCCAGGCCGCGCCGCCGTGTCCGGAGTGCTATTACCCGTATCGCGCCTGCATGCGCGCGGCGACCACCACGGCCGAGCAGCAGGCTTGCCAGGCCGAGTACCACGAATGCGTCGGGATGTTCTGCTCGATTCCCTGAGCCGACGCCCCGATGCGCAGCGCGCCGCGGCGGCGCCGGTTCGCCGGCGTCCGCTGCGGCTTGCTGACGACCGGGTCAGGCGAGGCCGCGACGTGCGGCCGGCCAGGCCGCGCCGAGGTAGCAGCCCAGCCACAGCAGCAGCGCCAGGCGCTGCGCCGGCGGCGCGGCGAGCAGGCGCAGTTCCGAAGCGGCCATGAGCGCCAGCACCGCGCCGCCGCCGCTCCAGACCAGCGCGGTCAGCGCCGGCCTCGCCTGGCGCACGCCCAGCCCGAGCAAGGCCGCGCCGGGCACGAACGCCAGCCACCACAGCATCCACATCGCCGCATGCAAACGGCTGGCGCGGGCATCGAGGTCGCTGGGGTCCAGGGGCAACAGGCCTTGCCCGGCCCAGGCCAGCGCCGACAGGGCGCACAACCAGGCGCCGATGCGCGCGGCGGCGCCGAGCGCGTCGTAGCGTTCGCGCAGGCGCCAGGCCAGCACGGCCAGCAGCAGGCCGGGGACGACGAAGCCGAACAGGTTGAACGCGGCCGCGCGCTCGATGCCCTGCGCGCCGAGCAGCCCGGGCGGATGGCGCCAATGCGAATAGCCGTCGAGCGCGGCGCCGAAACCGAGCAAGGCGCCGAGGCAGCACACGGCCGCGAGCAGGGCCAAGGCCGGTTCGAGCCGCGGACGCGGGTTTGCCGAATTCGATGCTTGCGCCGCCGCTGCGCCGGCGGCGGCGGAAGCGCCCGGCGTCGCCGGGCCGGGCCTGGATGAGCGTTTCATCGCCACATGCTAGCGTGCGCACCGATCCGGCGCGCTTGCCTTGCGTCCGCGCCGCCCCCACCTCCGGATTCGAACCGCGCGGACTTTGCGCGCCGAACCCTTGAAGAGCCAGCCGATGACCGCCACCGCCCTGCCCCACGTCTTCGACGCCACCACCGAACGTTTCCAGGAAGAGGTGCTGCAGAAATCGCTGCAGACGCCGGTGCTGGTCGACTTCTGGGCCGATTGGTGCCAGCCGTGCAAGGTGCTGGGGCCGATCCTGGAAAAGCTGGCCGGCGAGTACAACGGCGCGTTCGAACTGGCCAAGGTCGACGTCGAAGCCGAGCAGCAACTCGGCGCGGCGTTCCAGATCCGTTCGATTCCGACCGTGTTCCTGATCAAGGGCGGCCAGTTGGTCGACGGTTTCGCCGAAGCGCTGCCGGAAAGCGCGGTGCGCGAATTCCTCAAGCACCACGGCATCGAGCCGGGCGAGGCGCCGGCCGATGCCGAACCGGCCGAGGCCGCGCCGGTGGACCCGCATGCCGAGGTGGTGCGCCTGCGCCGCGAAGTCGCCGAGCAGCCGGACAAGCCCGAGCTGCAGCTCGACCTGGCCCTGGCCCTGCTCGCCACCGGCGCCGCGCAGGAGTCGGAACAATTGCTCGACAGCCTGCCGGCGAACCTGGCCACCGACGACCGCAGCCTGCGCGCCCGCGCGCGGCTGGGCTTCCTCGCCGTGACCCGCGACGCGCCGCCGCTGGAGACCCTGGAGGCGGCCCTCGCCGCGCAGCCGGACGATCTGCAGGCGCGCTACCTGCTCGGCGCACGCCTGATCGCCGCCGGCCGCGACCAGGCCGGCCTGGACCAGTTCATCGAATTGCTGCGGCGCGACCGCAGCTACCAGGAAGGCCTGCCGCGCAAGGCCCTGATCGACGCCTTCCGGGTGGTCGAGGACGCCGATCTGGTCGGCCAGTACCGGCGCAAGATGGCGTCGCTGCTGTTCTGAGCCCGCGCCCCGGGGCCGGCCGCGCCGCCCGGGGTTGACTATACGCATGCGTATGGCAGGATGGCGGGGCTTCGGTTTCCGCCCTCCCCGCCTCGCCTGCTTGTCGCCCGCATGAAAGCCAGCACCCTGCGCCACGGCCTCAATCTGTGGCCGCCGTTCCTGTTCTCCGGCATCCACGTCGCCGCGATCGCGCCGGACTACCGCCATGCCGCGGTCGAGCTGCGGATGCGGCCGTGGAATCGCAACTACGTCGGCACCCACTTCGGCGGCAGCCTGTTCGCGATGACCGATCCGTTCTGGATGCTGTTGGCGCTGCAGGCGCTGGGCAAGGATTACATCGTCTGGGACCGCGCCGGCTCGATCGAATTCGTCAAGCCCGGCCGCGGCACGGTGCGCGCCGAATTCGCCCTGGACGAGACGATCCTGGACGAATTGCGCGCCGCCACCGCCGACGGCGAAAAATACCTGCGCTGGTTCGACACCGACGTGGTCGATGGCGACGGCGAGGTCGTCGCCAAGATCCGCAAACAACTGTACGTGCGGCGCAAGCGCGACAAACGCTGACGTCGCCCTAACGCCCCAAGCCCCAAGCTGTGACCGCGTTCGCAAGGCGAATCGCGGCGGCGTCCGATTGCGCTCCCCTTGTCATCACGGTCGGATAACAGACACACTAGCTCGAATGCGGGCACTGGCGGCGGGATTGCCGACCGGTCGCGATATGGGGCCGCGATGTCCATCACGAACGATCAAACCGAAGGCGCGAGCGCTCCGATGCCGGAGATTCCGGGCTATCGGCTGCGCGAGATCATCAACCACGGCGCTCTGTCGACCGTCTACCTGGGCGAGCAGGCCGCGCTCGGTCGCGAAGTCGCGATCAAGATCATGCTGCCGCACGCGCTGGCCGACGAGGTCAGCCGGCGCCGGTTCGAGAACGAAGTGCGCACGATCGCGCGGCTGGAACATCCCAACGTGGTCGGCATCCACGAAGTCGGGCGCACCCGCGAGGGCCTGCCCTACTACGCCATGCCGTATCTGCCGCGCGGCCACCTGGGCAAGCGCATCGAACGCGGCTTCGCCGGCGGCGAGCGCGACGTGCTGGCGATCGTCGAACCGCTGCTGGCGGCGCTGGAATACGCCCACGCCCGCGGCGTCGTGCATCGCGACGTCAAGGCCGAGAACGTGCTGTTCGACATCGCCGAGCGGCCGCTGCTGGCCGACTTCGGCATCGCCCTGCGCCGCGGCTACGGCGCGCGCATGACCGCGACCGGGCTGGCGGTCGGCAGCACCGCCTACATGGCGCCGGAGCAGGCGCGCGGCGAAGACGTCGACGGCCGCGCCGACCTCTACAGCCTCGGCGTGCTGATCTGGGAAATGCTGACCGGACGGCTGCCGTTCGAAGCGCCCGATGCGCTGTCGATGGCGGTGATGCACGCGCAGGACCCGATCCCGAAGCTGCCGCCGGCGCTGAAACACTGGCAGCGCTTCATGAACCGCGCTCTGGCCAAGCAGCCCGAGCAGCGTTTTGCCGACGCCGCGGAAATGGCCGCGGCGATGGGCGAGATCAAGCACCGCGGCGAGATGTCCGCGTTCGCGCGCGGCATGAGCCACCTGCGGCCGCTCAAGCGCTGGGCCACGCCGGCCTGGGCCGGGCTGGCGGTGGTCGCGATCGCCCTGGTGACCCTGGCCTTCGGCCTCAACCGGGTCGAACAAGACGGTTTCTTCCGCGCCCAGGCGCCGGCGACGGATGCGGCGCGCAACGCCGCGGCCGATCCGGACCCGACCCAGGCGATGATGGCGCCGCTGCCGACCGCGCCGCTGCAGGATTCGCTGCAATCGGCGCGTAACTACATCGCCCAGGGCCGCCTGGCTGCGCCGGCCGACGCCAACGCCTACAACAGCCTGCTCACCGCCTGGCATCTGGACAGCACCAGTCCGGAAGTCGCCGCGGTGGTCGAGGAACTGACCCAGGCCTTCGCCGAGGAAATGGCCCGCGACCTGCGCGAAGGCCGCGACCAGCGCGCCCGCGAACACCTGGTCAACGCCACCGCGCTCGGCCAGCAGACCGGCACCGCCGATTCGCCGGCCCAGCGCAGCTTGCGCGAGAAGGCGTCCGTCGCATTGGAGGCCCGGCTCGAACAGGCCGCGCGACGCGGCGACGGCGCCGACGCCGGCAAGGTGATCGCCTTGGCCGAAGAGTTCGGCCTGCCGCGCAATGTCTCCACCCGGCTGGTCGCGCAGGCGCGCGGCATCGCCGGCGATGGCGCCATCGCGCGCGGCGCGCCGGGCGTCGCGGCGGCTACGCCGGCCGCCAGCGTCGCGGTCAGCTTCAATCCGCGTCCGGTCAGCCGCGGCGAGTACGCGCGCTTCGCCAACGCCAACGGCCGCACCCCGGCGCTGTGCCGCGAACGCGTCTCGTTGTTGCGGGTGATCGCGCCCAAGGACTGGCGCGCGCCGGGCTTCGACCAGAGCGAGGCCGAGCCGGTGGTGTGCGTATCGATCGCCGACGCCGAGGCCTACGCGCGCTGGTACAGCCAGCAGACCGGCCGCAGCTACCGTCTGCCGACCGCCGAAGAGGCCCAGCGCATGCCCGGCACCAGCGGCCGCGCCCTGTCGATGTGGTCCGCCGACTGCGGCCGCAACTGCCAGCAGCGCCAGGTCGGCGGCACCTCCTGGCGCAGCCGCACCGCGCAGCGCCCGCTCAGCGGCGGCCGCGGCTACGACGACGTCGGCTTCCGCCTGGTGCGCGAACGCTGAGCGACGACGGCCGCGGCGACGCGGCGGCGCCCCTGTAGGAGCGGCGTAAGCCGCGACCAACCGAAGCGACGCAATACCACGCCGTCCTCCGAAGCCGACGACTCCACAGCCCCTTCCGATCTACCGGGCTTCGGCCACCGCGCTCGCATCCACCGCTGCGGCTGTCGCGGCTGACGCCGCTCCTACAAGGGGGCGTAAGCCGCGACCAACCGAAGCGACGCAGTACCACGCCGCCCTCCGAAGCCGACGACTCCGCAGCCCCTTCCGATCTACCGGGCTTCGGCCACCGCGCTCGCATCCGCCGCTGCGGTCGTCGCGGCTGACGCCGCTCCTACAAGGGCCGGCGCCACCGCGGGCGGGGCGGTGCGCCCCCTTCCGAACCCACGCCGCCATGCGGCTGCCGCGACAGGGCCGTTAGAATCGGCGCCATGCGCCCGCCCACCCTGCAACGCCTGTTCCTCACCGGCCTGCTGACCCTGTTGCCGATCTGGCTGACCTGGGTCGTGGTCAAGTTCGTGTTCGTGATGCTGTCGGACATCAGCCGGCCCTTGATCGGGCCGCTGTTGCAAGACCTCGCGCTCGCCCATCCGCAAGCGTTGTCCTGGCTCGGCTCCGAATGGGTGCAGACCGCGCTGGCCCTGATCGCGACCCTGGCGGTGATCCTGCTGTCCGGCGCGATGGCGCGGGTGGTGGTCGGCCAGACCGTGCTGCGCTGGTTCGAATCGCTGATCAAACGCGTGCCGCTGGCCAGCATCGTCTACGGCAGTGCGCGGCAATTGCTCGATATCCTGCAGACCAAGCCCGACGGCACTCAGCGTGTGGTGCTGATCGACTTCCCGCACAACGAGATGAAGTCGATCGGCTTCGTCACCAAGGTCCTGCGCGAAGCCGGCAGCGGCCGCGAACTGGCGGCGGTGTACGTGCCGACCACGCCCAATCCGACTTCCGGCTACCTGGAGATCGTGCCGGTGGAGAAGATCACCCCGACCGACTGGACCGTGGATCAGGCCATGAGCTTCATCATCTCCGGCGGCGCGGTGTCGCCGGCCTCGATTCCGTTCTCGGTGCCTTCCGCGGCCGATACCTTCCCCGCCGCACCCGCGGCGCCCGACATGGACCGTTCGCAATGACTTCACGCCTGCTGCAAAGCCTGCGCTGTACCGCCTTCGCCCTCCTCGCCCTCGGCGCCGCATCGGCCGCCGCCGCCCCCGCCGCGCTGACCCCGCATCCGGTCCGCCTCGACGACGGCCGCCGCTTCAACCTCAACCTGCCGGCGGATCTGGACATCGTGCCGGTGGTGCAAGGCCTCAAGCGGGTGCGCTTCTTCGCCCGCAGCCCGGACGGCCGCCTGTTCGTCACCGACCTGCACGACCTCAGCGACAACAAGCTCGGGCGCGTCTACGCGCTGGACGGCTGGGACGAGCAGAAGGAACGCTACACCAAGGTTTCGGTGTACTTGGACAAGCAGCGCAATCCCAACAGCGTCGCCTTCTACACCGACCCGGCCGGCAAGAGCTGGCTGTACGTGGCCAACACCGACAAGCTGCTGCGCTATCGCTACCGCAACGGCGACACCAGGCCGTCTTCGGAACCGGAAGTGCTGGCGAGCTTTCCCGACTACGGCCTGAGCTACAAATACGGCGGCTGGCACCTGACCCGCACCCTCGCCTTCGGCGGCGACAAGCTCTATGTCTCGGTCGGCAGCAGTTGCAACGCCTGCGTCGAAAAAGAAGACGTGCGCGCGGCGATCCTGCAGATGAACCCCGACGGCAGCGGCCGCCGCTTCTATGCCACCGGGCTACGCAACGCGGTCGGCCTGCTGTATCGCGATGGCCGCCTGTACGCGACCAACCAGGGGTCCGATCATCTCGGCGACCGCAAGCCCGACGAAACCCTGTTCGAGGTCCGCGACGGCACCGACTACGGCTGGCCTTACTGCTACCACCACCAGGGCAAGCCGCTGGCCGATCCCAAGTTTCCGCGCAAGGCCGGCTGCGCCGCGGTGCCCAAGGCGTTCGCCTTCTTTCCTTCGCATGCCTCGGCCTTGGGCCTGAGCTGGTTTCCGGCCGCCGACGGCGGCTTGCTGCGCGACGAATTCCTGGTCGCTCTGCACGGCGCCAGCAAGCTCGCGCTCGACCACGGTTATCGCATCGTGCGAGTCAAGGCCGACGGCCGCAGCGGCGGCGAGCTGGTCAGCGGCTTCCTCGCCGGCGGCAAGGTGCTGGGCCGTCCCTGCGACGTGCTGCGCACCGGTCGCGACAGCTTCCTGTTCACCGACGACAAGAGCGGCGTGATCTACCGGGTGAGGCCGAAGCGGTGAGCGCGAACCCGTCGCCGCTCGCCGCGGCCCCCGGTGGAGGCACGCGCACCCTGCAGGACCGCGCGCTGCGCTTATTCATCGTGCTGTCCGCGTTTTTCTGCGTCAACGCGGCGCTGGCCGAATTCATCGGGGTCAAGATCTTCGCCCTCGAAGACACCCTGCGCATCGCGCCGTTGCAGTGGAACCTGTTCGGCCAGACCGGCTCGCTGAACTTCACCGCCGGCACCCTGCTGTGGCCGATCGTGTTCCTGATGACCGACGTGGTCAACGAATTCTTCGGCCGCCGTGGCGTGCGCTTCATTTCCTGGCTGGCGACGCTGCTGATCGCCTACGGCTTCGTGTTCGCGTTCGCGGCGATCGCGCTGGCCCCGGCCGGCTGGTGGGTCACCGCGGCCCAGGCTCAGGGCGTGCCGGACTACCAGGCCGCGTTCGCGGCGATCTTCGGCCAGGGTTTGTGGAGCATCGGCGGCTCGCTGGTCGCGTTCATGCTCGGCCAGCTGATCGACGTCTCGGTGTTCCACCGCATCCGCAGCGCCACCGGCGAGAAGCACGTATGGCTGCGCGCGACCGGCTCGACCGCGGTCTCGCAACTGGTCGACAGCTTCGTGGTGCTGTACATCGCCTTCGTGCTGGGGCCGCAGCATTGGCCGATTCCGCAGTTCCTGGCGATCGGCACGGTCAACTACGGCTACAAGATGCTGGCCGCGTTCGCGATGATCCCGTTGATTTACCTGCTGCGGCGCTGGATCCACCGCTACCTGGGCGAAGCGCGCGCGCGCCAGCTGCGCGAGGAAGCCGCGGCCGATTGAGCGGCGACGCCGGAGCGCCGCTGCCGCGACAACCGCAGCGGTGCGACGCAGCGCCGTCATCCGAAGCACGCCGCACTGCGGAGCGAACAGCTCCGATCGTCCGGGCTTCGGCGGTTACGCTTGCGCACACCACTGCGGTGGGTCGCGGCTTGCGCCGCTCCTACCCCGACCGCCGCGACGCAGCGCCTGCCGTTGCCGTTGCCGTTGCCGTTGCCGTGGAGAGCCTGGCGCCGCATCGAACTCGCGAGAACGCCCTGGAGCCCCGGAGGGCGGCCCGCAGGGAGGCGGGCCGTGCGCAGCCAAGCCAGGGAG
>NZ_HG424463.1 GCF_000336385.2 Lysobacter antibioticus HS124 | reverse complement strand
AAGGCGTTGATTTCTCTGCGCGTCCCGTGGTCGCGGCTTACGCCGCTCCTACAAGGGGGCGGGCGGTCTCGCAGCGGCGATGTCGCGCCGCCAGTAGCCGCGCAGTTGCTCGCGCTGGCGCGGGCTCAAGCCGGCGACGCAGGCCTCGAGCAACTCGTCCGCGCCCGCCGCGTCGCCGGTCGCCAACGTCTCCCGCGCCGCCTCCAGCAAGGCCCGCCGGCGCACGTCGAGATTACCGAACGGATCGAACCAGGAATCCACCCGGGCCGCGTCCTTGACCCCGGTCCAGGCAAAGCGCGCCTCGCCGGCCTCGCCAGCGATGGCGCGGCAGCCCGCGATCGCCGCGTTGCGCCCGATCCGTCCTTGCAGCAGATCCAGCCGCACCCGGAACAGACGCGCCTGCGGCGTGGCGCCGGCGGCTTCCAGCGCCGCCACCGCGCGGCCGACATAGGCATAGTCCACCGCCCCGCCCGCCGCCTGCACGCCGAGCAGATTGAAGCTCGCGATCGCGGTCTGGTACTCGACACGGTCGTGCGCCTGGACCGTCCGCGCGTCGGGCCGGCCCAGCGACGAGGGCTGCACCAGGCGCAGGCCGGGCTCCTCGGCGAGAATCGCTTCGATGTCGTGCTTGTGGAACTCGCCGACGACCACGACCACCGTGCCGCCCGGATGCGCGCGCGCTGCCGCGGCGATGCGCTGCGCCTGCAGGTAAGTGCGGTACAGATACAGGCGCCGCGGCAGATCGTGCCTGGCGCGCTTGGCCGGTGTCGTCGCCCAGTCGCGCACCTTGCTCAGGCGGGCGGGGTCGTCGGCATGGAAGAAATCGCGCTGCAGGCTTTCCGGGCCGAAACTCAGAAACCCCATGAAGCCCTTGAGCGGACGCAGCTCCGGCGGCGCGTCCAGGGCCAGGCCGAAACCCAGCTTCTGATCTTCGACCGGCGGTTCCCAGTCGATCGGGCACAGCTCGATGCCGTGACGGCGCGCAAACGGCACCGCGACGTCCTGCACTTCGTAGGTGAACTCGTAGAAATCGCCGCGCGCGAACGCCTCCGGCGCGCGCTCGATGCAGATCGCGTCGGGCCTGATGCGGTCGAGGAAAGCGTCCAACAGCGCCGGCCGGTCGCGCTCGGACACCAATTGCGCGGCGTGGTCGACGCCGAGGATCGTCACCGTCGTCGCCGGCGCCGCAGCGGCCGGCGCGGGCGCAGCCGCGAACGCCTGCCACGGCAGCAACCACAACAGCGTCAGCCACCACTTGCTCATGTCCGCTCCGCTCCCGGTCGTCGCCGGCACCATGGCACGGCGCGGCGATCCGCGCCCGTGCCTGAGGTCGTAGTCCTGCGCCGCGCCTTACTGCTGGCGCAACGCTTCGATCGGATCTAGCTGCGAGGCCTTGCGCGCCGGGTAATAACCGAAGAACAGACCGGTGGCGATCGAGAACCCCGCAGCCAGGCCGATCACCTTGCCGTTCAGCGCCACCGGCAAGGCCCCGAACTTGCTCACCAGCAAGGTACCGACCACGCCGATGGCGATGCCCAGCGCGCCGCCGATCAACGAGATCAGCATCGCCTCGGCCAGGAACTGGCGGCGAATGTCGCCGGGTCCCGCGCCGACCGCCATGCGCAGGCCGATCTCGCGGATCCGTTCGGTCACCGAGACCAGCATGATGTTCATGATGCCGATGCCGCCGACGATCAGCGAAATCGTCGCCACCGCGCCGAGCAGCAGCGACATCAGCCGGGTGGTCTGGGTGCGGGTCGCGACCACTTCGGCGATGTTGCGCACGCTGAAGTCGTCGTCGGCGCCGGGCTGGATGCGATGGCGTTGGCGCAGCAGGCTTTCGATCTGCTCCTGCGCATAAGCGACGTCCTCGGCGCGGCCGACACCGACCGCGATCTGCATCACCGCGCCGGTCGGCAGGCCCATCGCGCCGAGCAGACGACGGCGCCCGGTTTCCAGCGGCACCAGCACCACATCGTCCTGGTCCTGGCCGAAACCGCCCTGGCCCTTGGGCTTGAGCGTACCGACCACCGTGAACGGCACTCGCCCCAGGCGCACGGTCTGGCCGATCGCGTCCTCGTCGCCGAACAGTTCGCGGCGCACGGTTTCGCCGAGGATCACCGACTTGGTGCCGCTGCCGTAGTCGCGCGCTTCGAATGCTGCGCCGGAGGCGATGCTCCAACCGTTGATGTCGAAGAAATCCGCCTGCACGCCCTGCCACTGGGTCGACCAGTTGTTCTCGGCGTACACCGCCTGGGTGCCGCCGCGCAGCGAGGCGGCGACGTACTGGACCTCGCCGATCTCGTTGCGGATCGACTCGGCGTCGGCTTCGGTCAGGGTGAAGAAGCTCGACGCGCTCAGGCGCACGCCGCCGGCGCCGCGGCCGCCGCCGCCCGAGCTGATGTCGAGCCGGTTCGAACCCAACCCGGACACCAGCTTGTCGATTTCCGACTGGGTGCCCTGGCCGACCGAGACCATCACGATCACCGCGGCGATGCCGATGATCACGCCCAGCGAGGTCAGCGCGCTGCGCAGCCAATTGCCGCGCAGAGCGAACACCGCCGTACGCAGCACTTCCAGGAAGTTCATGCGCCGGCCTCCTGCTCGTGCAGCTCGCCGTCGCGCATGACGAAGGTGCGGCCGGCATGCGCGGCCACGTCCGGGTCGTGGGTGATCAGCACCACGGTGTGGTCTTCGGCTTGCAGGCGCTTGAACAGAGCCAGGATCTCCTCGCCGGTGCGGGTATCGAGCGCACCGGTGGGTTCGTCGGCGAGCAGGATCGGCGGCCGGTTGATCAGCGCGCGGGCGATCGCCACGCGCTGCTGCTGGCCGCCGGACAACTCGCTCGGCCGATGTCCGGCGCGACCGCCCAGGCCGACCGCTTCCAGCGCCGCCTGGGCGCGCTGCAGGCGTTCATCGCGCGGCACGTTGGCATAGCCCATCGGCATCGCCACGTTTTCCAATGCGTTCATGCGCGGCAACAGGTTGAAGCCCTGGAACACGAAACCGATCTTGTCGCGGCGCAGGATCGCGCGCGCTTCCGCGTCCAGGCTGGCGACGTCGACGCCGTCGCACAGGTAGCTGCCGCTGCTGGGCGTATCCAGGCAGCCGATCAGGTTCATCAGGGTCGACTTGCCCGAACCCGACGGCCCCATGATCGCGACGAACTCGCCGCGCGCGATCGTCAGGTCGACACCGTGCAAGGCGATCACCTCGGCCTCGCTGCCGGGCGAATAGACCTTGCCCAGGCCGCGGGTTTCGATGACCGGATGCGCGTCGGCGACCTCGCTCATGGGCCGGTGCGTCCGCTGCCGACCACGATCTCGTCGCCTTCGCGCACGTTGCCGGAGACCTCGGTCCAGCTGCCGTCGCTGGCGCCGACCCGCACCACCACCGGCTCGGGCTTGCCGCCGGCCAGCTTGTACAGCGGCACTCGGCGCGCGGTCACCAGGTTGGCGATCTCGGCGTCCCAGCGTGCGCGCTGGCCGTCGTCGAGCAGGCTGCGGAAAGCGCCGAACTGCTGATTGAAGCGTTCCAGCATGCGCTGGCGCGCGGCGCCGGACATGGCGCCGCCGTTGCGGTTGCGATTGTTGTTGCCGCCCCCGCCGCCCGGCCCGCGGCCGCCGCCGATGATGATCGGCGCGCCGCCGCCCGGCGGTCCGCCCGCGCTCGCCGCCGGCGCCGCGCTGCGCGCGGCCATGCGCTGCTTCATCTGCGCCAGCGCGGCGTCGAATGCGGCCTGCTGCTGCGCATTCAACTTCAGCGCCTGCGCGACCTGCGGCAGGTCGTTGCCGAGACCGCCGCGCACGCCGCCGTTCGGGCCGGCATTGCCGGCGCCGGCGGCGTCTTCGTCGGCCGGCTTGTAGCGCAGCGCGGCGTTGCTGACCCGCAGCACGTCGTCGCGGCGGCTGACCTCGATCTCGGCGTTGGCGGTCATGCCCGGCAACAGCGCGCCGTCGGGGTTGTCGACCGAGACCACCACCGGATAGGTGATGACGTTGCTGGTATTGGTCGCCGACAGCCGTACCTGCTGCACTTGCCCGCGGAAACGGCGATCGGGGAAGGAATCGACGGTGAAGTTCACGCCCTGGCCGGCCTTGACCTGGCCGATGTCGGCCTCGTCGATGGCCAGCACGATTTCCATTTTCGACAAGTCTTCGGCGATCTGGAACAGCACCGGCGACTGCAGGCTCGCGGCCACGGTCTGGCCGGGCTCGACGCTGCGGGTCAGGACCACGCCGTCGACCGGCGCGCGGATCACCGTGCGCTGCAGATTGAGGCGGGTGGTCTGGGTCGAGGCGATCTGCTGCTCGATCTGGGCCTGGGCGCCGTTGAGCTGGGCCCGCGCCTGGTCGCGCGCGGCGCGGGCCAGGTCGGCATCGCTGCGCGAGACCAGTTGCTTGGCCGCCAGTTCGGACTTGCGCTGGTAATCGAGTTCGGCATTGCGCAAGGTCGCCTGGGCGGTGGCGAGGCTGGCGCGCGCGTTCTGGATCTGCGCCGAACCCTGGGCGATCTGCGCCTCGTAGGTGGCCGGGTCGATGCGCGCGATCACCTGGCCCTTGCTGACCCGGTCGTTGTAGTCGACCAGCACCTCGGTGACTTGCCCGGAGATCTGGCTGCCCACGTCGACGGTCGAGATCGCCGCCAGCGCGCCGGTGGCCGAGATCGCCACGCGGATGTCGCCGCGCTCGATCTTGGCGGTGCGATAGGCTCCGGCGGCCTCCGCCGCGCTCTGCTTGCGGTAGTAGTACCAGCCGCTGCCGGCCAGCGCCGCCGCCACCGCCGCGATCAGCAGCCGTTGCGGCCAGGGCGATTTGCGCGGCCGCGCAGTCGGAGTCGGGCGGGACGGGGGGGACGGCTTGGCTGCGCTCATGTGGCTGATTTCGAGAGTTATGCAGGCGCCAACGCACCAGGCTGAATGCGGTTGACAGCGGCGCGGTCGGCGACGGCGGCACGGACGCGGCGGCGCAGCGACGGTTCAGCCGGATCGACGCGGCGATAGCGTCGCGCCCACGCGCGATTCTGCCCAAGGATTCGCGCCGCGGCGAAACCGTCGCACGGGCCGGCGCCCACCGGGTGCGCGTCGTTCAGAGTTCGGGCCGGCGCGGCGGCGGGCCGAAGCTGACGGTGGCGCTGCCGGGACGGAAGCGGATCACCGCGGTGGTGCCCTGGCCGGGTGCGCTGGTCAGGGTCACCGGCCAGCCGAAACGCTCGCCCAGCCGGCGCACGATCGACAGGCCCATGCCTTTGCCGTCGCCGGAGGAGAAATCGGCGCGGTAGAACGGGGTGAAGGCCTTGGTCAGCGTCTCCACCGACATGCCGATGCCGGTGTCGCGGATCTCGATGCTGTCGCGGCTCAGGCGCACGTCGATGCGGCCCTGGTCGGTGAAGCGCACCGCATTGCTGAGCAGGTTGCCGATCATCACCCCCAGCGCGTGCGGCGGCGCGACCAGGCGCGGCCCGCCTTCGTCGTACAGGTGCAGCTCGACCGGCTTGCCGTTGAGCAGGGGCAGCAGCCGCTCCATTTCGTTGTCGACGATGTCGCGCACCGCGAACTCCTCCGACTGCGGCTCGACGTCGGACTCGCGGGCCAGGATCAGGAAGGCGTCGATCACCGCCTCCATGTCGCGGCCGGCGCGCTGCACCCGCAGCAGCGAACGCTGCGCGCGCACCGGGGTGTCGGGGTCGGCCAGCATCAGGTCGGTGGCGACCCGGATCACGGTCAGCGGAGTGCGCAGCTCGTGGCTGGCGTCGCGGGTGAAGTCGCGCTCGCGCTGGACGAAATCGCTGACCCGCTCGGCCAGGCCGCTGAGCGCGCTCGACAACCGGCGCACTTCGCTGCCGGGGTCGTAGGGGAATTTGATCGGCTCGATCAGGCTGGTGTCGGGGTCGCGCGGGTCCCATTGGCTGACCACGTTGGCCAGCCAGCTCACCGGCGAGACCAGGCGCTTGGAGGTGCGGTAGGTATGCCAGGAAATCAGGTAGGTGGTCAGCAGCGAGAACAGCAGCGAGAACAGGCCGGTGTAGAGAATCGCCTCGTCGATCAGGTCGGTGGCGTAGATCATGTAGAAGGTGCCGGCCTCGCGCCGGTCCACCAGCACCACCCGGCCGCCGCCGGGCAGGTTGTGCAGCCCCGAATCCACGTTGCGGATGCCCAGCGGCAGCTGCGAGTCGTTGCCGCCGGCGGGGACGAAGTGGCCGCGCGTGGTCGAGGTCCGCGGCAAGGGGTAGTTCGGGTCGCGCTCGCGCCCGGCCCAGTAGTCGTCGGCCTCGCGCTGCATGCGCTGCTCGAGCACCACGTGGCGCACAGCCAACCCCGCCAGGAGAATGCCCAGCGTGATCGCGACGCTGCCGATCAAGGCTTGCAGGATGAATGCAAGCTTGATCTTGCGCGGTAACCCTTGCGGCACGGTGTCGATACGTCAGTCCGGCGGCTGCGAGATGTCCGCAACGCGGTAACCGGCGCTCTGCACCGTATGCAGCAGTTGCTTGTCGAAGGGCTTGTCGATGGTCTTGCGCAGGTTGTAGAGGTGGCTGCGCAGCGTATCGGAATCGGGCAGGCCGTTGCCCCAGATCTCGCGTTCGATCTCCTGCCGGCTGACCACGCGTGGCGATTCGCGCATCAGGATGGTCAACAGGCGCAAGCCGATCGGCGAGAGCTGCAGTTCGCTGCCGCCGCGGGTGACCCGCAGGCTGGCCGGGTCCAGCACCAGGTCGGCGACTTTCAGCACCTCGCCGCCGACCTGGCGGCGTTCGCGCCGGATCAGGGCGCGCAGGCGCGCTTCCAGTTCCTGGATCGCGAACGGCTTGGTCAGGTAGTCGTCGGCGCCGGCGCTGAGGCCGGTCAGCTTTTCGTCCAGGGTGTCGCGCGCGGTCAGCATCAGCACCGGGGTCGACTTGCGGGCTTCTTCGCGCAGCTTCTTGCAGACCTCGATCCCGTCCATACGCGGCAGCATCAGGTCGAGCACCACCACGTCGTAACTGTTCTCGGTGGCGAGCCGGTAGCCGTCCACGCCGTCGGCGGCGTAATCGACTTCGAAACCGCGGCTTTCCAGGTATTCGCCGACCATTTCGGAGATGTTGCGGTTGTCTTCGACGATGAGGACCAGGCCCCCGTCTCTCGTACCCTGCATACAGCCTCTCCATTCCTTCAGTTTTGTGAAGGTTGCCTTCGCCAGGGTGGACGGCCCGTGAAGGCCCCCGCTACGCTGGACGACCCTTCTTGCGACCCCGCCGCATGCTCGCCGACCGCCTGTATCCGATCCTGCTGTTGCTCGGATCGAATATCTTCATGACTTTCGCCTGGTATGGACACCTCAAGTACAAGTCCTCGCCGCTCACCGTCGCGATCGCGGTCAGCTGGGGCATCGCCCTGTTCGAATATTGCCTGCAGGTGCCGGCCAACCGGCTCGGCAGCGCGGTGTACTCGGCGCCGCAGCTCAAGGGCATGCAGGAGGTCATCACCCTGCTGGTATTCGCCGGCTTCTCGGCCTGGTACCTCGGCGAGCCCTTGAAGTGGAACCACTGGGCCGGCTTCGCCCTGATCGTGGTCGCGGCCTGGCTGATCTTCCTCGACTGAGCCCGCCGCGGCTCAGGGCCCGCACCACGACTCCACCCGCACGGGCGCCTGCCAGCGCCCGGCCGGGCTGACCAGGCTCAGGTGCCCGACCCATACGCTGCGCGTGCTCGCCCCGTCCGTCGCCGCGCGCGCCCGACGCAGGCGCGCGGGCGCCACCTCGGTCCAGGCGCCGTCGTTCTCCACCCACAGGCGCGGCGCGCGCAGGCGCAGGGTCGCCGAGACGCCCTGCCTGGGCGCCGACCAGCGCAGCAGCGTCTCGCCGCTCAGCGCGGCGCTTTCGACGTCGTCGGCCGGCGGCACGCGGGGCAGCGCCAACGGCCGTCCGCCCAGGGACAGGTACAGGGTCGGCCAGCGGTCGAGGTCGGCGAGTTCGTCGTCGGCGCTGCGCCAGATCGTCGCGATCGTGTCCTCGCCGCCGTCGGCGCGCGGGTTCTCGCCGACGAGGCGGATCGAGACGAGGGGGCAGGTCTTGCTGTCCATCGCCTCGGCCAGCCAGGCGGACTTGCGCATCGGCCGGTCCGGCGCCGCGGCCGGCATGGCCGCCGGCGACAGCGACGGCAGCGCGGCCAGGAGCAGCGCCCAACAGCAAAGCCTCGATTTCATCGCGATCGTCCTTGAAGGCGCCGCCGCAGGCCCGCGCGCGGCGGCCGACGGCGGCTCAGAATTTGATCCTGCCGGTCAGGATGTCCTTGAACATCGCCCAGTCGCCGACGAAGGAATACAACGGGTGCTTGAACGTCGCCGGCCGGTTCTTCTCGAAGAAGAAATGACCGACCCAGGCGAAGCCGTAGCCGCACACCAACGCCGCCAGCAACAGCCACGGCCGCCCCTGCGCGATCGCCAGCGCGACCAGCAGCAACACCCCGCAGCTGCCGACGAAGTGCAGCCGGCGGCTGGTGCGGTTGCTGTGTTCGCTGAGATAGAACGGATAGAACTCGCGGAAACTGGCGAAGCGGTTGGCCATGGTCCCCTCCCGGCATTGGCGTATCGCACTGCCTGCCGCGATCCTGAACCGCCGCGGGCCGCGGATCAAGCGCCGCTGCGCCGGGCGGAGCAAGCGCTCAGTCGTCGCGTTCGGCGCGCTTGGCCTGATCCCAATAAGCGTCCTGGCCTTCCAGCGGCAGTTCGGCCAACGACAGGCCGTCCTGCGCGGCCAGCGTCTCCATGCTGCGGAAGCGGCGTTCGAACTTGAGGTTGGCGCGGCGCATGGCGGCGCCGACGTCGACCTTGCCGTGGCGGGCGAGGTTGGCGCAGACGAACAGCAGGTCGCCGATCTCCTCCTCCAGGCGATCGCGCGCTTCGGCGTCGTCCGGCGCGGCGGCGACCGCGTCGAACTCCACCCGCACTTCCTCGATCTCTTCGTGCAATTTGGCGATCACCGGACGCACGTCGGGCCAGTCGAAGCCGACCGTGGCGGCGCGCTTCTGCAGCTTCACCGCGCGCTGCCATTCCGGCAGGCCGCGGGCGATGCCGGCCAGCACCGAGGTGTCGGCTTCGCCGGAGGCTTCGCGCTCGCGCCGCTTCTGCTCTTCCCAGGCCACGGTCTGCGCCTCGGCGTCCTCGAAGCTGGCGTCGCCGAACACGTGCGGATGGCGGCGCACCATCTTGTCGCTGATCGCCGCGACCACGTCGTCGAAAGCGAACGCGCCCTGCTCCTCGGCCATGCGCGCGTGGAACACCACTTGCAGCAGCAGATCGCCGAGTTCGTCCTTGAGCGAGGCCAGGTCCTGGCGATCGATCGCATCGGCGACCTCGTAGGCCTCCTCGATCGTGTACGGGGCGATGGTGGCGAAGGTCTGCTCGAGATCCCAGGGGCAACCGCCCTCGCGATCGCGCAGACGGGCCATGATCGCCAGCAGGCCGGCGATGCCGGGCGGCAGGTTCAATACTTCAGCCATCGAGCCACTCCTTCCACGGCAGACCGCGGTCGCCGAGGGCGACGAAGTCGCCGTTGAGAACATGCGCGCGCTGGTTGTAGCGGAACGGACGCCCCTGCGGATCGACCAGCGCGCCGCCGGCGGCCTCGAGCACGCATTGGCCGGCGGCCGTATCCCATTCGCTGGTCGGGCCGAAGCGCGGATACAGGTCCAGTTCGCCCTCGGCGATGCGGCAGAATTTCAGCGACGAGCCGAGGCTGACCATGCGGATGCCGTCCGGCGCGGCGCGGTGCGCGCGGACCATGAATTGTTCGCTGTGCTCGCTGAAATGCGAGCGGCTGGCGGCCACCCGCAGCGGCCGCGCCGCCGGCGACCGCACCCGGATCTCGTGCTCGGCGTCGCCGTCGCGACGATAGGCCGGGCCGCCGCGCTGGGCGTGCCACAGCGCGCCGCCGACCGGCGCCAGCACCAGGCCGAACACCGGCACGCCGTCGTCGATCAGGGCCAGGTTGACCGAGAACTCGCCGTTGCGCTTGACGAACTCGCGGGTGCCGTCGAGCGGGTCGACCAGCCACAGCCGCGGCCAGGCGCGACGTTGTTCGAAACCGACTTCGTGCGCGGATTCTTCCGACAGCACGGGAATGTCCGGGGTCAGTTCGGCCAGGCCGTCGAGAATCAGATGGTGCGCGGCCAGATCGGCCGCGGTGACCGGCGAGGCGTCGGACTTGCGCTCGACTTCGAACTCGCCGTCGTAGACCTGCAGGATGGCCGCGGCCGCGGCGCGGGCGATCGCGATCGCGCCCTCGACCTGAACCGCGGACAGCAGCGGCGCGGCCGCCGTCACGCCGCCGCCCCCGGATGCGGCTGGCCGCTGCGCAGCCATTCGCGGGCGATGAACAGCGCGGCGATGCTGCGGCCCTCGGAAAAGTCTTCGCGCAGGATCAGCTCGTGCAGGTCGTCGAGCTTCCACGGCACCACTTCGAGTTCTTCCGGCTCATCGCCGGGCAGGCGCTCGGGATAGAGATCGCGCGCCAGCACCAACTGCGCCTGGTGGCTCATGTAGGTCGGCGCCAGCGTCAGTGCGCGCAGTACGGTCAAGGAACGCGCGCCGTAGCCGGCCTCTTCCTTCAGCTCGCGGTCGGCGGCCTGCAGCGCGGTCTCGCCTTCGTCGATCCGGCCCTTGACCAGGCCCAGCTCGTAGCGGTGCATGCCGGCGGCGTACTCGCGCACCAGCAGCACGGTGTCCTCGTCGAGCATCGGCACCACCACCACCGCGCCGTGGCCGCGGCCGTGCAGGCGCTCGTAGCGGCGGCGCTCGCCGTTGGAGAACTCCAGATCGAGCCGTTCCAGCCGGTACGGACCGGCCTCGTGCTCGGTGATCTGATGGATGATCGGCAGCCGCCGGGTCATGGCGCGGCTCCGGGCATGAGCGGGGAGCGGAAAGGCACGATAATGGGGGAATGCGAGAGATCACTCACGACCCCAAGATGCTAACAGAGCCGGGCGCCGACGCGGCGCAGGCCTGGCGCGAGCGCGATCTGGCGGTGCTGTGGCACCCCTGCACCCAGATGCGCGAGCACCCTCACACCCTGCCCCTGCTGCCGATCGCGAGCGGCCGCGGGCCGTGGCTGATCGGCCGCGACGGGCGCCGCTACCTGGATGCGATTTCCAGTTGGTGGACCAACCTGTTCGGCCACGCCGAGCCGCGCATCGCCGATGCCATCGCCGCCCAGGCGCGGACCCTGGAACACGTGATCCTGGCCGGCGTCTCGCACGCGCCGGCGGTGGAGCTGGCCGAACGCCTGCTGGCGCTGGCGCCGCGCCAGGACGGGCGCGCGCCGCTGAGCAAGGTGTTCTACGCCGACAACGGCTCGGCCGGGGTCGAGGTGGCGCTGAAGATGGCCTTCCACTGGTTCCGCAATCGCGGCGTCGAAGGCCGGACCAAGTTCATCGCCCTGGAGAACGGCTACCACGGCGAGACCCTGGGCGCGCTGGCGGTCGGCGATATCCCGCTGTACCGGCGCATTTACGCGCCGCTGCTGGCCGAAGCCCTGTTCGCGCCCTCGCCCGACGCCTACCTGGCCGACCCCGGCCAGAGCGCGGCCGAGCGCGCGCAGGTCGCCGCCGCGGCTTTGCGCGATCTGCTCGAACGCCATGCCGGCGAAGTCTGCGCGCTGATCCTGGAGCCGCGGGTGCAATGCGCCGGCGGCATGCGCATGCACGACCCGTCCTACCTGCGCCTGGCGCGCGAGCTGTGCGACGCGCACGGGGTGTTCCTGATCGCCGACGAGATCGCGGTCGGTTTCGGCCGCACCGGCACGATGTTCGCGAGCGAACAGGCCGGGGTCATGCCGGACCTGCTGTGCCTGTCCAAGGGCCTGACCGGCGGCGCGCTGCCGCTGGCCGCGGTGCTGACCAGCCAGTCGATCTACGACGGCTTCCTCGACGACTCGCGCGAACGCGCCTTCCTGCATTCGCACAGCTACACCGGCAATCCGCTGGCCTGCGCCGCGGCGCTGGCGACCCTGGACATCTTCCGCGACGACGACGTCGTCGTGCGCAACCGCGACACCGCCGCGCGCATGGCCCGCGCCGCGGCCGAGTTCGCCGGTCATCCGCACGTCGCCGACGTGCGCCAGGCCGGCATGATCGTCGCCTTCGAACTCACCCGCGGCGGCGACAAGCGCAGTCCCTTCGATCCGGCCGCGCGGATCGGACTGCGCGCCTACCGCGCCGCGCTCGAGCGCGGCGTGCTGCTGCGCCCGCTCGGCGACATCCTGTATTGGATGCCGCCGTATTCGATCGACGAAGAGGCGCTGGACCTGCTCGCCCGCACCACCCGCGAAGCGATCGACCACGCCGTGCAGGAGGCCGACGCATGCGCCTGA
Organism: Lysobacter antibioticus HS124; assembly: GCF_000336385.2. Lineage (GTDB taxonomy): Bacteria > Pseudomonadota > Gammaproteobacteria > Xanthomonadales > Xanthomonadaceae > Lysobacter > Lysobacter firmicutimachus. The sequence continues at coordinate 7,513 of NZ_HG424463.1, read as the reverse complement.
CCCGAGTCCACGTCGACGCCGAACTCGGTGCCGGCCGCGAGATCGTGTTGCCGGAAGGTCCCGCCACGCATCTGGCCCGCGTACTGCGGCATCAGGTCGGCGACGCCTGCGTGCTGTTCAACGGCGACGGCCACGACTATCACGGCCGCATCGCCGCGCTGGGCAAGCGCGAGCTGCGGGTGGCGATCGAGTCGGCGCAGCCGGTAGAGCGCGAATCGCCGCTGCAGCTGGTGCTGCTGCAAGGCATCGCCCGCGGCGAGAAGATGGACCTGATCCTGCAGAAGGCGACCGAGCTCGGCGTGGCACAAGTGCAGCCGCTGTGGTCGCAGCGCAGCGAGGTCAAGCTCGACGAGGCGCGCGCGGAAAAGCGCCTGGCGCATTGGCGCAGCGTGGTCGCCTCGGCCTGCGAACAAAGCGGCCGCGCCCGCGTGCCGGAGGTCGCCGCGCCGCGCGCGCTGGCGGCGACGCTGGCGGCGCTGGCGCCGGGCGGGTTGCGCCTGATCCTGGACCCCGAAGGCGAGTTGGCCTTCGCCACGCTCGCGGTCGATCCGGTTGCGCCGGTGTTTCTGGCGATCGGCCCGGAAGGCGGCTGGTCGCCGCTGGACCGGCAACAGCTGCGCGACGCCGGCTTCCAGGGCTTGCGTTTGGGACCGCGCATCCTGCGCACCGAAACCGCCGGCCTGGCCGCGATCGCGGCGCTGCAGGCGCGGTTCGGCGATCTGGCCTGAGTCGCTCGGATCGGTTCGCGGGCGCGGCAGGCGGCATTCGAGCGAACCGTTGGCGCCGGGTTTGCGCCGCGGCGTAGAGCGAGAAAACAAATCCCCCTAGCCCTCTTTCAGAGGGAACCGCGACGCGGCCAACTGCCGCGGTGCGCTTTGAAACAAGCGAGAACCGCAATACGGCGAACGACCGCCACGCGCTTCGCAAAGGCGGGCATGGCAGCGCGGCGATTCGCCGTCACCCCTTTTCCAAGCGGGAGCGGCGCCTGCGCAGCAGGCGGGGAGATCTGCGCTTGCTGTCGCCGCTCTCGCCGTGCCCGGCGAAGGAAGGCTGCGACGCTCAGATCTTGAAATAGATCCAACGCCGGTCGAGCAGCGTCACCACGCCCCACCACAAGGTCACGAAAGCCAGCGCGAACGCCAGCGACGGCAGATAGGGACCGAACCGCGGTGTCATCCAGTCGGCGAAGCCGCGGCGGTAGATCGGTTCCAGCCAGCCCAGGCCGATCAGCAAGTACAGCAGCAAGGCCGAGCCGGCATAGGCGGCGATCGCGTTGACGCCGAAGCTTCGCCCCAGCGCCGGCCAGCCGCGTACGTCGATCAGGCGATGGCACAACGCCAAGACCCAGCACGACCAACCGCCGGCCCACAGCACGTAGGCGGGGGTCCACAGGTTCTTGTTGATCGGCTGCCACTGGCCCAGCGCCCAGCCCGCCGCCAACGCCAGCGCGCCGGCGATCAGCAAGGCGCGCAAATCGCCACGGCGCAGCCAGTCGCCGGCGCGCAGGCCCAGCACGGTCGTGGCCAGGGCGCCCAGGGTGGACACCAGACCCTCGGGGTCGTGGCCGCGGCCGCTGGCCGGATCGACCTGGTAGACGTGCGCGCCGAACAGCGCGTGGTCGAGGCGGCTGGCGATGTTGTCGAACGGCGCGTAGCTGCCGCCGCCGGCGAGCAACCAGGCGTAGCCGACCAGCAACGCGCCGAACGCGAACCATTGCGTGCGCGCCGGCAGATACAACGCGATCAGCGCCGCCGCGGCGAAACACAGGCCGATCCGTTGCAACACGCCGGGCAAGCGCAGCGCTTCGTGGCCGCTCGCCCACATCGCGCACCAGTGCAGCAACAGGCCGAGGCCGACGATGCGTACCGCGCGCCACAGCGCGGGCCGCAACAGCGTCGCCGGCGCGGCGCCGGCTTCGCGGCGCGGCATCAGCGCCAGCGCGATCGACACGCCGACGATGAACAGGAACATCGGGAACACGAGATCGGTCGGCGTGAAGCCGTGCCACTGCGCGTGCAGCAGCGGCGCGTAGACATGGCCCCAGTCGCCGGGATTGTTGACCAGCAGCATCGCCGCGACGGTCAGGCCGCGCAGCGCATCGACTGAGGCGTAGCGCTTGGGCGCGGACGCGCGCTCCGGCGCCGCGGCGGCGCGGTTCACGCCGCCTGCGCGAGCGCTTCGCCGATCATCGCCTCGACCGCTTCCAGGTCGGGCAGCAGGGCGCGGTCGTCGTTGAGCAACACGCGCGCTTGCACGCCGTGCGGGAGGATTTCGTCTTCGATCCCGTCGACCAGCAAGCTCTGGCTCGACACCGTCACCAGACGCGGGAAGCCCTGGGTCAGCAGGGCGAAATACGGCAGGCGCGATGCCGCGCTGAGCGCCTTGAGCACGACCACCTTGCTGCCCAGGCCGCCCTGTTCGGACGCCAGCCCGGACAGCTCGCCGAATGCGATCAGCGGCAACTGCCAGCCGCGCCAGCGGATTCGGCCCAGCAGCCAGCGCGGCGCGCCGTCGACCGGCGCCGGCGGCGCGTACGACAATACCTCCGCGATGGTCGCGTTGGGCAGCAGCAGACGCGCGCCGGCCACCTGGATCAATACGCCGCGGATGTCGGCCTGGCTTGCGCTTTCGGTGGCCGGATGTTGCTGGTCGTCGTTCGACATCGCTCGCGTCCTCGCCGCGGATCGCGCGGCCTTGCGGTAGTGCTGCGGCAGCGGAATGTCTGCCGCGAGGTGGTGCGGAAGCTGCGCGAAGCAGCATGGAAGCCGCGCCGGCGCCGCCGCAGCGGCGCCCGGCGTTTACAGCGGACTGTGGGTCGACCAGCGTGCGGCCAGCTTGGCCGCCAGTTCGGACGGCTGGCCCTGTCCGGCGCCGCGCGCGATCGCCGCGCTCGCGGCGGCGGCGTCGTAGCAACCGTCCGGGGCCTGGCCGAGCACCAATGCGCCGTGCGCGGCCAGCTTCATCGCGGTATCGACCTGAGCCGGGTCGGCGCCGCTGAACAGCAGGATCGCGCTGTCGGCGGCCGGCAAGGCGTCCATCACCTCGCCGCCGTCCTCGACGAACTGGATGCCGCTGTCGCCGGCGTCCACGCCGACGCCGGCGGGCAGGATGTAGATCACGCCGTCGATGGTGCGCGCGCCCGGTTCGGCCAGCTTGACCAGCACCGGCGTAGCGCGTTGCATCTGCGCCACCAGGCGGTCGTAGCGGCCGCCGTCGAGACGCTGCTGCACCAGCACCGGACGACCGAAGTTCTCCGGCAGAGCACCGAGCAACTGGCGCACGGCGTCGGGGCCGCCGATCCCGGCCAGCACCAGCACCGCGCCGCTGCGGGTCGACACCGGCGCGCGGTCGTCGACCAGTTCCAGGCCGGAAATACGCCGTTCGATCTCTTCCAGATCGTGCGCGTCCACGCCCGGCGCGACCGGCGCCGGGGACTGGCCGCTGGCGGCGCCGATCAGGCTGGCCTCGTCGGCGAAGGACCAGTCCGGCACCGCCGGCGGCGGCGGCGCGGCGGCCTTGTCGACCGGCAGCGGATCGGTGGCGAAGTCGAAGTCGAAACTGCTTTCGAAGGCCGGCGTCTCGGCGCCGCCGCCACGGCCGTCGTCGAACTCGATCGGCGCGATCGCCCCGGAGGCGGACGGCGTGGAATGCGCGTCCTCTTCCAGCTCGATCGAAGTGCCGGCGTCGGCGAACTTGCGGTCCAGGTCGATCAGTTCGTCGTCGAGGCGATGATCCGGCGGCTGCCAGGCGGCGATGTCGCCGATGTCGTCCAGCGCCAGCGGCGTGTCGGCGACCGGCGTGTGCTCGTCGACGTTCCACTCCGGCTCGGCCGGGTACGACGCCGCCTGGCCCGGCACGGCGGCCTGGGTTTCGATCGCTTCCAGGGTCAGCCGGCCGATGTCGAACTCGCCCGGCGGTTCGGCCGCCGGCGCTTCTTCCACCGCCGCCTCGCTCGCGCGAGGCGCCGGCGCCAGCCGCGACAACTCGCCGATCTGCTCGGCGGCGATGAACGCGGATGGGTCGTGCGGCATCTCGCTGGACGCCGGATCGAAACCGATGCCCTGTTCGTCCTGCGCCATCGCCGAAGCCGGCGAGCTCGGGCGCTGGAACGCTTCGGCGGAGAACATCGGCTCGGGCTCCGGCTCGGGCTCGCGCCCGGGCGGCAGCACGTCGTCGTGCCGGTGCAGCTTGGCGCTGAGGTGGCGCGCCCAGCGCGCCGCGTCCCAGCCCTCGCGGGCCACGGTCAGTTCGGCCTCTTCGAAGATCACTTCGATCGACGGATCGACCAGCAGGTTCTCGAACCGGTCCAGCGCGTCCTCGATCGCCGGATCGAGCACGACCACGACCACGTCCGGATCGGCCGTGTCGAGCTCGGACGGTTCCAGCGAGGTCGGATCGCCTTCCAACACCAGGTTCGCGCCGGCATCGCCGAGCGCGCTACGCAAACGGTCGCGGGCCACCCCGGCCCGCGCCAACAACGCTACGCGACGGTCCGCTTCAGCCATGACTACGGGTAATTCCAAGCAGTTCGTACACGTTACGGATCAATTCCGGTTCCTGGTAAGGCTTGCCGAGGTAGCGCTCGACGCCGATCTCGAACGCGCGCTGGCGGTGCTTCTCGCCGGTACGCGAAGTGATCATCACGATCGGCACCTCGCGCATGCGCGCGTCGGCCTTCATCTGCGTGGCCAGCTCGTAACCGTCCATGCGCGGCATTTCGATGTCGAGCAGCATCAGGTCGGGCACGCGCTCGGCCATCCGCTCCAGCGCGTCGACGCCGTCCTTCGCGGTCATGACCTCGAAGTTGTGGCGCTCCAGCACGCGGCCGGTGACCTTACGCATGGTGACCGAGTCGTCGACCACCATCACCAGCGGCACGCGGCGCTGTTCGGCCGGGGCCGGCGGCGGCGCCGCGACCTGGGCGAAGTCCTGCAGCAGCACGGTGCGGCGGCGGACCAGCGGGGCGACGTCGAGGATCACCACCACGCGGCCGTCGCCCATGATGGTCGCGCCGAAGATGCCCGGCACCGACGCCACCTGCGGCCCCACCGGCTTGACCACGATTTCGCGGTTGCCGACCACCTGGTCGACCGACACCGCGGCGCGCAGGTCGCCCGAACGGATCAGCAGCAAAGGCATCTGCAGCTGGCCTTCGGCCTTGGCCGGCGCATGGCCGACCAACAGACCCAGGTCGTGGACCGGGTAGTCCTCGCCGCCGTAGCGATAGGCCACGTCGCCCTGTTCGAGCAGTTCGCGCGAGAGGCGGCCGACGCCGCGCACCGAAGCGATCGGCACCGCGAAGGTGGTGTCGCCGATGCGCACGAACACCGCCTGGGTGACCGCGAGGGTCTGCGGCAGGCGCAGGGTGAAGTGCACGCCTAGGCCGGGGCGGGAATGGATATCCAGGGTACCGCCGAGCTGGCGGACTTCGCTGGCGACCACGTCCATGCCGACGCCGCGGCCGGCCAGGCGGCTGACCTCGTCGGCGGTGGAGAAGCCCGGCTCCAGGATCAGCGCGTCCAGATCGGCGTCGGACAGCGCCGCATCGCTGCGGATCAGGCCGCGCTCTTCGCCGCGGCGGCGGATCGCAGCGCGGTCCAAGCCGGCGCCGTCGTCGGCCACTTCGAGCACGACTTCGGAACCTTCGCGGCGCACCGCGATGCGCACCGTGCCTTCGTCCGCCTTGCCGGCGGCGCGACGCTGCTCCGGCCGCTCCAGGCCGTGCGCGACCGCATTGCGCAGCATGTGCTCCAGCGGCGCGGTCATGCGTTCGAGCACGTTGCGGTCGAGTTCGCCCTGGGTGCCTTCCAGCTTCAGCGCGACCTGCTTGCCCAATTCGCTCGAGGCCTGGCGGACCACGCGGCGCAGACGCGGCAGCAAGGTGTCGAACGGCACCATGCGCGTGCGCATGAGGCCTTCCTGCAGCTCCGAGCTGACGCGCGACTGCTGCAGCAGCAGGGTTTCGTACTGACGGGTGAGGTCGTCGAGGGTGTTCTGCAGACTGGTCTGGTCGGCCGCCGATTCGGTCAGCGCGCGCGACAGCTGCTGCAGGGTCGAGAAGCGGTCGAGCTCCAGCGGATCGAACGCCTGGTCGCCGGCTTCGCCTTCGCGCTGATAGCGGGCGATGATCTGCGCTTCGGTTTCGATTTCCAGACGGCGCAGCTGATCGCGCATGCGCAGGTTGGTCTGCGCCATTTCCGCGATCGCGCCGCGGAACGCGCCCAGCTGCTGTTCCAGGCGGGCGCGGTAGATCGCGACTTCACCGGCGTAGTTGACCAGACGGTCGAGCAGGTCGGCGCGGATGCGCACCTGCTCCTGCGGCGTGCGCACGCCGATGTCGTCTTCGTCGACGAGCGGCGCTTCGCTGATCGGCGCCGACAGCGGCTTGAGGCCTCCGTCGACCGCGGGCTGGGCCGGCTGCGCCGGTTGCGCCGGCGGCGCGCTGGTACGGGTCGGTTCGGCCGCGGCTGCGGCCAGCATCGGCAGCGCTTCGCCGCGCGAACGCGCGTCGAACGCAGCGATCAGCGTCGCCGGCATGGCCAGCGCGCGACGCGCGCCGACCCGGGTGACCATGGCATGCAGGCGGTCGAAACCGCGTTCGAGCAGGACGATGCCGTCGCGGCCGAGTTCGGTGCGATGGTCGACCACCGACTCCAGCAGCGACTCCATGACGTGGCCGAGTTCGCCCACGGCCATGATGCCGGCCATGCGCGCACCGCCCTTGAGGGTGTGCAGATCGCGCTGCAGACCGACCAGCGGCTCGCGTTCGCTCGGGGTTTCGCGCAATTGCGCCAGCAGGCCGTCGGAGTGGTCGAGCAGGTCGCCGCCTTCCTCGACGAAGATGTCGACGAGTTCGGGGTCCAGCTCGCTCAAGTCCAGCGCTTCGTCCGGATCCGGATCGGCGTCGAACGCGGCCAGCAACGCGGTCGACAGCGCCGAGCCGGTCGCGGCGGCGGCAGGCACGGCCGTCGCCGCGTCGATCGTTTCCTCGGCCGCGACCTGATCCTGCGCAGGCGCTTCGGCCTGGGCGTACTCGGCTTCCAGGCGCTCGTATTCGAGACGCTCGGCTTCGGCCTGTTCCGCGGCGAGGCGTTCGGCTTCCAGGCGCTCGGCTTCGGCTTGTTCCGCGGCGAGGCGTTCAGCTTCCAGGCGCTCGGCTTCGGCCTGTTCCGCGGCGAGGCGCTCGGCTTCCGCCTGCTCGGCCGCGATGCGCTCGGCGTCCAAACGGGCCTGTTCGGCACGCTGCGCTTCGGCGGCGTATTCGGCCTCCAGACGTTCGTACTCCAGCCGCTCTTCTTCGGCCAGGCGCTCGGCTTCGAGACGCTCCGCTTCCAGACGCTCGGCTTCGGCGCGTTCGGCTGCGAGGCGTTCCGCCTCCAGACGTTCGGCTTCGGCGCGCTCGGCTTCGAGACGCTCCGCTTCCAGACGCTCGGCTTCGGCACGCTCGGCTGCAAGGCGCTCCGCTTCCAGGCGCTCGGCTTCGGCGCGCTCGGCTGCGAGACGTTCCGCCTCC
>NZ_HG424462.1 GCF_000336385.2 Lysobacter antibioticus HS124 | reverse complement strand
GGTCGGCGAACCCGCCGCGCCGGCCGCATCGGAATCCGTGCCGGCGGCAGCGCCCAAGGCCGCCGAGCCGACGCGCGAGCCCGTGCTCGAACCGGCCATGCCGGTGATCACCCGTCAGACCGACACCGCGCCGGTCGCGGCCCCGGCCGAAGACGCCGTCGCCGCCATCGAGCGGGTCGCGATCGAGCCCGTCCAGCCTGCGCTCGAAGCCGCGCCCAGCACGCCGGTCAAACCGGACCTGGCCGAGGCGGCCGTGATCGAACCGGAACCGGTGCGCGACACCGTGGTCGAAAGCGAGGTGGTCGCTCCCACGCCGGTCGAACCGGTGCTGATCGAAGCGCCCAAGGTCGAAGAAAAGGCCACCGAGGAAGTGCCGGCCCCGCGTCCGACCCAGGCCGAGACGTCGGCCCCGGGCCCGGTCGAGACCGACCGTGACGTCGTCAGCGCCGCTGCGGCCACGCCCGCCGTCGAAACCGCGGCCGTCGAAACGCCGGCCGCGGTCGAGGCGGCAGCCGCTCCGGCGCAGGCCGCCGAGCCCGCAACGACGGCCGAAACCGCGGTCGATCCGGTACCGGCCGTCGCGCCGGCTCCGACCGCGCCGGCCACGCCGCGCACCGGCAGCCTGTTCGATCCCCTGCCCTCGGCCCCGGCCGCGTCCGACGCCGCCGACGCGGCGGTAGAGGGCGAGGATGCAGCCGAAGGCAAGGGCGACGACAGCCACGAACGTCGCGCCTGATCGCGCGGCATTCGATCCACGCGTCAGCGAAACCACCGGCCGCGCGAGCGGCCGGTGTTTTTTTTATCGCCGCGATTCGCCGACACGCGCGCATCGCGTCTCACTGCATCGACCCCGCGCTCGCTCGGTCCGCTTATCGTTGCGAGGAGCGCCTGCGAATCCCAGCTTTTCGATGAGGAACAGCGCAAGCGGACAAGCCCGGCGCGGGCGCAATCGCGCACCGTTCTCTCACGGAGCGAATCGACGAAAGCACACCAGTTGGCCCAAGCCCAGCCGATCGCGTCCCGTTTCGAAAAGGGCAGTCGCGGGCTTCGTGCAGCCACCGGCAACGGCCCAAAGGTTCGCCGCGCTCCCTGCCGGCCGCCCTCGTCTATGGAACCGGGACCGGGGTTGAATGTCGGGATTGAATGTCGCTGTTGCAGTCGCGGCTACCGCCGCATCACAACGAATGCGCCGGATCCGCCAGCCCGTACTGCGCGGCCAAGCGCGCCAGGGCGATGGTGTCGGTGATCGCCAGCTTCTCGAACAGCCGGGTCTTGTGCGTGTTGACGGTCTTGGCGCTGAGGCTCAGGCGCTTGGCGATTTCTTCCTGCCGGAAGCCCTGCACCAGCAACAAGGCGATCTCCAGTTCGCGCGGCGAGAGCTCGTCGAACGGCGACGCGCCGCCGTCGATATTCGACAGCGCCAGGTTCTGGGCGATGTTGCTGGCCAGGTAGCGCTTGCCGCGGGCGACGTCGCGGATCGCCCGCAACAGCTCGCTGGCGTCGCCGCCCTTGCCGACGTAACCCGACGCGCCGACTTCGAGCAGGCGCTTGGGCATCGGCCCGTCTTCGAGCACCGAGACGATGATGACCCGGGTGCCGTGATCGCCCTTGACGATGCGCTCGGTCACTTCCAGGCCGCTGACGCCGGGCAGGTGCAGATCGCACAGCACGACATCGGGCTTGAGCTTGCGGATCAGCGGCATCGCCTCTTCGCCGCTTTCGACGTCGCCGAGCACCTCGATATCCGTTTCCGCGGACAGAATCATGCGCATGCCGGTACGCACCAGCGCATGATCGTCGACGATGAAAACACGGATGGTCATGTCCTTCCCCTGCCGCCTTGCTGCCACTCCGAGCAGGCTACGCGGCCGCTTTGTGCGGTGCAAGGCACTGATAATGTTACTAGGTTCACAATGACCGCTCCGTTTCGCCCATCCCATTCCGAGGAACTCATGCAACGACGCCGCCCCGTTACGCTCGTGATTGCCGTCGCCGCCGCGCTGTGGCTGACCGCTGCCGCGCCCGCCCTTGCCCGCGAAGCGGCGCCCAAAGCCCAACGCTGGATCGGCGACGTCGACGCGATCGCCGATGCCGACGCCGGCGATGGACGCCGGAGCGCGATCGAACGCCGGCTCGACGCGATCGGCCTGCACTGGAATGCGCAAACGTTCGAAGCGGGCAAACACGGCCGCGGCACCAACCTGGTCGCCGACGTGTCCGGGCCGGCGGATGCGCCGCTGCTGTTGTTCGGCGCGCACTTCGATCGCGTCGGCGAAGGCCGTGGCGCCACCGACAACGCGTCCGGCAGTGCGACCGTGCTGGCCTTGGCCGAGCGCTTCAAGCAGCGTCCGCTGAGCCGCCATCGCGTCGCGGTCGCGTTCTGGGACCTGGAAGAAGCCGGCCTGCTCGGCTCGGCCGCCTACATCGCGCAGAACCGCGCCAAGCCGGCGTTGTACGTCAACTTCGACGTGTTCGGCTGGGGCAAGACCCTGTGGATGATGACCCCCGAGGCCGACAGCGCGCTGGTCGCGGCCAGCCGCAGCGCCGCCGAGGCCGCCGGCCTGAGCCTGGCGCCGGGCGAGCAGTATCCGCCCAGCGACCACCGCTCCTTCCTCAAGGCTGGCTGGCCGGCGGTGTCGTACTCGTTGATCGGCGCCGAGGAAGTACCGCTGATCCTGGCCGCGTACCGGCGCGAGAAAACCGCCGAGACGGCCAAGGTGATGCGGGTGATCCACAGCGCCCACGACACCCTCGACGAAATCGATCCGGCCGCCGCCGCGCTCGGCGTCGACGCGGTCGAAGACGCGATCCGGCGCTGGGACGCCGACACCCGCCTGGCGCCGACGTCGATGTCCGAAAACGGCAAGTAAACCCTGCCCGCGCGGCCGATACTGCGCGCCCTTGCGAAGGAAACCCTCGATGTCCGCCACCGCCGATCACGCCGCGCAGTTCCATCGTTTCCATCACGACGGCGTACTGTTGCTCGCCAATGGCTGGGACGCCGGCAGCGCGCGCCTGATCGAAAGCCTCGGCGCAAAAGCGCTGGCCACCACCAGCGCCGGCGTCGCGTGGGCGCAGGGCTACGCCGACGGCGACCGCTTGCCGGCGCAGCGCCTGATCGACGTGGCCGCCGGCATCGCCCGCGCGATCCGCATTCCCTTGTCGGTCGATGTCGAAGGCGGCTACTCCGACGATCCGGCGCAAGTCGCCGACACCGTCGCGGCGCTGATCGACATCGGTGCGGTCGGCATCAACCTGGAGGACGGCGGCGCCGGCCCCGAGCGGTTGTGCGCCAAGATCGAACGGGTCAAAACCGCGGCCGCCCGGCTCGGCGTGCCGCTCTACCTCAACGCGCGCACCGACGTGTACTTGCGCGGCCTCGCCGCGGAGGGCGAGCGGGTCGAGGCCACCCTCGCCCGAGCCGCGCGCTACCGCGAGGCCGGCGCCGACGGCTTGTTCGTGCCCGGCCTGACCGCCGAGCACGAAGTACGCGCGATCGCCGCCGGCTGCGACCTGCCGTTGAACCTGCTCGCACGTCCGGCCTTGCCGCCGGCCGCCGAACTGCAGGGTTGGGGCGTGCGCCGGCTCAGCGCCGGATCGGACCTGGCGCAGTCGGCCTATGCCCGCCTGGCCGACCTCGCCGGCGGCTTTCTCGGCGACGGCGACTCGCGGCCGCTGCAAGCGCGGGCAATGGACTACGGCCGCCTCAACGCGCTGTTCGATTTCGCCTGAGCCGCTAAGCGAAAACGCGAAAACGCGAAAACGGCAGGCTCGCCCTGCCGCATTCGCGATCGCAATCCATCGACCCGACCGACGACCGCCGACCGACGACCGCCGAAAGCGGATTCGGATTCGCCTAGCCAATCCCGAATCCCGAATCCCCCATCCCCGCAACTCAGAACGTCCCGGCCGTAGGGCGCACGATCACCTCGCTGACGTCGACATCGTCCGGCTGCTCGATCGCGAACGCGATCGCGCGCGCGATCGCATCGGGCTGGATCGCGATGCGACGGAATGCCTTCATGTTCTCGCGCGCCGCGGGGTCGCTGATGCTGTCGGCCAGTTCCGATTCGACCACGCCGGGCGAAATCGTGGTCACGCGGATGCGCTCGTTCTCCTGGCGCAGGCCGTCGGAGATCGCCCACACCGCGAACTTGGTCGCGCAATACACCGCGCCGGTCGGCACCACGTAATGCGCGCCCAACGAAGCGACGTTGACCACCTGGCCATGCCCCTGGGCCCGCATCGCCGGCAGCACCGCGGCGATGCCGTGGAGCACGCCGCGGATGTTGACGTCGATCATCCGGTTCCACTCGTCGAGCTTGAGCGCGTCCAGGGTCGACAGCGGCATCACCCCGGCGTTGTTGACCAACACGTCGATGGCGCCGAACTGCTCTTGCGCGTAGGCGGCGAAGGCGGCCACATCGCCGGCGTCGGTGACGTCGAGTACGCGTTGGCGCACCTGCCCGCCGGCCGCGGCGATCTCTTCGGCCAGGGCGTGCAGGCGTTCGCCGCGGCGGGCGCCGATCACCACCCGCGCGCCGCGCGCGGCGAGCAGGCGGGCGGTGGCTTCGCCGATGCCGCTGCTGGCGCCGGTGATCAGTACGGTCTTGGCTGGAATGGCTGGAATGGCTGAAATAGCTGGAACAGAGGACATGGCGGAGCTCCTGGGAAGCGGCGGACGCGGTTCGTCCGGCCTGGCGCCACTGTCGTCGCGCCCGTCCGGGAGGCGGTAGAACGATTGCGGGCGGTTCTTGCACGATTCTCCAAAGCGCGACCGCTGCGCTTGCCGCTGCAGCGTCCGCGGCGGATCATCGCCCCCTTCCCCGGCCGGCGAATTCGCCCGCATTCGCCGGTCTTTCTCCTGCCTGCCGCTGCGGACCGACGATGTCAGCCCTCGCCGAACTGACCGACCTGGTTGCTCGAAACGCCGTCGACGACGGCGTGCACGAAACCGCGATCCCGCGCCTGGCGCTGACCCGCAGCGCCGCACCGACCGAGGCGCTGCACGCCCTGCACGAACCGGCGGTGTGCATCGTCGTGCAGGGGCGCAAACGGGTGTTGCTCGGCGACCGGGTCTACGAGTACGACCGCAATCGCTATCTGACCGTGTCGGTCGACGTACCCATCGTAGGTCAGGTGATCGAAGCCTCAGCCGAGCGACCCTATCTGTGCCTGCGTCTGGACCTCGACCCGGCCATGCTTGCCGCGCTATGGATGGAGATGGGCGCGACGCCGGCGGCGGCGACGTCCGACCCCAGTCTGATGCTCGGCGATCTGCAGCCGGAACTGGTCGACGCCGCCTTGCGCCTGCTGCGTCTGTTGCGCACGCCCGACGATATCGCGCTGCTGGCGCCGCTGGTCGAACGCGAAATCCTGTACCGGCTGATGAAGGGCGAACAAGGTTCGCGCCTGCGCGAAATCGCCCAGGCCGACAGCCGGCTCGGCCAGATCCAACGCGCGATCGCGTGGATCAAGCGGCATTTCCGCGATCCGTTCGATCTGGCCGAACTGGCGGCCCAGGCGCGGATGAGCCCTTCGGCGCTGCACGCGCATTTCAAATCGGTCACCCGGATGAGCCCGCTGCAGTTCCAGAAGCAACTGCGCCTGCAGGAAGCGCGCAAGCTGATGCTGAGCCGCGCGCTCGACGCCGCCAGCGCCGGCTATGCGGTCGGCTACGACAGCCCCTCGCAGTTCAGCCGCGAATACAACCGCCTGTTCGGCGCGCCGCCGTTGCGCGACGTGGCCCGGCTGCGCCGGACGCCCGAAGCGCTGTACAGCGGCTAGGCCTGCGCGCGCAGCCAGTCCAGCACCGCCGCTTCCGGCGTCCCCGCCATCGGCGCCTGCGGCGACAACAGCTCGTAACGGCTGCCGTCGGCGACGAAGCCCAGCGGCGCTTCGAGCAGGCCGGCGTCGATGTCGTCGCGTACCGCCTGCCAGGGCCCGATCGCCACGCCGAGGCCGGCCACGGCCGCCTGCAGACTGAAGTAGAAATGCTCGAAACGCTGGCCGCGCCGCTGCGGCAGGGTCGCGCCGCTGGCCCGGGCCCAATCGTTCCACGCCCCGGGCCGGGTCGCGGTATGCAGCAGGCAGGCTTCGGCGCGCAAGCGCGGCCGCGCGGCGGCGGTCAGCCATTGCCCGCGCGTGCGCGGGCTGCAGACCGGGCCGATGCGCTCTTCGAACAAGAACTCGGCATGTGCGCCGTCGCGGTCGAAATCGTTGCGCCGGATCGCCAGGTCGACCTCGCCGAATGGCACCGGCCCGCCGCCGGCGACCAATTGCAAGGCGATCTGCGGATGCTGCGCGTGGAAACCGGCCAGGCGCGGGATCAGCCAACGCATCATCAGGGTCGGCTCGCAGGACAAGCGCAGCGGACGCGGCCCGGCGGCCGCGCGCAACTCGCGTACCGCCGCCTCCAACCCGTCGAACGCGTTCGCCGCCGCCTCGCGCAGGCGCGCACCGGCCGCGGTCAGCCGTACCCGTTGGTGACGGCGTTCGAACAGGGCTACGCCCAGAGCGTCCTCGATCGAACGCACCGCCCGGCTGATCGCGCCGTGGGTCAGGTGCAGTTCCTGGGCGGCGCGGGTAAAGCTCTGCAGCCGCGCCGCCGCCTCGAAGCAACGCAACGCGCCCAACGGCGGCAGCCGAGCCCGCGTCGGTCGTGATTTTTCCTCACCCATTGAGTGAACAATCGTCGTTTGCGGACGGCTTTTCATCGGCCTAATTTAGCGGCAATTGCCGATTTTCGCCCGTCCCGCGCATGCATGAGCTGTTAGCTGTCGTCACCATCACCTTGATCGCCGTCATCAGCCCGGGGCCGGACTTCGCCATGGTCTCGCGCAACAGCCTGCTGCTGTCGCGCCGCGCCGGACTGCTGACCGCCCTGGGCATCGGCCTGGGCGTTTGGGTGCACATCGCCTACACCCTGCTCGGCGTCGGCCTGGCGATCCAGCAATCGTTGCGCCTGTACGCCGCGCTGAAACTGATCGGCGCGCTGTACCTGCTGTGGCTGGGCGTCAAGATGCTGCGCACGCCCACCGCCGCCGCTGCCGGGCCGTCCGCGCCGGTAGCGTTGTCGGATTTCGCCGCGCTGCGCACGGGGTTTCTGACCAATGCGCTGAATCCCAAGAGCACGGTGTTCGTGGTCAGCCTGTTCCTGCAGGCGGTCCAACCGGACACGCCGCTCGCGCAGCGCATCGGTTACGGCGCCTTCGTATCCGCCGCGCACATCGCGTGGTTCGGCCTGGTCGCGCTGGCCCTGTCCGGCGAAGAAGTGCGCGCTCGCCTGCTACGCTTCAGGCGCTGGCTGGACCGCGTGTTCGGCGCCTTGCTGGTCGGCTTCGGCGCCCTGCTCGCGGCCTCGGCCCTGCGCCGCGCGGCCTGATTTGCCCTGCGTGGCGATAAAGCCCTGGGTTCCCGCCTTCGCGGGAACGGCGATAGGTAGGTCGCGCCAAGAACTCCCCTGTCCTCGCCCGCCCGGCCGGCTCAGTGCGAGAACAACACCGGCACCGGCGCATGGTCGAGCAGATAGCGGGTGACGCCGCCGAGCACGTCTTCCAGCAGGCGCGGATGGCTGTAGCCGCCGGCCACGATCAGGTCGGCGCCGGATTCGCGCGCATGCGCGGCGACGACTTCGCCGACCGAGCTGCGCTCGGCGCTGCGCCGCACCAGTTCGGCCGGAATCCCATGCCGCTGCAGATGGCTGCCGAGCAGGAAACCCATCGGATCGGCTTGCGAATCGCGCTCGAAATCGTGATCGACCATCAACAGATCGACCGAGCGCGCCCGCGCCAGCAAGGGCATGGCATCGTGCAACGCGCGCGCCGCCTCGCGCGAAGACTTCCATGCCAGCACCACATGTTCGACCCGGCCGTCTCCGGCCCAGTCCTCCGGCACCAGCAGCACCGGCCGGCCGGAGCCGCCGAGCAGAGCGGCGAACAAGCGCCGCCGCGCCGGCGCCTCGCGTTGACCGGTGCCGAGCACGGTCAGGTCGGCGTAACGCGCGTGTTGCACGCAGATCTCGCCCGGGGTCAGCCAGAACGACTCGCTCTTGCGCACCGACCAACGCGCCGACTCGCCGGCCAGGCGCAACTCGACCGCCTCGGCGATCGCATCGGTGGTCGCCAGCGCGCTCTCGCGCATGGTTTCGTACAACCCGGCCGGGTAGTAATCCCAGGCCTCGGCGACCGGCGCGGCCAGGCTGACCCCGACCAGGGCCGTGACCTGCCCGCCGCCGGCTTCGGCCAGCGCACAGGCCATGCGCAACACCGGCGGCTGAATGTCGCCGAGCAGCAACGGCACCAGAATGTCCTTGAACATGGCCAGTCCGCATGGGAAACGCCCACAGCCTGGCCTATCCGGGCTCGGCGGCGCTTGATCTGGATCAGTCGTCCGCGATCGCAGGGGCAAGCGCCGACCGGCGTCGCAATCGCACCTTGCGCGGCCGGTCGGCAAGCCGCGCGCGGCTTGCGGGCGCTGCGCGATAAGCCCATCCTGGGCGTTGTGCCTTGCCCGTTCGCGGGCCGCTCCCCGCCATGCGAGCCTGCCGATGGACCCTGCCGCCGCATCCGCCCCCGCGCCGAAACTGCTGCTGGTCGACGACGATCCCGATATCGCCTCGTTGTTGAGCCGCTATCTGCAGGCCAACGGCTTCCGCACCGTCAGCGCCGCCAGCGCCGCGCAGGCGCGCGCCTCGCTCGACGATTCGGTCGACCTGGTGCTGCTCGATCTCGGCCTGCCCGATGAAGACGGCCTGTCGCTGCTGCGTCATCTGCAAGGCGCCTGGCGCGGCCCGGTGATCGTGGTCAGCGGTCGCGGCGAAGCGGTCGAGCGCGTGGTCGGCCTGGAACTCGGCGCCGACGACTATGTCGCCAAGCCCTTCGATCTGCGCGAGCTGCTGGCGCGGATCCGCTCGGTGCTGCGCCGCGCGGCGCCTGCTCCGGCGCCGGCGCCCGCCGCGGGGCACTGCCTGGAATTCGGCGGCTTCCGTCTGGACCTGCCGGCTCGCCGGCTGAGCGACGCGGCCGGACAGGAGGTCGCGCTCACCACCGGCGAGTTCGAACTGCTGCGCGCCTTGGCCGAACGCCCGCGCGAAGTGCTCAGCCGCGACCAGCTGATGAACCGCGTGCACGGCCGCGACGCCGGCCCCTTCGATCGCGCCATCGACGTCGGCATCGGCCGGCTGCGGCGCAAGATCGAAACCGACCCGGCCGCACCGCAGCTGATCAAGTCGGTGCGCGGCGCCGGCTACGTGCTCGCGGTCGAGGTCCGCCGCGCATGAGCGTCTCATTCCCCGGGTTGTTCGAAGCGGTGCCCGATGCGCTGATCGTCGCCGACGGCCGCGGCCGCATCGTCCAGGCCAATGTCCAGGCCGAGCGCCTGTTCGGCTATCCGCGTGGCGGGCTGAGCGGGATCGAGATCGAAAAACTGATGCCCGACGAGGCGCGCGAACGCCACCGCGCGCACCGCAACGACTACATGGCGCGGCCGCACGTGCGGCCGATGGGCGTCACCGGCCAGAGTCTGATCGGGATGCGGCTGGACGGCACCCGCTTCCCGGTCGAAATCGCCCTGAGCCCGATCGGCGACGGCGAGGATTCGCGCTACCTGGCCTCGATCCGCGACATCTCCGAAACCCAACGCGCACGCCAGGCGCTGGTGCGCGCGCGCTACGACGCGTTGGTCGCGCGCATCGGCCAGCTGGCGCTGGAGGCGCAGGACGAATCCGGGGTCATCGACCACGTGCCCGCCCTGCTCGCCGGCGCGCTGCGCGCCGCAACCGTGGCGGTGCTGTTCGTCGCCAGCGACCGGCAGAGCCTGGACACCCGCGCCGCGATCGGTCTGAACCGCGGCGCGGCCGGCGAGGACGACATCGCTGCGGTGCTGCAGGCGCTGGCGCGCGGCGAACCCTGGCTGGTCGAAGACCTGCGCCAGCACCGCGCCCTGGGAGGCGCCTTTCCGTTCGCCGCGCAGGCCGAAGGCAGCGCCGCCCTGATGCCGCTGTTCGACCGCGGCCGCCCGCTCGGGGCCCTGCTCGCGATCGCGGCCGAACCGGGATTGTTCGATCACGACGCCGTGCACCTGCTGCAATCGGTGGCCAACCTGATCGCCGCCTTCGTCCAGCGCCGCCGCACCGAAGAGCAGTTGGCGCACTCGCAGCGGCTGGACGCGGTCGGCCAGCTCACCGGCGGCATCGCCCACGACTTCAACAATCTGCTGACGGTGATGTCCGGCAGCCTGCAACTGCTGGAACTGGAGTACGAGCACACGCCCGAGGCCGGCGAGTTGATCGCCAGCGCGCTGCGCTCGGTCGGGCGCGGCGCCGAGCTGACCGGCAAGCTGCTCGCGTTCGCCCGCCGCCAGCGCCTGAGCCCGCGCGCGGTCGACGCGCCGGCGCTGCTGCGCGACGTCGAATCCATGCTCAAGCGCACCCTCGGCGAAAGCGTGCGCCTGTACCTGCACTGCGCCGACGATCTGCCGCCGGCCTATGCCGACCCGGCGCAACTCGATGCGGCCCTGGTCAACCTGGCCTTGAACGCGCGCGACGCCATGCCGCGCGGCGGCGAAATCGCGATCGAGGCGCGCGAACACCGGGTCGAAGCCGACGCCGCCGGCGCCGACCTGGCGCCGGGCCGCTACGTGCGCATCAGCGTCGCCGACACCGGCCGCGGCATGGCGCCGGAGACCCTGGCGCGGGCGATGGAACCGTTCTTCACCACCAAAGAGAGCGGCCGCGGCAGCGGCCTGGGCCTGAGCATGGTGTACGGCTTCGCCAAGCAGAGCGGCGGCCACCTGCGCATCGACAGCGCGCTCGGTTACGGCACTCGGGTGGACCTGTACCTGCCGGCGGCGGAAGCCTGGGTCGCGGATGCGCCGGCGCCGAACGAGGCGCGCGTCGACGGCAACGGCGAAACCGTGCTGGTGGTCGAGGACGACGACGCGGTGCGCGGCATCGCGGTGTCCTTCCTGCAGGCTTCGGGCTATCGGGTGATCGCGGTCGCCGACGCGGCCCAGGCGCTGCAGCAATTGGCGATCGGCGACGACATCGCGCTGATGTTCAGCGACGTCATGCTCGGCACCGGCATGAACGGCAAGGAACTGGCGCTGGCCGCGCGCGCGCTTCGCCCATTGCTGCCGGTGGTGCTGACTTCGGGCTACGAAACCGACGCCGCGGCCGCGGCCGCCGAAGCCGGCGCGTTCGAGCTGTTGCGCAAGCCCTATCGTCGCGAGCAACTGGTCGCGGCGATCGGCCGCGCATTGAATCCCGTCGTCGACGACGCCGGCGACTAGGTCGCCGAGCTCAATGGCACAACGCCGGATCGCGCTGCGCCGCCTGCAACGCGGCCGGTTCGAGAATGCGGATCTCGCGCCCGTCCACTGCGATCAGGCCGCGCGCTTGCAGACGCGACAAGGCCCGGGTCACGGTTTCTAGGGTCAGGGACAGGAAATTGCCGAGTTCGGCGCGGGTCATGCGCAGCATCAGCCGACTGGCGCTGAAGCCCAGGCCCTCCAGGCGCGCCGCCAGGTCGAGCAAGAACGCGGCCACGCGCTGATCGGCGCCCAGCGTGCCCAGGGCCAGCATCCAGTTCCAGTCGCGGCGGATCTCGCCGGCCAGCATCGCGGTGATGCGCTCTTGGAACTGCGGCAGGCGCTCGCGCAGCTGCGCATACGGCAGCTCCCACAACTCGCCGGTATCCAGCGCGACCGCATCGCAGGTGTAGACAGGCTGGTCCAGCGCGTCCAGCCCAAGCAGATCGCCGCGCATGCGGAAGCCGGTGATCTTCTCCCGGCCATCGTCGCTGACCAGGGCGGTCTTGAAGAAACCGGCATGCACCAGATACAGGGCCTGGCGCGGCTGACCGGCGCGGAACACGTATTGCTTGGCATGCACGCAACGGCGCTGCAGCGGCCAATCCTTCAACAATTGCTCCAGGCTGCGCGCCGAACCGTCGCCCGCGACTGCGCCGGCCACCGCCGGCACCGCCCCGAAATGCGGCGCATGGAACGCGACAGCGGAAGGCGAGACGGCTTCGAGCAACATGGCGGCGTTCCTGCGATGGGGATGGCGCCAGCCTAGGCGCGCGACGCCGCCGGACGATGTGGCTGCGGTAACCGGCGGTAACGATGTGTAACAGCGCCCTCGCCGCCGCGCTCCCCGCATCGGCGCGGCGCCGGGGATTGACCGGCGTCAATGCCGGGCGGTGCGCCGGTCGCATAGTGGATCGTCTCCCTCGCTACCCCCCGGTCCATCGTTTGAGCACGCCCACGCGCTTCACCGACCCGCACGCGGTCGATGTCTGGGATGCCAGTTTCCGCTGGCGCAGCGGCGACCTGTTGCGCGACCGCACCATCGACGCGACCTGGCAGCGCGTCGCCGGCGCCCTCGCAGCGGGCGCGGGCGCGCACGCGGACCGCTGGCGCCAGCGCTACATCGAAGTGTTCAGCCGTTGGCAACTGCTGCCCGACGAGCGTCTGCTGCGCCATGCCGGCACCGGCCGCGCGCCGACCGCCCTGCCCGAGCCGCAGGCCTGCCTCAATCTGGGCGCGTTCGTGCTGGCGCCGCACAGCGCCGCCGCGCGCTTCGATCATGCCGGCTTCGCCGGCGTCGCCGGCTTGAGCGTGCGCCTGCTCGACGATGCGGTGCGGCTGTGCGAGGGCGAGCGGGCCGCCGCGCCGGCACTGTCCATCGGCGTCATGGGGCTGGCCGACGCCCTGGCCGCGCTCGGCCTGGACTACCGCGGCCGCGAGGCCCAGCTCGCCGCTGCCGCGATCGCGCGCACTCTCGCCTTCGCCGCGCTCGAGAGCGCGCTGGAACTCGGGCAAGAACGCGGCCCCGGCGCGAACGGCGTCGCCGGTGCGCTGGCCGCGTACTGGCGCGACCGCGCCCTGCCGCGCGAATTGGCCGGGCCCTTGCTGCAGCATCGCCGCTATCGGCGCCTGACGCGGATATCGGCCCAGCCCTGCCTGGCCTTGCTCGCCAACAACGCCAGCATCGGCCTGGCCGCGCAACGCGCACGCGCCGGCCGCAACCGCCTGGCGCTGTCCGCCGACGCCGCGCTGGCCGCGCAAGGCGCGCTCGCCGCGGCCATGCAACCGTGGATAGACGCACCGGTGGAAATCGCCCGCGGCGATTGCGAAGACCGGCTGTGCAGCCACTGCCTCTGATCGCGGTGGCGCCGGTTCAGCGCTCGCCGTCGTCCGCCGGTGGGTCGACGACAGGGTCGCCGTCCGGCCCCGTGCCCGGCTCCAACTCGGTGCGGGCTTGGCGCAGCGCTTCGAGGAAATCGTCGTAGCAGGCGAAGAACCGGCTCCAGGCGCGCGCCAGGTCGGCGTCGTCGCCCAAGGCCACAGTGCGCTGCAACTCGGCCAGCCAGTGGTAGCGATGCGTCAGCTGTCGGCTCAGCGCGCGCACCTGCTGGTTGCGTGCGCGCAATTCGGGCGCCGGCTCGGGCACGGCCTGCGCGCGCAGGGCGTCGATCGCCTCGGCGGCGCGGTTCAAGGCCTGTGCGGCTTGTTCGCGGCTGCGTTGGGGGTCGCGCATCGGCGGGTCGGCCGCCGGCCGCAGCAAGGCCCGCAACGAGTGCGGGCCGCGCTCGTCAGTGACCATAGAAAACCGGCACTGCCGCGCTCATCGACAGTTCCCGGGTGACCCCGCCCAGCGCCCACTCGCGCAGACGCGAATGGCCATAGCCCCCGGCGACCAGCAACTGCGCATGGGCCTGGCCGACGTGATCGAGCAAGGTCGAAGCGACCGTCGCGCCGCGCGCCTCGCGCAGCACCAGTTCCGCATGCACGCCGTGGCGGACCAGATGGGCGGCGATCTGCGCGCCCGACTCCTTGGCCGCGCGGCCGTTGCCGGTGTCGACCACCACCACGTCGACCGCTTCGGTACCGAGCAACAGCGGCATCGCATCGTGCACCGCGCGCGTCGCTTCGCGGGTCGGCTGCCAGGCCACCACCGCGCGCCGCGGCGGCGCCTGCGCCTTGCAGCGCGGCGGCACCACCAATACCGGTCGCCCGGATTCGAGCAACAGCGCGACGAAATAAGCGTGCGACAGCGCCGCCTCGCGGGTGTCGCCCAAGGCGCCGGCCAGCACCGTCAGGTCCGCATAGTAAGCGTGCAGCGCCGCCATCCGCGGCGCCTCGACGTACAAGGCCTCGACCAGTCGCACCTCGGTATCGACCGGCTCACCGGCCAGGCGCTGACGCAGGGCCTGGGCCCGACGTTCGCCGTCGGCACGCAGCTTTTCGTTGGCCGCATCGGTGGTCATGTCCGGCATCAACCCGAACGGATGCGCCAGCGGCAGCGGCAGATCGACCAGTTCCAGCACCTCGACCCGCGCCGCGTGCGCCGAGGCCAGGCCCAGCGCCAAGTTCAACGCGTCGGCATCGCCGGCGCTGCGGGTCATCGGCACCACCAAATCCTTGAGCATCGCGTCCTCCGCCCTTGCGGACGTCTGCCCGCCATTGCACCCCGATCGCGCCGGCGCGTATTGACCTGGATCAAGCCGCGCCGCGATCGGCCGCGCATACGGGCCGTCGCCGGTTCCGCTTGATCTGGATCAAGACCGCCGACACGCCGCAACCGCCTACTGGCGCTCGGATTCAGCCGGAGCCGGCCATGCGCCACGTCCCCCCGTTCGCCCGTCGATGCGTTTGCCGCGCGAACGCGGGCCGCGGCCGATGAATCGGCGCCGCAACGCCGTGCCGCAGGCGGCGCCGGTCCCGTGGCGACGCGGTTTGCTGCGCCGCATCGCCCTGACCATCGCGCTCAAGCTGGCCCTGCTGACCGCGCTGTACCTGCTTTTTTTCTCGCCCTCGAACCGCCCGCATATCGACGATGCGGCGATCGACCGGCGCCTGCTTCCCACAAGGTGACCCGCCATGCCGGACCTACACGTCGTCGACCTGTCGCGACTGCAATTCGCGCTGACCGCGCTCTACCACTTCCTGTTCGTGCCGCTGACCATCGGTCTGGCCCTGATCATGGCGATCATGGAAAGCGTGTACGTGATGAGCGGGCGCGCCATCTGGAAGCAGATGACCCGTTTCTGGGGGGTGCTGTTCGGGATCAACTTCGCCATGGGCGTCGCCACCGGCATCACCATGGAGTTCCAGTTCGGCACCAACTGGGCCTACTACTCGCACTACGTCGGCGACATCTTCGGCGCGCCGCTGGCGATCGAAGGGCTGATGGCGTTCTTTCTGGAAAGCACCTTCGTCGGCCTGTTCTTCTTCGGATGGGACCGGCTCCGCAAGCTGCAGCATCTGACCGTGACCTGGCTGACCGCGCTGGGCGCCAATCTGTCGGCGCTGTGGATCCTGATCGCCAACGGCTGGATGCAGAACCCGGTCGGCGCCGAGTTCAACTTCCAGACCATGCGCATGGAAGTCACCGACTTCGCCGCGGTGGTGTTCAACCCGGTCGCCCAGGCCAAGTTCGTGCACACCGTCAGCGCCGGTTACGTCACCGGGGCGATGTTCGTGCTCTCGATCAGCGCCTGGTACCTGCTGCGCGGGCGCAACGTCGAAATCGCGCGCCGCTCCATCGTGGTCGCGGCCAGCTTCGGCCTGGCCTCGGCGCTGTCGGTGGCGGTGCTCGGCGACGAGAGCGGCTACACCGCCTCGGAAAACCAGAAAATGAAGGTCGCCGCGATCGAGGCCGAATGGCGCACCCATCCGGCGCCGGCCGCGTTCACCCTGTTCGGCCTGCCGGACATGGAACGCCGCGAGACCGAACACGCGATCCGCATCCCCTGGGCGTTGGGCCTGATCGCGACCCGATCGCTGGACCAGGAGGTCGCGGGCATCCACGACCTGGTCGAACACAATCGCGAACGCATCCGCCGCGGCATCGCCGCCTACGCCGCGTTGCGCGAACTGCGCGCTGATCGCGACGATCCGCAGAAAACCGCCGCCTTCATGGCCTTGCGCGACGACCTCGGCTTCGGCCTGCTGACCCTGCGCTACACCCGCGACCCGGCCAGCGCCGACGAAGCTGTCATCGAGCGCGCCGCGTGGAGCACGGTGCCGAACGTGCCGGTGCTGTTCTGGTCGTTCCGGATCATGGTCGGCCTGGGCTTCTTCTTCATCCTGCTGTTCGGCTGGGCGTTCTGGCTGGCGGCGCGGCGCAAGCTCGACAACCGGCTGTTCCTGCGCATCGCCTTGTACAGCCTGCCGCTGCCCTGGGTCGCCGCCGAATTGGGCTGGATCGTCGCCGAGGTCGGCCGCCAGCCCTGGGCCATCGACGGCGTGCTGCCGACCTTCCTGGGCGTGTCGGCGACCAACTCCACCCAGGTCATCGCCAGCCTGATCGGCTTCGTCGTGCTCTACACCGGCCTGGCCGTGATCGACGTGATGCTGATGCTGCGCGCGATCCGTTCCGGCCCCGACCGGATGAAGTTCTGGCCGGCCTCGCCGGCGCCCGCCGAGCACCGTCTTGCCGCCGAAAGGAGCCTCCCGTGATCGATTACGAACTGTTGCGCCTCGTCTGGTGGGTGCTGCTCGGCGTGCTGCTGATCGGCTTCGCCGTCACCGACGGCTACGACCTGGGCCTGGGCGCGATCCTGCGCCTGATCGGCCGCGACGACGTCGAACGGCGCATGGCGTTGGAGGCGATCGAGCCGAACTGGGAAGGCAACCAGGTCTGGTTCATCCTCGGCGGCGGCGCCGTGTTCGCGGCCTGGCCGCTGCTCTACGCCGCCTCGTTCTCGGCGTTCTATTTCGCCATGCTGCTGTTGCTGGTGGCGCTGATCCTGCGTCCGGTCGGCTTCGCGTTCCGCAACCGCCTGCCGCAGGCGCGCTGGCGCGGCGCCTGGGACTGGGCGCTGACCATCGCCGGCGCGGTGCCGTCGCTGGTGTTCGGCGTCGCCTTCGGCAACCTGTTCCTGGGCATCCCGCTGCGCTTCACGCCGGAGCTGTTGCCGGTGTTCGAGGGCAGCTTCCTCGGCCTGTTCCATCCCTTCGCCCTGCTCTGCGGCGTGGTCAGCCTGGCGATGCTGGTCATGCACGGCGCCAGCTTCGCGGCGATGAAGATCGAGGACCCGGTCGGCCAGCGCGCGCGCCGCATCGCCCGCATCGCTGCGGTCGTGGCCGCGCTCGGTTTCGCCGGCGCCGGCCTGTGGCTGCGCTGGATTCCGGCCTCGGCCCTGGTCGGCGCGGTGCGCACCGACGGCGCTTCGGACCCCTTGGCCAAGCACGCGATCTCGGTCGTCGGCGGCTGGCTGGCTAACTACAGCCTGCATCCGGGGATGATCGCGATCCCGGTCGCGGTGCTGTTGCTGCTGGCGGCGGTGCTGTTGTGCCGCCGGCGCGGTCTGGCCTTCGTCGCCAGCGGCGCCGCGGTCGCCGGCATCATCCTGACCGCGGGCTTGTCGCTGTTCCCGTTCCTGCTGCCGTCCTCGACCCATCCGGGCCACGGACTGACGGTGTGGGACGCGTCCTCCAGCCAGCGCACCCTGGGCATCATGCTGGTCGCCGCGGCGATCTTCCTGCCGCTGATCCTGGCCTATACGACCTGGGCGTTCCGGGTCATGCGCGGCACCGTGACCCGCGCCCATGTCGAATCGCAAGACGAATCCCAAGGAGCCTACTGATGTGGTACTTCGCCTGGATCCTCGGCCTGGCCCTGGCCTGCTGTTTCGGGGTGCTCAACGCCATGTGGTTCGAACTGCACGAGGACGACGAACGCGGCCGGCGCGAAGCGCTGGAGGACGGCCCCTGATGGCGCGGGCGGTGTCGCTGCTGCTGGCATCGGCGCTGTCCCTGGCGCTGCTGTTCCTGCCGGCGATGCGCGGCGGCGAGATCAGCGCCGCCGGGCACGGCCTGCTGAGTCCGCTGATGCTGCTGATCTGCGCGGGTTTCGTCCACGGCGTCGGCTTCCGCCCGCGGCATGCGCTGGGCCGCGCCGTCCTGCACCCAGCCTGGCTGTGGCCGGCGATGCTGAGCATGGCCGCGCTGTGGGCGGCGCGCTTTTGAACCGGCATCGCAAGCGATCGCCGCCTAGCTTGATCGCGATCAATATCCGCCGCCGGCGTGCGCGGATGCTGTGATCGCCCCTCACCCGCCGGAGTCACCATGCGCATCCTGATCGCCGTCGACGGCAGCGAAATCGCCCTGCGCGCGGTGCGCTACGCCATCCGCCTCGCCGGCGAGCTGGCGCAGCCGCCGGAGCTGCATCTGCTGTACGTCGACGAACCCCTGCTGCGCAGCGTCGCCGTGCACCTGGGCGCGGACGGCGCGGTGCGCTACCACGCCGAGAACGGCCGCGCCGCCACCCAGCGCGCGCGGACGGCGCTCAAGCGCGCGCAGCTCGAGTTCGAAGAACACCTGCCGATCGGCGAGCCCGCTTCGACCATCCTCAAGTTCGCCAAGACCGAACGCTGCGACCTGATCGTGATGGGCTCGCACGGCCGCGGCGCGCTCAAGACCCTGTTCCTGGGTTCGATCGCCGGCAAGGTGCTGGCGCACGCACAGACGCCGTTGACCATCGTGCGCTGAGCCTCGCCAGCGCACCGCACGCCCCCGCCGCTCCCTCCTGTCGAAAAGGAGGGCGGCCGGGGGACTTGCTTCGGCTTGCACAGACAGCCCCAGGCACCGATCGGAAACCGCCGTCCCCACGGAACCATCCGGCGGACCGGCGCCTCACCCCTCGCCGACGCGCACCACCAACTTGCCGAAATTGCGCCCCTGCAGCAGGCCGATGAAGGCCTCCGGCGCATTCTCCAGGCCGTCGACGCGGTCTTCGCGCAGCTTGATCCGGCCGCTGGCGACCCATTCGCCCATCTCGCGTCGGAAAGCCTCGAAGCGTTCGCCGTAGTGATCGAGGATGATGAAGCCCTGCATGCGGATGCGCTTCTGCAGCACCGCCGCCATCAGCAGCGGCAAGCGATTGGGGCCGGCGGGTAGGTTCTGGCTGTTGTAGTCGGCGATGTGGCCGCACACCGGCACCCGCGCGCCGACGTTCAGCAACGGCAGCACCGCGTCGAACACCGCGCCGCCGACGTTTTCGAAGTACACGTCGATGCCGTCCGGGCAAGCCTCGGCGAGGCGCTGCTCGAATTGCGGATCGCGACGGTCGATGCAGACGTCGAAGCCGAGCTCCTCGACCGCGTAGCGGCATTTGTCGGCGCCGCCGGCGATGCCCACCACGCGCGCGCCCTTGAGCTTGGCGATCTGCCCGACCGCCGAACCCACCGCACCGGTCGCGGCGGCCACCACCACGGTTTCGCCCGGCTTGGGCTGGCCGATGTCCAACAGGCCGACATACGCGGTGAACCCGGGCATGCCCAGGCCGCCCAGCGACAGCGACGGCCGCGGATCGTCGCCGAGGGCGAGCAGGTCCTGGCCGTCCGACAGGGCATAGTCCTGCCAGCCGGCATTCGCCAGCACGCGTTCGCCGACGCGGAACTGCGGGTGTTTTGACGCCACCACCCGGGCGATGGTGCCGCCGACCATGGTCTGGTCCAGCGGCACCGACGGCGCATAGGTCGGGCCGATTTCTTCCATCAGATTGCGCATGTAAGGGTCCAGCGACAGGTACTCGGTGCGTAGCAGCACCTGACCGGGTCCCGGGGTCGGCATCTCGGCCTGTTCGAGGCGGAAGTTGTGCGTGCTGGGCAGACCGTTGGGACGCGAAGCCAGGACGATGCGGCGGTTGACGGTGTCGGTTTGCGGCATGGGAAAGGCCTTTGAGTGTGTCTAGTGAAGAAAGCCGCGCGATCCGCGGGACGGCCGGCAGCGGGTTGACTACGGCGTTACGAAATAAATTAGACCGGTCGTCTAGTTCATGGACGCAGAAAAAGCGGGCGGGCCGAACGCCCGGCTGGAATCGCTGGATCAGGTGTACAAACGCAGACCGAGCAACTGCCGGGTGCCGATCAGGGCGGTGTCCAGCGGCGTGCGGTCGTGGGTGATCTTGGCCAACAGGCTGGCGCCGAGCCAGTTTTGGTACAGGGTCGCGCCGAGGGTGCGCGCGTCGCCGACGGCTTCGGCCAGCGAACCATCGGCCCGCCCGGCTTCGACGCAACGCGCCAGTCGTTCGACGATCCCGCCGGTGCCGCGCGCCAGCGCCGCGCGCATGGTTTCCGACAGATCGCAGACTTCAGCGCCAAGCTTGACCACCAGGCAGCGGCTCTGCGCCTCGTCGCCGGTCTGGGAGTCCAGCCAGTCGTAGAAATAGTCCAACAGCCGCTGCGCCGCCGTTCCCGGCTGCGCCAGCAAGGTGTCCATCCGCCCCAGGTAGTCGGCGAAATACGCCTCCAGCACGGCCTCGCCGAAGGCCTCCTTGGAGCCGAAGTAGTGATAGAACGAGCCCTTCGGCACCTGCGCCGCGGCCAGCACCTCGGCCAGGCCGACCGCGGTGAAGCCCTTGCGCAGCAGCAAGGGGTAAGCGATGTCGAGAATGTGCTGGCGCACATCGTGCTGAGCGGGGACGGCGGTCATGGGCGCACTCTAGCCCCGATTAGACCGGTCGTCTAGAGATCAAATGTAAGGATCTGTAATCGGTCGTCTGGAGTTCGCCCGAGGCATCCCGGTACCGGTCCGGCACAGGCGCGCCACTCGGCCAGCCCTCCGCTTTCCTGGTTCATGCCCGTCATGCCATTACGCCCCCGGTCGCGTTGTCCCGGGAGCCAGCGGCCGCTATCGTCGCCGGCGAACCGCGCAGGAACGCGCACGCCGTCCGCCAAGGAGCCGACACCGCATGACCCCGCTTTCGTTGATCTTCATCCGCCATGGCGAATCGGCCGGCAACGTCGACAAGCGCAAACACCTGGAACTGGCCGACCACGCCATTCCCCTGACCGATACCGGCCGCCGCCAGGCATATGCGGCCGGCCAATGGCTGGGCCGTCACTTCCTCGAACGCAACACCGCTCAGACCCGCACCCGCTTCTGGGTCTCGCCCTATACCCGCACCCGCCAGACTGCCGATGAAGTCATCCGCGGCGTCGAAGCCGTGGCCGCGACCGCGAGCGATCACGATCGCGCCAAGTTCGCCTTCGACCGGCGCGAACACGTCAACCTGGTCGAACAGCAGTTCGGCCTGTTCGACGGCATCCCCGAGGACCAGCTGCCGCTGCAGTTTCCGCGCGAATCCGCGCATTTCGACAAGCAGGTCGAATTCGAAGGCCGCTTCTGGGCGCGCATGCCGCTGGGCGAAAGCCGCTTCGACGTCGCCATCCGCGTGCACCAGGCCTTCGGCACCTTCCAGCGCGACTACGACAAGAACGGCATCGACCAGATCGTGGTGGTCAGCCACGGCGTCACCATCCGCGCCTTCCTGATGCAATGGCTGCACCATCCCTACGAGTGGTTCGAGCAGGAAAAGAACCCGCCCAACGCCTCGATCCGGCTGGTGCACGGGCGTACCGATCTGGGCTATGTGTTCGCGCCCACCGACACGCAGGCGCACGCCGACCGCAACGCCGTCCCCGAGCCCGAGCCGGCGATCTAGTCGGGACCGCCCGACGGACCGCCGGCCTTTCGCGGCTCGACGACCGTCAAGACTTCCCGTCCGATTCCAACGGCGGCCAGACATAGGTCTCGCCGCCGGTCGAGCCCATCGCCTGGAAGAAGATCTCCGACGGGAAATGGCCGCGTTCGCACAAGGCGCCGCAGAAGGCCGACCCGCCCTCGCCTTCGGTCAGGACCGCGAACGCGCGCTCGCCGCCGCGGACAAACACGTAGAACACGTCGCTGCGGTAGATCCCGCCGTCTTTGAAGATCACCCGCTCGATCGCGTCCCAGGCGAAGCTCCCATCGAACGGCGCCTCGCCCGGCGGGCGCGCGAGGATATGCACTTCGTGTTCGTCGAACCGGACCGAAAACCAGTCGCGCACCTGCGGCGGCGGCCCGCGCACGCCTTCGAGCCACAATGCCGCGCCGCCACCCAGCATCAGCAGCGCCACCCCGGCCAGGACCAGGGCTTGCTTCAACGCCAGGGACTGCGGCTGCCAGACCGTCCAGCCCAACCAGCCCAGGCAGGCCAGCCCGATCGCCATGCAGACCGCGGCCAGGACGAACCGCGGCAGTTCCAGGGCCAAACGGCGCAGCGACCCGCGTTTGGCATCGGTCGTCTGCAACGCCTGCGCATGCAGGTCCGAGCCGTACAGGATCGTCGCGATCAGCGCGACCAGTCCGCCGAGCAGCCAAGCGCCTTGACCGGTCAAGCGCACCAACAGCACCGACAGCGGCAGCACCGCCAGCCAGATCAGAAACTTGTGCGCGGTCTTCACGGCGACATCCACGGCGTGATCGCGATCCGCCCTGCAGCGCGCGCAGCCGCCGGCAGGCAGACTGCCCGCACGCCCCATAGCCCTTGCTCCACCGCGCAGCCTCCTTGCAGACCTGCGCGCATGGTTGCATCCGCGCACCGGGGGCGTCGAGCCAGCCGAAACCAACGCCCGGTCCCCGTCGGCCTGGCTTGCCGTATCGCCGTCGCGGCCACTTGCCTGCGCCGCCAGACACCACAACCTCCCGATTGACGCCTCTGCTACCCGGCAACAGAATCCGCCGATTCGTTCCGCATCGACCGCCGGGGCATCCATGCCACACGCATTCACCGTCGAGCTCGAACGCCTGCAAGCCGAGCTCGCCGCCCGTGGCGTGGGCTCCCCGACCGCGCCGGCGGCCGCCTGGGAGGCGTTCAAGTCGTTCGGGCGCGGCTTGGAGACATCCCACGACGGCCGGGACCGAATCGGCCTGCTGGTGCAGTTCGGCACCTACGACTTCAGCGGCCAGCCGCGGTTCTATTTCGATCCGCTGTGCCAGTTCGAACTGACCGACCAGGACGACGAATTCCTCGGCTACGAACAACTGCACTGCGAACTGAGCTGCGCCCCCACGCCGGCCACGGCCGGCATCCAAGCCAACCGGTGGTCGTTCGACTTCGCCGATGTCGAAGCCTATTACTCGGCGGTGGAAGCCATGCCCGAGTTCCGCGTCGCCATGACGCTACCCAGTTACGATGTCGCCATCGGTCTGGACTCGGTTTGACCGGAATGGGGCTGATTTAATTCGGTCTGATCCGAGGTCATTGACCCGCGTCGCCGTGCTGGAAAGCATGAAACTGGCCGAAAAAACCCGGTTGGGTCTCGATCGTTTTCAGAGACGGTGCCGCTTACCCAGCACTATGATCCGTCCGAGCTGAGATGAACCTCTCTTCGCAAGGCTCCTGCGCCGCATCCAGCGACTGCTCGCGGCCAGTCAAGTAGCCCGACAGATGGGCTTTCGCGTCGTTAGGTCGACTGCAACGGAGGTTCGGCAATGGCACTGGGAGCGGCGCCATCGGGTAAAACACACTAGCCGACGGAGATCGCAACTTTCGGTATCCATCTAGCTCGTTCGCTGAAGTTGGCGTAATTTCTTCGCCAACGGACTATCGCGGAAGAACGCAAATGGCCAAAGAACTCGTCCGGAATGCCGTCCTGCTAGCCAGCGTACTCGCAATGAACGGCTGCACCCGCGCCCCCGGCGAAAGCGCCAAGGAGACCATCGTGATTCAGGACGAAGACCCGATAGCCGTTGAAATAAATGCGGCGGCTCGAAGTGCAGAGACGAAATACGACCATATTCACAAAGCGCAGACCGCGCGACCGACAGCCGACAGAGCGGATGCCCTCGCTCCTGCTATCGGTGTCGCCGAACTGCGGCAACGGATCCTTCGCCTGACCGCCACTCTCAGTACTGAGGCCGATACCGAATCCGAGAATGTCGCCCGAATGATGGGTAGCCCTTTCACACCGGAGCTTCTGACTATTCGCGAGGGTGAATCCTTAGGCGAGCTGAAGGGAATCGGCTCTTATCGCGTCAGTGTCAGCACGGTCTATCGCAAGGCTCCCGGCAAACACATAAGAATCAGCTTCCTGCCCAAGGATACGGAAAACGATCGTTCTTCGATATGCACGTTCGGCATCTCGGAATTCGCCAACGATCTATCTGAGCAAGGATACGACGGCCGGGAAACCACACTACCGCATCGTGAACAGTGGGGATTCGTGCGTCGATCAAGCATCAATGGACTGACTTTCTATGTAAAGGCTGAACTGTACAGAGCTCATAATGGAAGCAACAAAGGCGACCCTTGTGTCGGGGCAATAGCCATCGACGCCGCGCGAGAAGCCAAATGAGCGATGTTCCCGCGGAACTTGAGGGGGTTCTCAAGCGATCCGAAACCAGACCGAATGGCCTGCATCGACAGGACATGGATAAGTTGCGCGCGGCCATCGTCAACTCTCCCCTGCTGGCCGACCTGATCACCCGCGCGGCGCGCAACGGAAGCCTGATCGGGATAGCGCTGTCCGACAATCCGAATGAAGCGGCACACTACGGCCTCCGGGATCGACTCATCCATCTCACCGAAAGAACTCTCAACGACCCGCAACTATCCCCACAAGAACAAGGCGACCTGCTCACCGTCGCGCTGGGTCATGAAACGGCTCATGCACTGAGGCGGAAAACGTCAATCGATTCTGTGCAGAGGTTTTCGTCCGAGATTGAGTTCCGCCTGCAGCAAGGACTTGGCAATGAGTCCTCGCTCGACTTGACCGCACCTACAAAGAGCTACTTGACGGAGTTCCGCCATGGCGAAGCGCTAGCGGAGCTCGCTGGCCTGAATGCGCTGGCCAGCCGAGTTCGGGTCGAGAACGACGGCCATCTTGATCCGAATGAGTTCATGCAACGGGCCCAGCCCACTACATCGTGCGTACTGGGAGACGCAGCAAAGAACTAGCTCAGATTCGCCCCTGGGGTCAAGCTCAACGAACACGGCTACCAGAACGCCAAGGACCCTGCCTCAGTCGAGGCTGTTGCCCGCTGTTACTACGATCAGAGTCAGCGCCTGGGCCGCCATCGCGACTCCGGCTATAACGACTATTTCGGCGTCAGCGCAATACAGACCATCGCCGCCAAGTGGTACGACGCCGAGCGCGATGGCCGGCTTGTTCATCAGCAGGCGCCGACGGTGCATCTGGACATGGCGGCATTGAAGCTCGATCCGCGCCAGATCGAGCGGAACGGGCTGGACCTGAGCGGACGGACCTTCGGCTTCGTCGACCTCAGTCACGGGCAAATGCAACTGGCGACGATCCGCCACACCTTGACCACAGCCAATCAGGACGCGCCGAAAGCCGAGATCGCCGAGCGCGCCGTCGCAGTTCTACGGCCTGACTACCCCGGCCATCCCGATCACGGCTTGCTGGAACAGATCCGCAGTGGCGTACGGGCCATTGATGAAAAGATCGGCAAACCTTTCGACGAAGCCAGCGAGCGACTGAGCCGCAGCCTGCTGGCTGCGTGCAAGGACAATCGCGAAGCGCATCCGCAGGCGCACGGCATTTCGCTGGCAGCCAACGCAATCAACCGCGCCGATCATGTTGTCCTGGGTCACAACGGCAATGTCTTCGTGGTCGAAGGCCGGCTCGACGACCCTGCGCACAAGCGCGCCAGCGTGCCGGTCCAGCAGGCGGCCGCCACACCGGTCGAACAGTCGGACGAAAAACTCCGCGTGGCGAATCAGAGCATCGCCCTGGAAGCGCAGCGTACGCAGTCGCAAAGCCAGCAACTCGATCAGGCGCAGCCTTCGTCCCCAATCGGCCCCAGGATCCCGCAGTAACACCAAGGGATCGCCGTCCGCCGCATCGCTCGATTCCCCCCATTAGATGGACCGCTCCTACCTTCACGGTCTCCAGGACGTCGCCGTTTGAACCGGTAAGCGCAACGCCGTCTGGCCGCGCATACGGCGTTACGCCGTTCGTTCGAGCGCAGCGGCCGACTGTCCGCGCTCCATGCCGCGTCGCGCGGCCTACCGCAAACGTCTACAGGAGCCCTGCCATGCCCATCACGCTCTACCGCGGCGACAGCCGCACCCCGGATCAGATCCGCACCGCCCAGGGCTTTTCGCCCTGGGTGACCACCACCCCGGACACCGGCCGGGCGATCATCCTGCGTTGCATCGTCCCGCGCGGGCCCGCACCCAAGCTGCCGAAGCCGGCCGACGACACCAGTTTGCAAGTGCTGCTCGACTCCGCCGCGCCGACCCTGTGGGACGTGCTGCGCAACATCAAGAACGAGAAGACCCGGCGCACCGTGCACGTCTCCACCGACACCAGCCAGGACACCGGCGGCTACTCGTCCAGCTATGTCTACAAGATGAGCATCGGCTTGAACGTCCAGGCCCTGGGCACCGGAGCGATCACGCCGGTGGCCAGCGCCGGCGACCTGGCCTCGGCGGTCAAGGCCAACGTGTTCTTCGACGCCGCCACCCTGGCCACGTCCAGCCTGTTCGGCATCAGCGGCGGCCCGGTCAATCCCGGGGTCGAAGTCGCGTTCCTGACCACGATCCCCAAGACTTACATCACTCACTACTGCGAGCCGGGCAATACCGATCCCGGCAGCGCGACGCGGCCTTGGAAAGTGTTCGCGCAGTAAGCCGAAAAACGCCACGACGCAGCCTGCCCAGGCCGCGCCGTGGCGCGGCGCGATGCAGGCGCAACATCGGCGCGGGATCGCGCCGCTTAGCGCAGCCCCGGCCCGCGGAGGCCGCTGTATTGTGATCGATTTCACCGAACACAAGCGAGACCGCGTTCGCCTGTCCTGACGGCGAGTCGTCGAACGTTGGTGGAGTTGTTTCTGCCCGCGCAATGCCGAAGCCGGCCTCGCGGGCGTATGCCCCATCCACCATCGACCGAGGGAGCAAGCGCATGGGACAGGGTTCCAGCACGGACAACGCATCGTCCAAAGAGTCGTTGAAGGACTGTCTTCTGCGCTATTCCGGCAAGGCGGCCGGCAGCGCGCCGGAGAAGATCACTCTGGAAGGCATCCAGGCCTACATGACCTCCAACGACGCCTTCCTGCGCAATCACTACGCGGCGCGCGAGGACAAGGTCAATTCGTACAAGACCATCGCCAGCCTGACCCGCGAAGTCGGCATGAGCGAAGACCGTCAGTACGAGCTGTGCTTGAGCGCCTACCGCAATCTGAATCGCTACGCGGGCAAGCTCTCCGCCGCCAATATCCCCGAGCCGGTCGCACCGGGCCAGGCCAAGTCGGTCGCGTCGTCGTCGAACGCCGAGCAAAGCAAATTGCCGCAAGCCGTCCGCCGCGATCTGCAGGGACTGCTCGACAACCCGCACAGTTTCTTCGCCCTGGGCGGCCGCGACATCAAGTCCTACGAGAATTGCGACCCCAAGCTGCTTACCGCGGCGATCAAGGCCGACCAGAGCTTCGTGCAGAACAGCGCGGCGCACTGGAGCCTGCCGCCCGACCAGGCCGCCCGCAACACGCTGGCCGACCGTTGGCGCGATCATCTCAACTCGCCCCAAGCCCGCAACGAGGGCGGCGTCGGCGCCACCAATGCGGTGCCGTTCGAAGCGATCAAGAACGCGCAGACCGAACTGAGCAACGCGATCAAGGGCGGCTACGACATCCGCTTGCCGCAGGCGCAGGCCGATTTCGCCCAGGTCGCCCTCAGCGTGAACCTGGCGATCAACGCCTCGCACACCCTGGCCGGGCGCGGCACGGACTCGATCACCGAGCAAACGATGATGTTCAGCCCCGACGGACACAGCAACAAATCGTCCGCACCGCGCTTCATGTAACCATCGCGGCGATCGGCGCTCGGCTCGACAAACAAGAGGAAGGCCGGGCCGATCGTCGTTCGGCCCGGCCTTCGCCGGCACGGTCATGGCGGCCCGAGCCGCAACGAATCGACTGTTCGCAAATCTCGTCCGTCGCCCCCCCTAGTCGGCCGTCAGCGCGCTGACCATGACGTAGTAACCGTCCGGATCGCGCAGCGCGAACTCCAGCGTCCCCGTGGCCGGGTTCCGGCTCGGCTCTTCTTCGAGACGGGGCACGAGCGCACGGGCGCGAAGCAGCGCTTCGGAAAAATCGTCCACGCGGAAGAACAGCAGCAAGCCATTGCCGGGCTCGGCACGCTCCGGGTCGGCCAACGAAGGATGCTCGTGCGCGCCCCACCGGTGCAGACACAACAGCACCGTCCCGTCCGCATCGACGAGCTGGCCGAAGTAATCGTGCGCCGGCGCGGTCGCGGGCTGCCCGAACAGGGACTGATACCAGCGGAAGCTGCGGGCGACATCGGCGACGGCGATGATGGTCCAGATGCGTTTCATTACTCCGCCCTAATGTTCATAGACGCCAACCCATCTAACGCGAGAGAGCGCAAGCACTCGTTTAAACAAATTAAATCATTTCTGTCACTCTCCCGACTTCGTTACCCCCTTCGTTAACAACTCAAGGACTGACTTTGAACCAATCCCTGCGTCACCCTTACCATGAGAAAACCCAGTCTCTTGAGGCGAGAAGATACATGACGCTGCATGAGCCAGAACAATATCCTGCGTTCCAGAGCCCTCAGCTGCGGTGACAATTGCACGATATGTGAGCAGCGCATTCTGACGATGACGATTCACAACAGCATTGTGCTTATGTGTGGTGTAGTTCCTCACTGCCATAACGAGCATATAGCCGAGCACAGCGAAGATGAGTACTTTACTTGTTATTAGCTGAAGCATTTCAGCAGCGCCCGAAGGCCTGATCCACTCAACCTTGTGCAGGAACAAGCTTAGGATAGCGAATAAACCAATCGCGACTGCAAACTGATAAGTGTACTTCAGCCACTTCTCCGCCAGTATCTCTTGCGCCTGCGCCTCATCTTTGAAATAGCTTGCTTGTTGAGACACCCCTTGCTCTGACGCGACGGCCCGGATGGCCGCTAGTGCATCATCGGCATCCGACTTTGCTTTAACCAATTGCTCGGTGAGTTTACCCGCCTGATCCTCAATTCTTTGGATCGTAGCACGGGCTTGCGTCTCAAGCAGGCTCGTATCGGTAATCCTTGCAACCCCGTATGCTATGAACTGCCAAACCTGGTCAAATAGTTGATCACGGCGAGATTTAATACCACTAAGCAGCCCCATTCGAATACTAGCCGCATCATTCGACATCGAATTAAAATCAAGTATCTGCTTAAAAATATTATAGTCAGCATTAGCCTGTGCAAGAATCACACCCAGCTGACTGCTAGTAAAATCTGACAGCGCACTCGACGGAATTCTCTTGTAGATTGCAATGATGGCTTCCGCCGGCTCGACCGCATCGGAAAAATTCATTTGCCGCCCCAGATCATCCTCTCGCCCCAGGGTCACGGGATCGAACATCTGCATACGCTTCAGGGCTTCGCTACATTCTGTACGAACATCCTCGGCTGCCATTCTCAATTGCCTCCACAGGAATGCACCCACATAACCAGCTACTTATAGAGCAGTAGAAGTAGATGGCTCCAATATTCGGCAACTAACGAAGCTCACAAACGATCTGAACCATATCCTTGTCGCCCGACCTGTAGCCAAGCCTAGGAGCCAAAGACTCCTCATCAACGATCCGCGCTCCCGTTGCTTCGTCCAAGCGCATCAACTTCCATCCCTGACGCTCATTACTGACGCTACCTCCTCGTAATTGCCAAACACGCATGACGGCATGATTAGCACGCGAGTAACCCACTGCATGTACCTCGACGCACCGGTTGTAGCCGTCATAGCGAAGCTCTAGTACTTTACCCACCCTCAGCGCTTCGCAAGCGATATCTATCCACATGTGGCCCTCCTTTTTTGTTCGCGAACGGAAAACCAAAGATTGAACGGCCAACCCTTACTAGAGAAGCCGATCCGAGTCAGTGATTTACGAAACAGGGTGGCGGAGAGAGTGGGATTCGAACCCACGGAAGGTTTGACCCTTCGGCGGTTTTCAAGACCGCTGCCTTAAACCACTCGGCCATCTCTCCGTAGAACGGCTGTCGATCGGGCGCTCGCGCTGTGGAACCGCAGGGGCGACGATCGGGGGCGGCCGCTCGCGGGCCGCCCTGCGCGCCCGGCCTTGCGCCGGACGCGGGGCATTCTCTCATGCCGCCGGCGCTTATGCCGCCGCGGCTCAGGCCGCGGGCGCGGAAATCTTCACCGACTTGTCGGCCTTGGCGGCTTTGTCGCGGCCGGCGATGCCGTCGGGGCACGGGATGCCCTTGATGTCGCTGCACTGCAGGCGGGCGGATTCGACCAGGGACGGGGCCTTCTCGGCCAGGAAGTCGATGAACACCCGCACCGCCGGCAGCAGGCCGCGGCGGGAGGCGAACACGGCGTGGAAGATGCCCTGCGGCAGGCGCCAGTTGGGCAGCACCACTTCCAATTCGCCGCGGCGCACGGCTTCGGCGCAGACGGTTTCCGGCAGCAGGGTGATGCCGACGCCCTGCTCGGCCAGCGCCATCAGCATCGGGAAGTCGAAGCCCATCACCCGCGGCTTGAGCTCGACCCGGCGCACTTCGCCGTCGGGGCCGTGCAGTTCCCAGCGCTGGCGGGCGTCGTCTTCGCTGATGCTGAGGGTGACGTGGTCGGACAGTTCGTCGGGGTTGCTCGGCCGGCCCATGCGGGTCAGGTACTTGGGGCTGGCGACCAGCAGTTCCTGGATCTGGCCGAAGCTGCGCATCACCAGGCTGCCGTCGTCGTCGAGCTTGGAGCGCACGCGCAGGGCGACGTCGATGCCTTCGTTGATGATGTCGACGCGGCGGTTGCTGACGTGCAGTTGCACCCGCACCTGCGGGTACTTGGCGAGGAACTCCGGCAGCAGCTTGGGGATCTGCTGCTGGGCCAGGCCGACCGGCACGCTGACCCGGATCACCCCGCGCGGCTCGGCGCTGAGGCGGTCGACCACTTCGCGCGCGGCCTGGGCCTCGGCGAGCATGGACTGGGCGTGGCGGTAGACGCTGTTGCCGACTTCGGTGACGGCGAAGCGGCGGGTCGAGCGCTGCAGCAGACGCACGCCCAGGTCGGTCTCGAGCTGGCTGATACGCCGGCTCAGGCGCGACTTGGGGATGCCCAGCGCGCGTTCGGCGGCGGCGAAGCCGGCGTGGTCGACGACCATCGCGAAGTAGTAGAGGTCATTCAGGTCGTGCATGAGGATAGTTCCAATATTAGAACAGCCAGTGATATTTAATCAGCTTTATTCCACCACTGCAACGACGCAGACTTTGCTCCAACGCGGCGGGCATGCCGCCAGCCAACCGAAGCGAGGTCCGTCATGAAGCTGCTGCATATCGATTCCAGCGCCCTGGGCACCCAGTCCGTCACCCGCGAGCTTAGCGCGGCGGTAGCGGCGCGCTGGCAGGACGCGGTGCCGGGCCTGAGCATCGAGTACCGCGATCTGGATGCCGATCCGATTCCGCATCTTACCGGTCGTTCCCTGGCCAAGGCCGATCCGCTCGAAACTGAAACGTCCGAACGCATCCTGCAACAGTTCCTGGCCGCCGACGTGATCGTACTTGGCGCGCCGATGTACAACTTCGGCATTCCTTCGACGCTCAAGGCGTGGATCGACCGCGTCGCGGTGGCCGGCAAAACGTTCCGCTACACCGAGAACGGGCCGGAAGGCCTGGCCAAGGGCAAGAAGGCGATCGTGGTCAGCGGCCGCGGCGGTTTCCACACCGATCAGCCCAGCGATTTTCAGGAGGCCTACCTGCGTCACGTGCTCGGCTTCATCGGCGTGACCGATGTCGAGTTCGTGCGCGCCGAAGGTGTGGCTTACTCGCCTCAGCATCGCGCCGATGCGCTCGCTGCCGCACATGCTTCGATCGTTACGCCGCTGCGTCGCGCAGCATGAAGGTGAAGTTGCATGAGGTTGCGTGAGCGCGCTTCGGCGCGATCGCATCGATCCCCAAGTCCGGCGTTCCCTCCCCCACGCCGGCATTCGGCCGGGCCTCGAAAGGGCCCGGTCTTTTTGTTTGCAGCAGCGCGATCGGGTGCGCTGGCACGCGAGCGCGTCAGCTACCGGAATCGACGCCGCTGCTACAGCCGTCAGTAGCGCGGAACAGGGGTAGGAGCGGCGCGAGCCGCGCCCCGGAATTGCGCAGGCGGACAGCGTTGCGCCGTAGCGGAATTGGCGCGGTCGCGGCTTACGCCGCTCCTACAATGGGGCGACGCTGCGCCTCCGGTAGGAGCGGCGTCCCACAGGGATTTCCTTCGGTCATAAGCCGCGATCCGAGGGGGCGCAGGCCGATGGGGTTGCGCCGTAGGGGAATTGACGCGGTCGCGGCTTGCGCCGCTCCTACCCGCGGGCGGCGGCGCGGGCAAGGCTCAAGCGCGCGCGGCGGCCGGCTGCGCCGCCGCGCCGTCGGGCGTGCGCCGCAACAGCCAACGGGCGAAGAAATAGCTGGCCAGCAGCGCGGCCACGCCGCCGACCGGAAAGGCGAGAAACATCATCAGCCAGGGCAGGCCTTCGTAGTCGCCGGTCACCCAGGACGGCACGACCATGGTCGCCCACAAGGCGGCGAAGCCGACCAGGCTGCCGAACAGCACGCCGGCGGCGGCGCGCCACATCAGTCCGGCGATCGCCAGCGGCGCCTTGCGCTTGCGGTTGCTGACCAGCAGCACGGCGAACTGCAGGGCGAAAAAACCGACCAGGGTCGGGGCGGCCATCATCACGACGGTAAGCAACTGCGCGAACATGTCGAAAGCGGCGTTCATGACGATTCCTTTCGTAGCGCCGGATCGCTCCGGCGATGAGGTCCATGGGCGCGCCGCGCGGCGCCGGCGCGACTAGGCCCGAAGGCGAAAGCCCGAGGCGCCTGCCGTCGGGCAAGCGACTCGGCCCCCAGGGTGCGAAGC
Source organism: Lysobacter antibioticus HS124 (assembly GCF_000336385.2). Classification (GTDB taxonomy): domain Bacteria; phylum Pseudomonadota; class Gammaproteobacteria; order Xanthomonadales; family Xanthomonadaceae; genus Lysobacter; species Lysobacter firmicutimachus. The sequence continues at coordinate 1,859 of NZ_HG424462.1, read as the reverse complement.
TCCGCTTCGAACCGGCCGGCCGCGGCTCAGGCCAGCGTCTCGATGCCGCCCATGTACGGACGCAGCGCCTCCGGCACGGCGATGCTGCCGTCGGCGTTCTGGTAGTTCTCCATCACCGCGATCATGGCCCGGCCGACCGCGACGCCGGAGCCGTTGAGGGTGTGAGCGAGTTCCGGCTTGCCGGTGGCCGGGTTGCGCCAGCGCGCCTGCATGCGCCGGGCCTGGAAGGCTTCGCAATTCGAGCAGGAGGAGATCTCGCGGTAGGTCTTCTGGCTCGGCAGCCAGACTTCCAGGTCGTAGGTCTTGGCCGCGGCGAAGCCCATGTCGCCGGTGCACAGCAGCACCCGGCGGTACGGCAGGCCGAGCTTCTCCAGCACCACTTCGGCGCAGCGGGTCATGCGCTCGTGCTCGTCGTAGCTCTCGTCCGGGCGGACGATGCTGACCAGTTCGACCTTCTCGAACTGGTGCTGGCGGATCATGCCGCGGGTGTCGCGGCCGTGGCTGCCGGCTTCGGCGCGGAAACACATCGAATGCGCGCTCATGCGCAGCGGCAGCGCGGCGTCCTCGAGGATCTCGTCGCGGACGATGTTGGTCAGCGGCACTTCCGACGTCGGGATCAGATAACGCTTGCTTGCCGCCTCGCCTTCGCCGACCACGGTCGCGAACAGGTCGTCCTCGAACTTGGGCAACTGGCCGGTGCCGCGCATCGAGTCGGCGTTGACCAGCAGCGGCACGCTGGTTTCCTCGTAGCCGTGCTCGCCGACGTGCAGGTCGAGCATGAACTGGGCCAGCGCGCGGTGCAGCCGGGCCAGGCCGCCGCGCAGCACGGTGAAGCGCGCGCCGGACAGCTTGGCGGCGGTGTCGCCGTCGAGCCAGCCGTTGCGGGCGCCGAGTTCGACGTGGTCCTTGACCTCGAAGTCGAACGCGCGCGGGCGGCCCCAGCGATGCTGTTCGACGTTGTCGTTCTCGTCCTTGCCGGCTGGCACCGAGGCGTGCGGCAGGTTGGGCAGGCCCAGGGCGATGGCCTCGATCTCGGCCTTGATCGCTTCCAGGCGGGTTTCGCTGGCCTTGAGCTCGTCGCCGAAACCGGCGACTTCGGCCATCACCGCGGCCACGTCCTCGCCCTTGGCCTTGAGCTGGCCGATCAGCTTGGACTTGGTGTTGCGCAGGTTCTGCAGTTCCTGGGTGCGCACCTGGATCTGCTTGCGCTCGCTTTCCAGCGATTCCAGCACGGCCGGGTCGAGGTCGTAGCCGCGCGCAGCGCGCAGGCGTTCGGCGAGGTCGGCGGGCTGTTGGCGCAGCAGGGTCGGATCGAGCATGACGGAGCCGGATTCAGGTGGCGAAGAGAACCGCAGATTATCGCGCCGGCCGGCATTTTTCGCGAATCCGGGGCGGCCGGGTCGCGACGGCCGGGCCGCGGCGACCGGCGCGAACCGGCATTTCGTTGCAGAATGTGCCGATCGCATCTCCGGACCGCCCATGTCGACACCGTCCCCCGCTCCGTCGCGTCGCGCTTTCGATTTCGCCGCCTGGCGCCCCGCCGGCAAGTCCTGGTGGCTGATCCTGGCGGCGTTCGCGGCCGGCCTGGGCCTGTTCGCCTGGGTCTGGTCGAGCAACCGCAACAGCAGCGAGGACTTCTACCGCGCCGGCCCGGCCGCGCCGACCAGCGATGCTCCGTTCTATGCGCCGCTGCCGGCGCCGGCCCCCGCGGGCGGCGAAGGCGCCGCCCCGGCCGCGCCGCAACCGCTGCCGGCGGCGGTGCCGGGTGAGGAGCAGGAGCGGCCGCAGCTGGTCGAAAACCCCAACCCGCCGGCGCCGCCGCAGAGCGCGCCGGCCGCGCCGCCGAGCAGCGCGCCGGC
>NZ_HG424461.1 GCF_000336385.2 Lysobacter antibioticus HS124 | reverse complement strand
CGCGGCGGCGGGGCGCTCGCCGCCGGGGCGGCCGGCGGCAGCTGTTGGCGCAGGTCGTGCAGGGTCGAGACGATGTGCGCGCTGAGCAATCGCGACACCCGGGCCGCATCGCGCGCCAGCCAGGCCTCGAGCAGGGCCCGGTGCTCGCTGGCGGCGCGGGCCTCGCGCCCTTCCGGTTCCAGGTGCTTGCGTACGTAGCGTTCGGCCAATACGTGCAGGCGCTCGACCAATTGGGTGGTGATCGCGCGACCGCCCGGTCGCACCAGGCTCAGATGGAAGCGGCGGTTGAAGGTCACCGCATTGCGCACGTCGGCGTCGGACGCCGATTCCAGTGCGGCCAGCGCCGCGCGCGCGGCCTCGCGTTCGTCGTCGCCGGCGTCGCGGCAGGCGTCCGCGGCCGCATCGGGCTCGATCTTCAGCCGCAGCGCGAACACTTCCTCGGCTTCCACCGCGGTCAGCGCCGGCACGAAGAAGCCGCGGTTCGGGTGCGAGCACAGCAGGCCTTGCTCTTCCAGCCGTCCCAGCGCTTCGCGCAGCGGGATCTTGCTGATGCCGAGTTCCTCGGCCAGCAATTCCTGGCGGATAGGCGTGAGCGGCGGAATCTGGGTCGAAAGAATCCGTTCGCGCACCACTTCGAAGGCTTGGTCGGACAGCGAACGCGGGACGATGCTCATCGTCACAGTCTAACCAAGCGCCGCACGCGCTGGCAGGTGGGCGTCGGATCCCGGCGGCGGGCGAGGCGAGGAGGCGCGGGCGGCGGCGGGAACTTGCCCGATCCGGTTCCGCCGATCCGATCTCGCCCGATCCGGTGCGGCCGGTGTGCCGTTCGTCGGCTCGACCGCCACCGCTCGACCGCGGTCACGGAAATCTTCCGGCTGCAGTCATAGCGTATACGTTATACCGATTAGCAGGCATTCGTGACGGCTTCATGACCGTGGCGGCCTTGCCCTCGGTCGACCGGGTCAGGGGGCCCGTCCTGGCCGCAATCCGCAGCGCCGGCGCGCTTCAGCCGGCGCCGGGCTGCGCCCGGCCGGCGCCCGTTCCTCCGCGGCCTGTCCGCTTCTCCATTGCGCCCTGCCAGCTCCCGGCGGCTCATCGCCCGCCGGGCCGGGCGCCGTCGCGCCCGCGTTGCCGATCGGACCGATCCCCCGCAGCGGGCGCGCGTCGCCCGTCGATCCCTACGACGCAGGAGAGATGCCCACCACCGATCGCCGTTCTCGTCATGCCCCCGGCTGCGCAACCGGCCGCGCTGCGCGCGGCGGCGCAGCCGCCTATCCTGAGAGGAGACAAGCGATGTCTTTCGCACCCAAACCGCGGCCGGCCCACGCCCTGTTAATCGGGCTGGCGGCCGCCGCCGTAAGCCTGTTGAGTTTCGCCCTGCCATGGCAGGCCGAGGCCCCATCGTCGCCGCAACTGGTCCGTGGGCCGGTATCGACGATCGCTTCGGCGCGCGCGCCGGTCGTGCGCTCGGCCGGACGCAAGAGCCCCAGCACCGAACGCCAGATCTACGGCGAACACCGCCAGCCGCAATCGCTCGACCCGGCCCGCCGCGCGCCGCAACAGCCGCAGCTGTTGCAGCCCGACGCCGGCGCCTACGACCTGGCCGATTCCGGTCGCGACCTGTTGCAGCGTCCCTCGCTGAAGGCGAGCGCGAAGCGATCGGCCAAGGCCGCCTGCGACCCGAACGGTTTCGCCGCGCTCAGCGGCAACGCCCTGGTGAGCGCGATCAAGGCCGCCGACGCCGATTGCATCAATGCCCTGTTCGGCCTCGGCGGTAGCGTCGCCTATGGCACCTTCCGCGAAGCGCAGATGGTCACCGTCGCCAACGCCCTGACCGCGTCGGCGCAGCGCTACGACGGCAGCAACGCCGACAGCACCCTGCAGTTGGTGCTGTTCCTGCGCGCCGGCTACTACGTGCAGTACTACGACAGCTCGGTCGGCAGCTACGGCGCCGCGTTGCAGAACGCGATCCGCCCGGCGCTGGATGCTTTCGCCGCCAACGCCCAGTTCGGCCGCGTCGACGACGTGCACGGCGAGACGTTGGCCGAGTACGTGACCCTGATCGACAGCGCGGTCGAGAACGCGCGCTATCTGTACGTGGTCAAGCGCCTGCTCGCCGGCTACGACAGCCGCTACAACGCGTTCTATTGGATGAAGGTGGCGGTCAACAACGCCTACAACGTGACCTTCCGCGGCCACCAGGACCCGGCGTTCCGCGCCGCGGTGCAAGCCGATTCGTCGATCGTCGAGTCGCTGTACGGCTTCGCCGACCGTCACTTCGCCCGGCTGAGCCAGCCGGAGGCCTATCTGGTGTCGAACGCCGGCCGCGAGCTGGGGCGCTTCCTGCAGTACGACGGCAGCCTCAAGGCCCTGGCGCGCGCGCGGGTCAAGGCGCTGCTCGACCGCGGTGCGGTGACCGGCCCGACCGCTCGGCTGTGGGTCGGGGTCGGCGAAATGGCCGACTATTACGATCGCGGCAACTGCAGTTATTACGGCCTGTGCGACTTCAAGGCGCGGGTCGAAGCGGCGGCGCTGCCGCTGCGCCACACCTGCAGCGCGACCCTGCGCATCCGCGCCCAGGCGATGAGCGCGGCCGAGTTCGGCGAGACCTGCAGCATCGTCGCCGGCCAGGAGAACTACTTCCACCAGGCCCTAGGCACCCAACGCACGCCGGTCGCCAACGACCAGAACGCGGCCCTGGAAATGGTGGTGTTCGACAGCAGCGACGATTACGGTATCTACGCCGGCGCGATCTTCGGCATCGACACCAACAACGGCGGCATGTACCTGGAAGGCAACCCGGCCCAGGCCGGCAACCAGGCGCGCTTCATCGCCCACGAAGCCGATTGGGTGCGGCCGCGCTTCGAGATCTGGAATCTGACCCACGAGTACGTGCACTACCTGGACGGCCGTTTCGACATGCACGGCGATTTCAACGCCGCGATGTCGCAGAAGACCGTGTGGTGGGTGGAGGGCCTGGCCGAGTACATGTCCTACTCGTACCGCAACCTGGCCAATACCGCGGCGCAGGAAGAGGCCGGGCGTGCGACTCATGCGCTGAGCCGGGTCTACGGCAACGACTACAACAGCGGTCAGAACCTGGTCTATCGCTGGGGCTATCTGGCGGTGCGTTTCATGTTCGAGAAGCGCCGCGAGCAGGTCAACGCCATCCTCGGTTACTTCCGTCCCGGCAACTACACCGGCTATGCCGGCTACATGAGCAGCCTGGGCGGCAGCAACGATGCGGCGTTCCGCGCCTGGCTGCCGTGCGTGGCCCAGCCCGACGGCTCCGGCTGCGGCACCACGCCGAACCAGACGCCCACCGCGGCGTTCACCGCGGCCGTCAACGGGCTGGGCGTGCGTTTCAGCGACGGCTCGACCGATCCGGACGGGCGCGTGGTGGCCTGGCAGTGGAGCTTCGGCGACGGCAGCGGCTCGAACGAGCAGCATCCGAGCAAGACCTACGCCGCAGCCGGCAGCTACACCGTGACTCTGACCGTCACCGACGACCGCGGCGCCACCGCCAAGGCCGTGCGCACGGTCGCGGTCGCCGCGCCGGGCCTGCCCGAATGCAGCGGCGCGGATACCCGTCAGCTCGGCCGGAACTGCGCGCGCAGCAACGTCGCCGCGACCGCGGGCAACACGGCGTACTTCTATCTGTACGTGCCGGCGGGTACGCCGCAGTTGCGCATCGAGGTCGCCGGCGGCAGCGGCAATGCCGACCTGTACGTCAACACCAACGGCAGCTGGGCGACCCGCACTGCGCACAACTACCGCTCGACCCAGCCCGGCAACGCCGAAACCCTGGTGGTGCCGAATCCGCCGGCCGGCTATGTGTACCTGAGCTTGTACGCGGCCAGCGGTTTCAGCGGCGCAACGATCGGCGTGCGCTACTGAGCCGCGTCGATCGATAGCCGCTCGGGCGGCAGCGTCCGAGCGGCGCAGCGGCGGGAGTGCGAGCTCCCGCCGCGGTTGTTTTCCGCCGCCGCGGCGCCCGCCGCTCAGCGATCGGACTGACCGGTCGCGTAGTAGTCCGCGCGCTCGAACAGCGCCGGCTGGATCAGCTCGGTGAAGGCGCGCGCTTGCGGCGACAGGTACTTGCCCTTGCGCACCACCACGCCGTAGCTGCGCGACGGGAAATACTCGGCCAGCGAGCGCACGCACAGCCGCGCGCGATCGGCCTCGGTCAGGCAGATCGCGGTGACGATGCTGATGCCCAGGCCCATCGCCACGTACTGCTTGATGACTTCCCAGCCGCCGACTTCCAGCGCGACCGTGTACGGCACGCGGTTCTGCTGGAACACCAAGTCGACCATGCGGTAGGTGGTCAGGCGCTGCGGCGGCAGGATCAGGCCGTAGGGGCTGAGGTCCTGCAGGGTCACCCGCTCGAGCTGGGCCAGGGGGTGCTTGCGCGGCGCGATCAGCATCGGCTCGAAGCGGTACACCGGGGCGTAGCTGAGGTCGCCGGGCACGTCGAGCATCGAGCCCACCGCCAGGTCGACCCCGTCCGAGCGCAGCAGGTCCAGGCCGCCGGCACCGGTGACGTTGTGCAGGGTCAGGCGCACCTCCGGATGCGAGGCGCGGAAGGCTTCGACGATCTTGGGCAGCAGGTAGAGGATGGTCGAGCTGCCGGCGGCGACGTTGAGCTCGCCGGCGTCGAGGCCGCGGATCCGCTCGCGGAAGGTGCCGTCCAGGGCGTCCAGGCCTTCGACCAGCGGCCGGGCCAGTTCGTACAGCGCCTCGCCCTCGCGGGTCAGCGCCACCCGACGCCCGCTGCGTTCGAGCAGGCGCACGCCCATCTCGCGTTCCAGCGCCTGCAACTGCAGGGTCACGGCCGGCTGGCTCAGATAAAGCGCCTCAGCCGCGCGTGAGACCGACCCCAGGCGCGCCGTTTGGCAGAACGCGCGCAGCGGCTTGAGCCGATCGCTTTTGTAAGCGAATCGCGGACTTAGGGTGCGGGGCGGTGTCATGTGACAGTCAAGTATAAGTTCTTCAAATGATATGCATTGAAAAAACTTGATTGTCAAATACAACACGCCGGCGCATGGTCGGAGGCGTCGGGTCGGCTCGTCGGGAGCGGCCCTCTCCCCCAGGAGTCGCACCATGTCGGCAGTGATCGCGCAGTGGCAGGACCCCCATCCCCAGCAACGGTCGCCGGGCGACGGCATCGAACTGACCGCCGTCGTGGCCGGTCAGGAGTCGCTGCTGACCCCGGCCGCCCTGGAGTTCCTCGCCGGCCTGCACCGTAGCTTCGAGCCGGCGCGCCAGGCCCGCCTGGCCGCGCGCCGCGAGCGCCAGGCCTATTACGACGCCGGCGGCCTGCCGGACTTCCGCGCCGACACCGCGCCGATCCGCAACGGCCAGTGGCGGGTCGCCCCGCTGCCGACCGCGCTGCTCGACCGCCGGGTCGAGATCACCGGCCCGGTCGATCCGAAGATGGTCATCAATGCGCTGAACTCCGGGGCCAAGGTCTACATGGCCGACTTCGAGGACAGCACCTCGCCGACCTGGGCCAATCTGCTGACCGGCCAGCGCGCGCTGCGCAAGGCGGTCGCCGGCACCCTGGACTGGATGGCTCCGGACGGCGCCAAGCACTACACCCTCAAGCCGTTCGAAGAGCAGGCGGTGCTGATGGTGCGCCCGCGCGGCTGGCACCTGGACGAGAAGCATGTGCGCATCGACGGCGCGGCCATGTCCGGCAGCCTGTTCGACCTGGGCCTGTTCGCCTTCCACAACGCCAAGGCGCTGGCGGCGCTGGACCGCGGCCCCTACTTCTACCTGCCCAAGCTGCAGTCGATGGAAGAGGCGCAGCTGTGGAACGAGGTGCTCGACCGGGTCGAGGCCGAACTCGGCCTGGCGCCGGGCCAGATCAAGGTCACCGTGCTGATCGAGACCTTGCCGGCGGTGTTCGAGATGGACGAGATCCTGCACGCGCTGCGCACGCGCATCGCCGGCCTCAACTGCGGCCGCTGGGACTACGTGTTCTCCTACCTCAAGACCTTCCGCGCGCACCGCGACAAGGTCCTGCCCGAGCGCGGCCAAGTCACCATGACCCAGCCGTTCCTACGCGCCTATTCCGAACTGCTGATCCAGACCTGCCACAAGCGCGGCGCGCACGCGATGGGCGGCATGGCGGCGCAGATTCCGATCAGCGGCGACGAGGCCGGCAACGAAGCCGCGCTGGCCAAGGTCCGCGCCGACAAGCTGCGCGAGGTCACCGCCGGCCACGACGGCACCTGGGTCGCGCATCCGGCGCTGATCCCGCTGGCGATGCGGATCTTCGACGAGCGCATGCCGACCCCGCATCAGCAGCACGTGCTGCGCGACGACGTGCTGATCATCCGCGATGACCTGATCAAGCCTTGCCTGGGCACGGTCACCCGCGCCGGTTTCGAGGGCAATGTCGAAGTCTGCGTGCGCTACCTGGCGGCCTGGCTGGAAGGCAACGGCTGCGTGCCGATCCACTGGCTGATGGAAGACGCCGCCACCGCCGAGATCGCCCGCACCCAGTTGTGGCAGTGGCTGCATGCCGACAGCCTGTTCCTCGACGACGGCACGCCGGTCGACTTCGCCCTGCTCGAACGCGCCCTGATCGGCCTGCCGAGCAAGCTCGCCGAGCGCATGAAGCTGCCGGGCGGCTCCAAGCTCGACGAGGCCATCGCGATGCTCGATCGCCTGACCCACGCCGACACCCTGGAAGAGTTCCTGACCCTGCCGGCTTACGAACGCATCGACTGATCCCCCGCCACTTGCAGGTGCGGCCTTGCCCCGGGATTGGTTTCGGTCGTCGGCCGCGACCGCCCAACCGCGACGCCATCGCGAGCCGGATGCCGCGGTCGAGGCTCACGCCGCTCCTACAGACGCAGTACTCCCACGTCACCCGACCCAACGCTAAGGAATCGAAGTCATGAGCCACACGCTGCCGACCGCCGACCAACTCCGCCACGATTGGGCGACCAATCCGCGCTGGGCCGGCATCACCCGCCCGTACTCCGCCGAGGACGTGGTGCGCCTGCGCGGCACCGTGCCGGTCGAGCACTCCATCGCCAAGCTCGGCGCGGCCAAGCTGTGGAACTACCTGCAGACCGAAGACTTCATCAACGCCCTCGGCGCGCTGACCGGCAACCAGGCCATGCAGCAGGTCAAGGCCGGCCTCAAGGCGATCTATCTGTCGGGCTGGCAGGTCGCCGCCGACGCCAACATCGCCGGCGAGATGTACCCCGACCAGTCGCTGTATCCGGCCAACTCGGTGCCGCAGGTCGTGCGCCGGATCAACAACACCCTGCTGCGCGCCGATCAGATCCAGTGCTCGGAGGGCAGCGGCGAGGTCGACTTCCTGCAGCCGATCGTGGCCGACGCCGAAGCCGGCTTCGGCGGCGTGCTCAACGCCTTCGAACTGATGAAGGGCATGATCGAGGCCGGTGCCTCCGGCGTGCATTTCGAAGACCAGTTGGCCTCGGTCAAGAAGTGCGGCCACATGGGCGGCAAGGTGCTGGTGCCGACCCGCGAAGCGGTCGAGAAGCTGGTCGCCGCGCGCCTGGCCTCCGACGTGATGGGCGTGCCGACGTTGATCGTTGCGCGCACCGACGCCGAAGCCGCCGACCTGCTGACCGCCGACATCGACCCGAACGATCGGCCCTTCACCACCGGCGAGCGCACCGTCGAGGGTTTCTACAAGACCCGCAACGGCCTGGACCAGGCGATCAGCCGCGGCCTGGCTTACGCGCCCTACGCCGACCTGGTGTGGTGCGAGACCGGCAAGCCGGACCTGGAGTTCGCGCGCCAGTTCGCCGAAGCCATCCACGCCCAGTTCCCCGGCAAGCTGCTGGCCTACAACTGCTCGCCGAGCTTCAACTGGAAGAAGAACCTGGACGACGCGACCATCGCCAAGTTCCAGAAGGAAATCGCCTCCTACGGCTACAAGTTCCAGTTCATCACCCTGGCCGGCTTCCACTCGCTGAACTACTCGATGTTCAACCTGGCGCACGGCTACGCGCGCCGACAGATGAGCGCTTTCGTCGAGTTGCAGGAGGCCGAGTTCGCCGCCGCCGAGAAGGGCTTCACCGCGGTCAAGCATCAGCGCGAGGTGGGCACCGGTTATTTCGACGCGGTGACCCAGACTATCCAGGGCGGACAGTCCTCGACCGTGGCGCTGAAGGGGTCGACCGAGGAAGAGCAGTTCCACGACGGCGCCAAAGTCGCGGCCTGAGGCCGCGGACCGGGCCGATCGCGGCGGCGTTGTGGCGCCGCCGCCCCGAGGGTCCCGCGCGGGGCCCTCGTGTTTTGCGCCGCCGTTACCGCACTTCCTCACTGTAGGAGCGGCGCGAGCCGCGACCACGGGACGCGCAGAGGAATCAACGCCTTCGCCATCGATCGAAGCCCGAGACCCTCGCGAGGTAGGAGCGGCGCAAGCCGCGACCGCCATCCTTCACTCTCGCCGCGTCTTTGTCCTGGGTCTCCTGTAGGAGCGGCGTAAGCCGCGACTGCGCTCGTGCGGTCTCGCGGCGTTT